>SBAZ01000006.1 GCA_005239935.1 Planctomycetales bacterium | reverse complement strand
GTCCATCGCGAGCCACTCCCCGCTCCCTTTGGTCCCGGCCTCCCACTTGGTGCTGGTCGAGCCGTCATTGGCCTTATTGGCCGTGTTGCTGCCATTCGACGACGACGCAGAGGCGGTGGCTGTGAGGGCCTTGTTGGTGTTGCTGACACTGACCGGGACGTTTGTGGCGACGACCTGTCTGCGCGCCGTGTACGCCGTGGCGCTGCCGACATAGCCTCCCGAGGTGATCGTGTAGGTGTTGTTGCCGTTATCCACCACGGTGACCTGATATGCTCCCGGGCCGAACGATTCCGTGTAGGTATTCCCCGCTCCGGTGGCCGCGGTCCAGGTGCCGGCGGTCAGCGCCTGCCGCGCGCGGTTGAGGCCGGCCTCCGCGAGATAGAAGGCCTGTTTGTCTTGCAGGGTGGACTTGCCAGTCAGCTGGCTGTTCCAGGCAAACACCCCCACCGCCACGGCCAACCCCGACACCACCAGCATGAGCACGAAAGTGAGGAAGAGCACGGCCCCCCGATGCGATAACCGACTCCAGCGGCTGCGCCCCGTCATCACATGTTCCTCAAGTACGCGGCCCCGGCGAGGCTGATGGTCTCCGTGCCGCGGCTGAGCGTCATGACAACCTGGACAACGCGAATGGTGTCTTCGGCGCTCCCTGCGACCGGCGTCGACAGCAGCGCATTGCTCGTATCGTAGTAATTGAAGTCAAACGAGGTGACATACCGCAGGACGATTTGCTCGTTGAGACTGGCATCGTCCCGCGTCACGGTGTCCGCGCCGCTGTCGTAGACATATTCCACGTTGTTGACGCTGGGGGTGTCGCACTGGAATTCGTCATCGTCGGCGTCGTCCACATCATCAGCCGACGCGAGCTCCCGGGTCAGGCGTTCCAGCACTGCGGCCGCCTGCATCCGTAGGTCCTCGCGCTCGTACGCCGCCCGGGCCGCCCGCAGCCCGGTGACCACCGTTTCCCCGACCGCCACGAAGAACACGCCGGCCAGCGAGAGCACGATCATCATCTCAAGGAGCGTAAAGCCACCGGTGTCAGGCACCGCGCGGCCAGCGGGTGCCCGAAGCCGCAGATGCCTGACACCGGGGAGATCAGACCCCGGAACGGTAGGTCTGCACCGAGACACTGGCGTCTCCACCGGCGGTCGTCCAGTAGACGTTGACGACGAGCTGGCGCAGGTTCGTGTACGGCGTCGTCACGGTGACCTCGCGCTCAAAATGCGTGAATCCAGAAGGGGAGCTCACATCCGCTCGTGTTTCAGAGGTGAGGCTCGCGTAGGCGACATTGCGCAGTTCTTCGAGCCGCCGGTGCGCGAGGTAGGTGGCGATGAAGGTGTTTTCCCCGTCCGAGGCGCCGGCTTGGGCGCGCTGGAACACCTCGACCGCGGCCACAGTCCCGGCGGCGAACACGACAATCGCGAGGAGCGCCTCGAAGAGCGTGAAGCCAGCTTCCGGTACCTGACACCGATTGCGGTGTCTGACACCGCCCGTCTTAGTTGCCGCAGGCGTTCCCGGACGCGTCAGTGCGGGTCCCGTTGGTCACGAAGATGTCTTCCGTGCAGTCGCCGCCCGAGGCCTCGGTGACCTGCCCGCTCGTGTTGATGCCGCTGATGTCGGCGGCGCGGTCGGTGCCGATGGAGTAAATCACGTAGTACTGCGCCGGGGAGCCGCTGTCGCGGGCGTACTGGTAGTCGGTCGTCGTGTTGAATGGGTCATCCGGGATCGTCGTGATGATGCGCGGCGTCGCTGTCGTCAGCGAACTCATGGCGGAGGGCAGCGTGTTGCTGTTATGGATGTAGTAGGACTCGACGGCCGTCGCAAGCGTACGCAGCTCGGAGCGCGCGCGGTTGATGTTCGCTTCATCCTGCGCTCCGCGGAACTGGGGCAGGACGACCCCGACCAAGATCGCGATGACCGCGATCACGATCATCATTTCGATCAGCGTGAAGCCATCCCGGCGTGTTGCCTGCATCCCTCTGTGCTCCTATAGGTTACAACATACTCGGTCGGCTGCAGAACGTGCCAGCATTAGTCTACCCTTTTGCCGGAGCGTGTCAACGAATGACATTGACCATCCGGAAGAGCGGCAGGAGGACGCTGGCCATGATGAAGGCGACCATGCCGCCCATCACGATGAGCAGGAGCGGCTCCACCAGGGTCATGACGCGCTTGACCCCGTGCTGCAGGAGCTCCTCGTAGTGCTCGGCAATTTCCCGCAGCATCGCATCGAGCGCGCCGGAACTCTCTCCGATGCTGAGCATCTGCACGACCATGGGCGGAAGCTGGCCGCTGCGCTTCAGGGGTTCGGTCAGCGCCCCGCCCTGGCGGACGTTCGCCTGGACCTGCTTCATGGCCTCGCCGATCACGCGGTTCGTGCAGGTGCTCTCCGCAATTTCAAGCGCTTCGAGAATCGGCACCCCGCTGGCGAAGAGGGTTTCCAAGGTTCTGGCCAGCTGGCAGACGGCCGCTTCACGCAGCAAGTCTCCGATGACCGGAATGCGCAGGGACGCCGCGTCCATCCGCAGGCGGATCGCGGGGACCCGGCGAGCCCAGACCCATGCGCCCGCGAGGCCGAGCGCCGCGAGCACGAGCGCCACCCAGCCGTGCCGAAACAGGATGCTGAGCTGGTAGAGCAGCGCGGTCGGAGCCGGCAGGACGACGTTCGCCTCCTGGAAGATTTCGACGAACTTCGGGATGATGCTCATGATGAGGAACGCGCACACCCCGAAGCCGAAGACGACGAGGAGCATGGGATACGTGAGTGCGGTGACGAGCTGGTTGCGCAGCTCGGCCTGCCGACGCCCCAAGTCCGCGAGCCGGCGAGGCCT
>SBAZ01000127.1 GCA_005239935.1 Planctomycetales bacterium | reverse complement strand
GGGGTGGGCCCCAGGGCTCGTGGATGAGGAGCGCAAGATCAATCTCAATACGGCCGACGCCGGCGTGCTTGAGCGCCTGCTGACGCTGGTCGAGGTGTCCGGCACACTCGGCCCGGCGGACCAGGCCGCGGCGATCCTGGACTGGCGCGATGAGGCCGTCGGGGCCTGGTGTGACGAGGGCGCCCTGGGCTATGCGTGCCGCAACGCGCCGCTGCAGACGCTGGACGAGCTGCGCGTGGTGCCTGGCATGACCGCAGAACTCTTCGCGGCCCTCGCCCCCTCTGTCACCGTCTACGGGCAGGGACGTCCCAACGTCAACACGGCGCCCAGCCTGGTCTTGCAGGCCTGGGGACTGAGCGAGGCCGAGGTCGCAGACATTCTGGCCCAACGCGCGGTCCAGCCCTATGACGCGTATCCCGGCCTCGAGGTCCACTCGACGGTGTTCAGCGGGGTGCTTGAGGGGTGGACGGCCGGGATGTCGGGCCGTCGCCGCGCCGCGTGCGTCGTGGACCGCGAGAGCCGCGTCCTGGCCTGGACCCCGCTCGACCCGACCGCACCCTGAACCACCGACCACGCCACCGCGCCTGACGGCTCTCCCCAAGTGTAATATGTATGATAATATTGACAATAGTATGGCTATTGGATAGACTGACCGGTGACGATGCATCGGAGACTTGGCCGCTTCATCTGGGATCTCAAGAAGGAAGCGGCGAATCTCCGGAAGCACGGGGTGGATTTTGAAACGGCGGCGCAGGCGTTCCGAGACCCGAAGCGCACACTGTACACCGATGAAGCGCACAGTCGGCACGAGCCGAGGATGTTCTGTCTCGGGGCAGTGGGCGGTCGAGTCGTGACGGTCCGCTTCACGTATCGCGGCGGGCTGATCCGCATCTACGGAGCCGGGTACTGGAGAAACAAGGGAGGCGCTACTATGAGGGGCGCGAAGGCTGACAAGGACTTGCCGATCGGCCGGCTGACACCCATCAAGGATGTGCTGCCGCCGCCGCAGAAGCTGGCGGTACCGGAGCAGACCGTGAAGGTGACCCTCTTGCTCAGCAAGGCCAGCGTGAGGTTTTTCAAAGAGTACGCCGCACAGCATGGCACCAAGTACCAGCGGATGATCCGCGAATTAGTGGACCGCTACACGGGGCAGTACTCCCGGTAAGACCAGCCCTAGTCTCGGTGTCAGACACCGCGCAGCGCCTAGTCGGAGCCACCCGCGGTGTCAGACACCGTTCGTCTTCGACGCTGTCTTGACTCTCCTAACTTCCTCGGCTAGAATGCGTTCGGTGGCGTTGGGAGCGCCCCGTGAGGCCCGGTGGTACGTGAGTGCGCAGGGGAAGTGTCTCTGGTGAGCACGCGCAGCAACGGGCACACAACCGGGCCATCCCACACAGGCCCCGGCGCGGAACGCCTGAGCGCCGGCCGATGAGCTACTACCGCCTCCTCGGGCTCGACCGCGAGCCCTTTTCGACCAGCCCTGACCCGCAGTTCTTCTTCCTCTCCGCGACGCACCGGGCGGCCCTGTACCGGCTGCGCATCGGCGTCAAACTGCAGCGGGGCCTGAGCCTGGTCCTGGGCGACGTGGGCACCGGCAAGACCACGTTGAGCCGGCGGCTGGCCCAGGTGCTGCCCGACGACGGCCCCATTGACCTGCACGTCATCCTCAATCCGTATTTCGAGACCGATCAGGAGTTCCTCGCCGCGCTGCTCGATACGTTCCATCTGGACCCGGCCACACCCGGCACGCCGGTCCGAGCGATGCTCGCCGCCATCGAGCGGCATCTCTTCCACCGCGGGGTCGAGCAGGGCCGCATCGTCACGCTGCTCATCGACGAGGCGCAGCAGCTGCCGGCCTCCAACCTGGAACTCCTGCGCGCGCTGCTGAATTATGAAACGCCTGAGCAGAAACTGCTCCAACTCGTCCTCATGGCGCAGATGGAATTTTTGCCGGTGCTGCGCGGCATCCGCAACTTGTGGGATCGCATCAGCCTGAAGTACGTGCTCAACCCGCTCGACGAGCGCGAGACCAGGGACCTGATCGAGTTCCGGCTCGCGCAAGCCGGGTTTCGGGGGGGCGAGGCGCTCTTTGCGGAGGAGGCGATTCGGGAGATCTACTACGCGAGCCAGGGCTACCCGCGGCGCATCGCGCGGTTCTGCCACGACGCGCTGGAGCGGCTGGTGATGGACCAACACGCCACCGTGACGGCCGCGCTCGTCCGCGGTCTTGCCGGGGACGAGCGCGAGCTGCACGCCGCGCCTGCGGGGATATGACCCCACCACCTGCCAGTCGCAGCGGCCTCAAGGTCGTCGGCCGCGCTGTCCGCTGCGGGCGCGGCAGCGTGGGGACATGGATTGCGATGCGCGGGACTCGCCGCGTGTCCCGCCCGGGGACGGGACCCTGGCAGGTGGTGGGGTGATGGCCGGCAAGCCGACCCCCGAAGAACGGCTCTTCGCGGTGATCCAAGGGGCGGCCCACCGGACGCTGCGGCGCAACGCCCCCGCGCTCACGCTGGCCGGCCTGGCGGGCAAGGCGCTCGGCATCGTCGGACCCCTGGACCTGCCCCGGATCAACCAGGGGCTGCTCGTCGTCGCCATCGGGCTGGGAGCGCTGTGCGCCGTCAGTCCGTTCATCGTCCGCCCGCGCCTGGAACACGTGCTGGGGAAGGCCCAGCAGTACCTGGCGCCCTTCGTCATGGCCCCGCCGCTGGAGGGCCTGCGGCCCACGGACGAGTATGTGAGCGCCCTGCGCCGCGCCGATCCCTTCCGGCTGGGCGAGGCGCCGCCGGCCGAGCCCGGGGCGGAGCCGGTGATCGCGCGGCCGCCGCCCCCCGCGGCGCAGCAGGCCCTGGGCAACCTGCGCCTGGTCGGGATCGCGAAGACCGGGGCGAGGCCGCGCGCCATGATCGAAGACGTGACGCAGAACGCGACCAGCATCGTCGGGGTGGGCGACATCGTCGGGCCGTTTACCGTGAAGGCCATTCTGGAGGACCGGGTGGTGTTCGACGCGGGCGGGGCGGAGATGGAACTCTTCTGATGCGGCGCGCTCGCGTGGGGGTGTGGGTGCTCGTGGCCGCTGCGTGGGCCGCGCCCCTGCCGGGTCTTGCGCGGGCCTCGCAGACCAACCCGCCGCTCGCCGCACCGGAGCACACCGAGCAGCCCACCGGCCAGGAGGCGCTTGATGAAGCGCTCTTTCCCGGGCTGTCAACCGCCATCTCGCTGGATTTGCGGGGGATGGACGTCATCGAGGTGCTCAAGTTCCTGGCCACCCAGGGCCAGCTCAATATCGTCACCAGCCAGGAGGTGCAGGGGCGTGTGACACTGGTCCTCACCGACGTGTCCGTGCGCGACGCCCTCGATATCGTGCTGGTCAGCAACGGCCTGGCCGTGGAGCGGCGGGGCAAGATCCTCTATGTCATGTCCGGCGCGCTCTACGAGCAGCTCTACGGGACGCGCTACAGCGACCCCCGGCAGTCCTGGACCGGGACGCTGACGTACGCGAATGCGAGCCAAGTCGGTGCCCTCCTGGCGAGCCTCAAATCGCCGGTCGGGCGCATCGTCATTGATGAGCCCACGGCCACGCTGGCGATCCTCGAGGTGCCGAATGTCCTGGAACACATGCAGGCCCTGATCGCGTCGGTCGACGTGCCCAGCATCGAGCGCCGGCTCCCGACGAGGACCAAGACGTTCCCGCTGCGTTTCGCGAAGGCCGAGGACGTCCAGTCGGCCGTGGAAACGGCCCTCACGAAAGATGTGGGGAAACTCCATCTCGACAAGCGCTCCAACGCCCTGGTCATCACCGACATGCCCTCCCGGATGCCGGAGATTGAAACGCTGGTCCGCGCCTTTGATGCCAAGACCCCCCAGGTGTACATCGAATCGTCCATCCTCTCCGTGACGCTGCGCGATGAGTTCGATACCGGGATCAACTGGCGCTGGGTGTCGGAGAGCAAGCACTTCCCGACCATTGACATCACGAACTCGCTGCCCATCGACACCGATGCGGCCAACGCCATTCAGGTGGTCATCGGGACGATCGCGAAGAACGACGTGACCGCGACCATCAAAGCGCTGCACCACTTCGGCGACACCAAGGTCCTCTCCAGCCCGCACATCGCCGTGATGAACAACGAGGACGCGAAGATCCTGGTGGGCAAGCGCGAGGCGTACGTGACGACGACGGTCACGCAGGCGCAGTCGACGGCGACGACGGCGGAGACGATCGAATTCATTGACGTGGGCGTGAAGCTGTTCGTCACACCCACCATCAATGACCTGGGCTATGTCACGCTGAAGATCCGGCCGGAGGTCAGCACCAAGACGGACGAATTGGAGACCGCAAACGGCAACACGATTCCCATCGTCGAAACGTCCGAGGCGGAGACCAAGATTCTGGTGAAGGACGGCACGACCGTGGTCATCGGCGGCCTCATGAAGGACACGCTGACCAAGACGCGGCAAAAGGTGCCCGGCCTGGGCGATGTCCCGCTCGTCGGGATGCTCTTCAAGAATTACTCTGACCAGATCAAGAAGGAGGAATTGGTCATCCTCCTGACGCCGCACATCGTCTCCGGCGACGAGTTCTTCGGGCCGGCCTCCAGCACCGCGCGGGTGGACTGGCCGGATACGCCAATCCCATGAAGGGCCTGCGCGGACCGCTCACGGTCGTGCTCCTCGCGGCGGTCTGTGGAGCAGCCGGGGTGGGCGCGTGGAGGCTGTATGCGCGGGGACAGCGGACCGCGGCGGACTTGGCGCGGAGCCGCCAGACCCTCGAGCAGACCCAGCAGACGCTGGCCATGCTCGACGCGGAGCGGCAGACGCTCTCCGGCGCCTACGACGTCCTCAAGGAGCGCTGGACGGCGAGCGACGCGGAGCTGCGCGAGCTGCAGCGGACCGCGGCGCAGATGACGGCGGACCTCAAGGGCCTGACGGCGGAGCGCGGGGACCTGCGGCGCGCGCTGGACGAGGCCTCCGGAGAGACGAGCGGTCTGGCGGCCCAGTTGGCGCGGGTGGAGCGGACCGTGGCTGATCTCGAGGCGCGCAATGTGGCGCTGGCCGTGCAGCTAGAGGAGGCCTCCGCGGCCGCGGTCGCCCCAGAGGAAATGGAGCGGCTGGCCGCGTCGCTGGCGAGCCAGGAGCGCGAGGCGGCACGCCTGCGGGAGGAATGGTCGGAGTTGTCGTCCGCCTACGAGGCGCTCCGGCGGCAGGCAGGGGGTACGCTGTCCGCCACGGGCGCCATGTCTGACCAGGCGGCACGAGCCGCGGCGTCGCCGCGAAGCCTGGCCGCCGCCAACCGCGCGCTCGCGGCGGAGGAGCGCGCTCGGGCCGAACGAGCCTTCGCCCTCATGCGCTATCCCGAGGCCGCCGAGGCCTACGAACGGTCCCTGGAGCACGACGACCGACCTGAGGTCCACGCGCGACTGGCCTTCATCTATAGTCGGGTCCTGCACAACCGTGAGCAGGCCCGGCGCCACCTTGCCCAAGCCCCCCGCACCGACCTCTCCGACACCGGCCTGGCTCCCTCCGCCCGCTCCGCCGGGCTGCCCCGGCGCCCCTGGGGCCTCCTCTGGGACTGGCTCACCCGCTAGGAGTCAGGCTTCTTGGAGTCTGGTTCCTTTTCGTGCCTGACCCCGCGGCGTCTGGCGCCTGCCATGTGAACAGCTGCCGCGTGGGGTTGACGCCGCCCGACCAGTATGGTATCTTTGAAGAAAAGATTCCATACATAAGGAGGTTGGCCATGACCTACTTTATCACGGCACCGCTGAGCAGCAAGGCCCAGATTACCTTGCCCAAGCGTGTTCGGCAGTTGCTGGGCGTCAAGGAGAAAGGGGACAGGGTGGGTTTCCTCATTGATGACCAGCGCCGCCGTATCGTGATTACCAAAGTGGATCTGGTGCCTGCGGAGGACTCGTACACGGATGAGGAGATCCGCAAGCTGCTAAAGTTGAGGAAGGAGCCCGGCGGCAAGACGTTTGACTCGGCCGAGGCGTTTCTGAAACACCTCCACTCGCTCTAGCGAGCGGATGCGCTATCGAGCCACGGCCCGATTCGACCGGAGTATCGCACGGCTGGACCCCGACCGGAGGGCGCGTGTGCGCGCAGCCATCGACCGGTTGGTGGCTGGCTTTGAGGTGGGCGAGTTGCCCAGAGGCTTAGGGTTGAAAGCGCTCCGGCCTGGCCTGTGGGAGCTGCGAGCCGGGCTCGCGGACCGTGTGGTGTTCGCGCGGAGCGGGGACGTCGTCGAGTTTCTGCTAGCGGGCAATCACGACGAGATCCGTCGATTCCTGCGAACAGGATAGCGCCTCCGCCACTCCCCCCTGCTGCGTGGTGACCTGGCAGAAGCCAGGGCCCAGGCCGAGCGGCTGCCCCGCAAGCACTGGTCCCTCCTCTGGGACTGGCTCACCCGCTAGGCCTCAGCGGGTTAGGATCATTCCACAGGCCCTGAGCGAAGGCCGGATCGGCAGGATCAGGCCGCTCACGGTGCCAGGCAGCACCCCAGGAGGCTGACCTCATTTGACGCTCGGTTTCAAGGTCAGGTATAGTTGTAGGGCCAGTCGAGGATGACTGGCGGTTTCCCGAGAACGGCAACCCTGGGGCAACCCAGGTACGCAAAGCGACCGGTCCTGAGCGAACCCCGCTCCACCCGGAACGTGGCGGGGCGAGTCGAGGGACAGCGGCGCTGCCGAAGGAGACGGATGAACGTGAGCCCTCAGACAGGTCCGACGCCATCCCCTGGCGTCGTGTGTATTTTCCGGACCGTCTGTGCCTGGCTGGCCGGGTGTCTGCTCGGCCGCCGTCCCGCCCTGGTGCCGGTGCCGCTCCGAGAAGTGTCCCCATGAGAAACGTCCCCGCTTTTTTGGAGGCGACCATGAGGCGGCGGATGGGGCTTCGCGCAGGACTGCTGACCCTGGGGCTGGTCGTGCTGGCCGGCACCGCCGCAGCGTTGTCGCCGGCGCTGAGGACGTGGCTTACGAACATTACCACCAGCACGGACTATACGATGTCTTCCCCCACGGACTTCACGTGGGAGGCCGTCCGCGTGCGGCTCACGACCTACGCCACTGTGCCGCACGTCGAGAACTCGAGCGCGACGTTCAACGGCACCACGGACGCCCTGGTGTGGAATCCGGCCACCTCGGCCCTTGAACTGCAGTACGTGCCGCCGGTGCCGATCCCGGACACGACCCCGACGCTCGGCGCCCTGTGGCACCTCGACGGGTCCGGGGCTGACGATCTCGGCGGCGACAATACCGTCGCGAACACCCTCACGCTGATCAGTGCGGGGTACATCGGCTCCCCGTCGGCGCTCCTCGGCACCGGCGCACTGAACCTGAACGGAGTCAATGGGCTTGCGTGGACGAACAACTGGACCAGCGAGGTCATTCCGACGGATGGCGTCACGGTCGAGGCGTGGGTCTATGTGCCCGACGCGACCGGCCTCACCAACCTCCGGACGGTGGTCAGCGCGCCGGGCTACTCTTACGGCACGGTCGCCTATGGGCTCTACCTCAACAACGGCATCCCGGGCGCGGAGATCGTGCGGACGGGCGTGAGCGCGCAGCTCCAGGTGAATGGGTCAAACCAGCTGCAAGTCGGCCGGTGGTACCACCTCGCCATGACCTATCAGGGATCCGGGGCAACGTCCCCCTTGACGCTCTATGTGGATGGAGTCCCCGTGAACTCGGTTGGTGGCACCGGCACGCTGGCGCACCTCCCCTGTGGAGGCGACTGGTGCGCGCCCGCGATTGGGACGCGCGTCACCTCCGCCCCCCCCACCAGGACCGCCTTCTTCCGGGGGTACATCGACGAAGTCGCCATCTCGGAGAGCGCCCTGCCGGCGGCCACCATCGCCGCGCACGCCACCCAGGGCCACTACTCGCCGACCGCAGGTTCCTACACCTCGGCGAGCGGTCCGAGCATCATCGACGCCGGCACCCAGACGGACGCCTGGCGCACCCTCGCGTGGAGCGAAGGGCCGGTCGCGCCGCTGGGCGACCCGCTGCCCGACACCGAGGCAGGCCTGGCCGCGCTCTACCACTTCGATGACGTCACAGGCCCCACGGCCGATGACACCGGCGGCACCAATGGGACCCCCGAACCTATGTCGCTGGGTCCCGCGAACCAGGCCCCGCTGTGGTCCGAGGGGCGCCTCGGCGCCAGCCGCGCGCTCGTCTTCGACGGCGTGGATGACTACGCCTACGTCCCCATCATCGGGGGCACGGAGCTGCACGGGACCCTCATGGCGATGGAGGCGTGGGTGAAGTTCAACGGGCTGGCCGGTCAGCAGACGATCATGTTCAAGCGCAATACCAGCGGCACCGTCGCGGCGATTGCCTCCTCTGGCTATTCGCTCTACAAGCAAGCCGACAACCGGCTCGGGTGCACCGTGGGCAACGCCACCACCACCGCCACCGCCGTCTCCACCACGGCGGTTGTGGCCGGCCGCTGGTACCATGTGGCCTGCGCCAGCACGTCGGCTCCAGGCTCCGTCGCCCTGTTCGTCAACGGCGGGCTGGAGAATACGGTTGGGCGCGCCTTCAATCCGGCCTATAACGCCACCAGCCACGTCTACGTCGGCCGCACCGGCCTGGGCGGCGCGAACGAGCTGTACCTGGACGGCACCCTCGACGAACTGGCCCTCTACGACGGGCAGGCGTCCCTCACGACGTTTGCGGCGCTGGCCCTGGCCCACTTTGAGGCCGGCGCGCGCGACGTGCAGATGCAGGTGCGCACCGGCCCCAACACGACCGCGGGCAGCAGCGGCTGGACCGACTGGCGTCCGTCCGCCCAGCTGCCGAATTTGACCGCGCCCCTGGACCCAGCCACGCTGGCGGACCTGCGAGGGCTGTGGCACTTCGACGAAAATGCCGGGATCGTCGCAAACGACGGCGTCGGCGGCACGAACTCCGTGAACAATCTCGGCACCCTCGGCGGCGGGGTCCCGGCGAACACGCCGGTGTGGGTGGCCGGGGATGCGGGGTTCGGCACGGCCCTGCAGTTCGATGGCAATGACCATGTCGCGGTCCCTGACGGGCCGGAGGTGCGGCCGACCTCAGAGTTCAGCCTCGGGCTGCGGGCGAAATTCCTGGGCGGGGCAGGCGCGTTCCAGTATCTGGCGTCCAAGACGTCCAGTGCGCCAGGGATCGATGACTACTACGTGTTCCGCTGGAATACGACTCTGTACTGCATCGTCACGAGCGGCGGGCAACAGATCACGGCCTCGGGCAGCGTGGCGTGGCAGGAGGGCCCGGCTGCGCCATGGTATCGGATCTTGTGCACGTATGATGGGAGGCGGCTGCGGGTCTATGTCGATGGGGCGTTATTGGGCGAAATGCAGGGCGTGCTGCAGGCGACCCCGGTGTTCGATGCCGCAGCCCTCTACCTTGGGTCAGCCGGCGGGAGCAACGGGATTGTCGGGTTGCTGGACGAAGTCTTTCTCGTCCATCGCGCAATCGAAGTCAACGAGACCTTCACCGCTTCGCCCGCCAACCTGGACGGCGTCGTGGCGAGGAACCGGTACGCGCAGTACCGGGCGCTGATCCAGACGCTGGACAGGACCCTCACGCCGCAGCTGCTTTCAACCGACATCCAGGGCTGGGGCTATCCCACGACCTCGCCCCGGCTCATCAACCTGCTCGGGCAGCCCTTTACCCATCTGACCGGATTCGGGGTGACGCCCGAGCCAGGCACGACCGGGTCGATCACGTTCCAGTTGTCGAAGGACGGCTCCGGCGGGCCGTGGTGGTGGTACAACGGCGTCCTCGGCGCCTGGGACGCCGCCGGCAACACCCCGGTGCAGTCGAACCCGGTCTCGGCGCTCACGCCCGCGGTGATGCAACAGTTCGCCACGCAGGTGGGCGCCGGCACGCTGCACTGGCGGGCGTTCCTCACCTCGGACGGCGACCAGTTCGTCGGGCTCCGGAACGTGACCGCGAACTACGTGGACGATGCGTTGAGCATCATCGAACCACTCGCCAACGAGGTGCTGCTCACCGGAGACCCCAAGACCGTCCGGTGGCAGAAGCTGAACGGCCCGAACGCCGCCCAGGAGCTGCAACTCGTCGCGGTGGACTATGACCCGAGCGGGGACTTCAGCGGCCCGGACATGGTCACCGTGCTCAGCGGCATGAACAACGGCGACAACGCCTGCGGGGCGCCCGCGACCTTCGGCTGCGCGGACTGGGTGATCGCCCCTGGCCAGGAGTCGGCGGCGCTGGGGAGCGGGAAGATCCGCGTGCGGGGGGATGACGGCCCCGGCACCCAGGCCATCTTCGCCGACTCGCCGGGCTTCAGCGTGGTGGCAGCCCCCGCGATCACGGCACCCGTCGGTGGCGAAGTCTGGACGCTCGGCACCGGCCCGCACGCGATCAGCTGGTCGGTCAGCCCGGCGGTCGGCACGGTGGACCTGCTGTACGCACCGAATGGCGTGACCTTCAGCCAGACAATCGCGACCGGGCTACCCCCATCGCCGGCCACGTACGACTGGATGATACCGGCGGCGGGGACGAACTTCCTGTCCGCAGGGATCCGTGCAGGGAAAGTGCGGGTGGTGGCGCACATCGGCGCGCAGACGTTGATGGCCGACTCGCTTGGATTCACGGTCGTCCGCCTCGACCTGGACCAGCCGGCCGGCGGCGAAGTGTGGCGCATCGGCACCAACGGGCACACGATTGCCTGGACGCCGGGCGGACCACTGGGCACCGTGACCCTGCAATATGCGCCGGACGGCGCCACCTTCAGCAAGACGCTGACGACCACGGCGCTGGCTTCGGACGGCTCCTACGCCTGGAACATCCCGGCGGACGCGACGTATATCGCGTCCGGGACCGATGCGGGGAAGATCGAGATTTCGACCGTGGTGGACGGCGTGACTGTCAGCGACGTGTCGAACGGCTTCTCGGTCACGAAGCCAGCCTTCACCATCACCGCGCCCATCCTCAATGAGGTCGTGGGCGTCTCGCCACCGGTCTACAACGTGCAATGGACCTCGCAAGGGGCGCCGATCAGCAGCAGCCTCATGGTCGAGTACACGACCGACGGCTCGACCTACACGCAGGCGTGTCCTGGGCTGCAGGCCAATGACGGGACGTGCAACTGGATCGTGCCCAACGGGGCGGCCTCGCCCACCGTGCGCCTGCGCATCCGGGACACGCTGAGCCCGTTCGGTGACGGCCTCTCAGACAACTTCGCGGTCGCCGGCGCCTTGACACTGCTGAGCCCCAACACGGCCGGCATGAAATGGGCGGTCGGGAAAGCCCACAACATCCAGTGGACGAACACCGGGGCCATCCGCAACGTCCGCATCGAGTTCTCGAAGACCGGGACCGGCGGCCCCTTCGCGGTGCTGGGCACGGTCGCCACCGCCTCGCCCTATACCAGCGGGACGTTCCCCTGGACCCCGGCGGTCGCGGACCAGACGACCCAGGCGGTGATCCGGCTGGTGGACATGGACAACCCCATCTCGGTGCCCAAGGATTCCCCGGTCTTTTCGGTGACTGCGATCGACGTGACCAAGCCCGCCTGCCCACCGGTCGGGCGGTGCCTTGTGGGCAGCAACCAGGACATCACGTGGACGCACACCGGCCTCACGAACGTGAAGCTCTCCTACTCCACCGGCGGGCCCTACGTGGAGATTGACCCTGGGACGCCCAAGTTGGCCAGCACCCTCCAGTACACCTGGGTGGTGCCGGATGCGGTGAAGAAGGATACGGTGACCATCAGGGCTGAGGACGCGGACGTCTCCGGGGAGGCGATGGCGGAGGAACTCTCCGAGGCCTTCACGATCTATGGACAGCTCCAGATCACCGCGCACAACGGCGGCCTGCCGGACTGGGCCGTGAACAGCCCGCAGACCATCCGCTGGGCCACTCCAGTGGGCACGATCCCGCAGGTGCGGCTGCAGTTCTCGGCCGACGGGTTCCTTGGGGACATCAACGACGTGACGCCGGGCCCGGTCCTGAACGGCGCGTCCGGCGGGTGCGCGGTGAACCTGGGCGACACCGGCTGCTACGTCTGGACGCCGCTGTCCGCCGGCTCGACGATGATGGTCCGCGTCTTCGACGCGCAGGACTCGGCCACCGTGGATGAGTCGGACGGCATCTTCACGATCGCGGGCATCTCCGTCACGGCCCCGGTCAGCGGCAACGTCTGGGCTGTCGGCACGTCCCACCTGATCGAATGGGACACCGAGCCTGCGGTCAGCTCAGGCCAGGTGCGGCTCGAGTACTCGACGAATGGCTTCGCCGATGAGAGCCAAACCGTTCTCATCGCAGCCGAGGGGACTCCAGGGCTCATCAACGCGGGCACCGGCGGGCAGTACCTGTGGAACCCGGTGGCGGACGGCATCAGCACGAACGTCCGGATCCGCGTCACCATCACGGACATCGCTGGCCTCATGGGCATCTCCCAGCAGTTCTCGATCGTCGGGCAGATTCAGGTCACCTCGCCGAACGGCGGGGAGACCCTGGACGTCGGGCAGGCGACCTCTATCGAGTGGAACTCGGTCGGCAGCGTCCGGCTCGTCAAGATCGACCTGAGCAAGGACGGCGGCGCCACCTGGCCGATCGTGCTGGTGATCTCTCCGATGCTCCCCGCCGGCGTGAGCGGAACAGGCGTGGCAAACCTCTCCATGCCCTGGACCGTGCCGGATGAGATCACGCACCAGGCCCGCGTGCGCGTCTCGGACAACGACCCAGCGCATCCGCCGGTGTCGGATGCTTCCGACGGAGACTTCACGATCCGCTCAGCCTTCACGATCAACGACCCACCGGCCTCGACCGGCAACGGCTGGGGGGTCTTTGAGATTCGGCCCATCACCTGGACGACCACCGGGACCGTGGGGCAGGTGACCGTGGAGTACTCGACCGACGGCATAGGCTGGACGGTGGCGCAGACCGACGCCGGCGTGCCGGCCAGCGCGATTGCCAACACCGGCAGCTTCTCGTGGAAGGTGCCGGACGTGGTCTCGCCGGTCGTGACCGCAGCCGGCAAGACGCCGGGCGACGGACTCTTCCCGCACCAGGTGCCCACGATGCAGGTCCGGGTGCGCGACGTCGACCCGGCGCATGTGGGGACGGCGCGCGGCGAGTTCATGTCGCCCCAGTTCCTGGTCAAGTGGTTCCGCATCAAGTGGGTGGTCAAGAACGGTGACACCGGCGCGGACCTGGCCGAGCTGAACGTGGAGGACACCACGGTGGCGCCGAGCTGGATTGTGGATAACCTCAACTGCGCGGCCGGCTTCACGCCCTGTCTCTCGTCACCCGTCTACCGGCACTATCCCTTTGGCACCTACGTCACGAAGTGGATCAAGAAGGACTTCACCCCGAACACGGTGACCGGGTGGGTGGCCGTGCGCGACGCCACCGCCGGCAGCGCCGGGGCGGACGCCTGGGACAAAGTGAACCCGGTCTCCATGACCTCTTCGGTGCCGGACCCGACCATCTACCAGGTGCTGGTCGAGCCGGTCTACAACCAGGCCACGGACACCATGACGTTCAAGACGTGGCTCGAGAAGCAGGGGCAGCTGCCGGTGGACCCGACGCTCTTCGGGCCGGCCACGATCGAGATTTACAACGGGCTCACGCTCTTGCAGACGCTGAACGCAACGCCCCCGATTGACGGCTCCACCGGGTTGCCGGACGTGAACTGGCAGAAGAACTACGACTTCACGCTCGGCCCGACCGGGCTGACGCCCGGCACGATCTACTTCGCGAAGGCCTCGATCACCTACGAGGGTCGGGTGCGCACGAGCGGCGGGACCGTCACTCTGCTGATTCCTTCGAACCAAGCTCTGACGCTGGCGGACCTGCAAACCGAGCTGGCGCCGATCGGGACCCAGGTGGGCGAAATCCACACCGAGACGGTCGGCCCGGCGTCCACTTTGGGGCAGTTGCCTGCGGCGATCGCCACGGCGCAGACGGCCATCCAGGCCGATGTGGCGGCCTCGCAGGCGGCCATCCAGGCCGATGTCGCCGGCGTCCAGGCCACCGCCGACGCGATCAAGGCCGAGACCGACCGGATCAGCACCCAGGTCATCCCCAAGGTGGACGGCGTGCAAGCCTATCTGTCTGACCCCGGAGCCGGCTTGCCAGCCCTCCAGCAGCAATTGACCGCGGTGCACGACCAGACGAAGGCGCTGCGGCGGGGCGGCATCCTGAACCGGGACATGGAGCTGGAAACCAGCGAGACGGCCGTCCTCCAGTACCGCAGCGAGGGCGGGGTGCCGGCCCTCACGGTCTATGACACGCTGGGCGCCGTCGTGCCAGGGATTCCGCCGCTGTCGCTCAACGCGGCGACCGGTCTGTATGAGTCCACCTTCGCCCTCGCCTCACTGGGCGAGTACCGCGCGGTCGTGACCGAGCCGGCCACGGCGGACTCGGCCGGCACGGTGGACAGCGTGGCGCTGACCGTGCGCGGGGCCCTGGCCACCGCGCAGGACGTGGGGAACCTCGTGACGCTGCTCAACACCCTGGATACGAAGATCACGACGATTGACGCGAACCTGCTCGGCCTCATGGCCACGGCCGCGGCGATCCAGACCACGGTTGACGCGACCAAGACCCAGGTGGACTCGATCTACGCGGACTCGCAGACCCTCGTGGGGAAGTGGGGTGCCTTGGACGCCGCGGCGCTTAATGCCGGGATCACCGGGCTGGCGTCCGCGCTCGGCACGCCGCCGCTGGGCAGCTCGATCGCCGGCGAGTTGGCCGCGGTGCGCGCGCGGACCGATACGATCACCTGGACTGATGTCACGGCCCTCGTCTCGGAGATCGGCGTCGGCAACATCGCCGCCATCAGGACCAAGACCGACACGATTGACTGGACCGACGTCACCGGGCTCGTCACCACGACCGGCCAGATTCAGGCCAAGACCGACACCATCAACTGGGCGGACGTGACCGCGATCAAGACCCAGACCGACACCATCAACTGGGCGGACGTGACCGCACTCGGCACCGCCGTCGCCCAAGTGCAGACCGATATGGCCAAGGAGGCCACGCTCCAAACGGCGCTGACGCAGGTGGCGGCGATTCAGACAGGCATGGCGAAGGACGCCGACCTGCAGACCGCGCTGGGTCAGCTGAGTGCGCTGCAGACCAGCCTGACAGCGCTCGCCGGTCAAGTCGGCACGCCGGCGCAGCAGGCCTCGCTCGACGCCGCGATCACCACCCTCGCCGCGATGCAGGCCGCCATGGCCACGGAGGTCAGCGTCCAGAATGCCATCGCGGCCGTGGCGCAGGTCCAGACCGACATGGCCAAGGATGCGGACCTGCAGGCCGCCTTGACGCAACTCGGCACGGTCCAGACGAGCCTCACCGCGCTCTCGGCCCAAGTGGGCAACACGGCCCAGCAGGCCTCGCTCGACGCGGCGATTGTGCTCCTGAACGATATCCGCACCAACATGCCGGTCGGCGGCAGCGATCTGTCGACCGTCAATGCGAAGCTGGACGCCCTCCAGGCGTCCCTCGATGCCGTGCCGACAGGCGACGTGGATCTGACCGCGGTCGCTGGCCAGCTCGACGGGGTCGAACAGACGCTGGCCGCCCTGCAGTCTGAGCAGGTGGAGGCGGACACCCTCTTCACGCGGCTGGACGCGCTCGACTCGGCGATCCAGTCGGCCGAAGGGAGTGCGGCGGCGGTCAGCTTCTCGCAGAACGCCTACTTCAGCGCGAACGAAGCCCTGACGATCCTCCAGCAGCTCCAGACGGAAATCCGGGCCAACGGGAAGTCCGCGCTTGCGCCCCTCATGCTGGGCAAATTCGGCGACAAGCTGCAAGAGGTCCAGAACGCGATCACGGTCATCCCCGGCCAGCTGGACACGACCGCGTTACAGGAGCAGGTGGCGCAGATCGCCAAGCAGATGCAGGCCGTCACCTCAGACAAGGGGTACCGCTTTGATTCGTTGTACCAGATGAGCGAAGCGCAGGGCGGCGACGTCAAGGCGGTCCGCAACCACGTCCAGGAGCTCAAGGCGCTGGTCGAGGTGCAGAAGGCCATCCTTGAGCAGAAGTTGAACGAGCCGGTCGTGAAGACCTGGTTCGAAGCCGGCTACTAAGAGGTGCCTGACCCCTTCTGGCCGAGAAGTGCCAGGCACCTTTTGGGGGAGTTGTCCACAGGGTGGAGGCCGTCAGGCGGAGAGCCTGACGGGTTTTTTTGTGGGGCAGGTGGTTTAAGCGATTTTGAGCGATATGGTATAGTGATGTTGAGAGGTGACTCCATGCGTCGGGCGCTCGCCTGCCTCATGCTCGCTGCCGGCCTCGCCGGGTTCGCCGGCTGGGCTCGGGCTGAGGACTCCGTTGTCTTCAAACTGCTCGCCGTCAACCCCTCCGAGACCGATGCGAAAGAGGTGACGCTGCGCGGGGTGCTCCCGCCCGAGGTGAAGCCGGAGAACGTGCTTGATACCGACGGCCTCGAGGTGGTGTATGACGCGCAGTTGGGCGCGCATGTCGTCACCGGGCGCGTGACCCTCAAGCCTAAGGAGTCCATCGTCCGCAACGTCCTCATCGAGAACGTGTGGATTGTCGCGGAGGAGCAGTTCGACCGCCTCGCGCGGGAAGTGGACGACATCCTGCGCAAGCTGGTCGGCACGCCGTTCCTGGACCGCGGCCAATTGATCGCCTCCGCCATCCGTCGACGCGTGGGAGAGCTGCGCGAACACCAGCGCGCGCCGGTCGTGGACCCAGAAAACCACATCAGCCGCTACCGGGAGGACCTCAAGGGGCTCCAGATGGTCGAATCCGAGATGGTTTCCCTGCGCCAGCTCATGGTCATGGCCGCGCTCGAGCCGTCACGGCCCGGTGCCGTCCTGAGCGGAGGGGCGGGAACGGACGCGGCCGGCCGCGCACACGAGCGAGGAAGCCTCTCGATCCTGACCACCTGGCGGATCGTCTTCATCATCCTGGCGCTGCTCGGGGTGTTGAGTCTGTCGTTCTTCTTCATCTGGCAGCGGCAGCTGCGACTCCAATTGGCCCGGCAGGCCGAGGCCGAGCGGACCGCGTCCTCGTCCGACGACCCCTTCACGAACGGCGGCAACGGCGGGACCCCTGCCGCGTCGGGGGCGAATCCCACCTCGTAAGCGCGGGGGCAGGTCTCGGGGCCCCGCCTCCTTGAATTGAGCGAAGCGGCGTGTTAGCCTGATCGTCGGCGGCGTTGCAGCCGCCGGCCCATGGAGCGCTGGACCGTCGCCCTCATCCTGATCCTCACGACGCTCGGACCTTCCCTGGTCATTGCCGTCATCGGGGCCGCGTCGATCCGAGCGCTCTCCCGCAACCCGGCCGCGGCGCCGAAGATCCAGACCACGATGATCCTGGCCTTCACCTTCGCCGCCGCCATCGCGGTGTTGGCGCTCCTCATCCTGTTCCACGTCTTCACATCGCGCTGATGGCGTGGCTGCCGGGCCGTCGGCCGCGCACGCCCAAGCACGTCACCGGTGATGTGGTCGCCCTTGAGCTGTCTCCGCGCACCGCCAAGCTGGCGGCGGCGGCCCAGGCGCCCTTCCGGCTCGAGCGCCTGCATGCGGTGACCCTCCCGGAAGCCGAGGCGACCGATCCGGCCGCGGCGGTGACGCGCCTCCTCGAGCGGACCGGGTTGAGCGGCCGCGCGGTGGGACTGCTCTTCAGCCGCGAGCTCTTCACGCTGCGGCGTCTGGAGCTGCCCTCGCGCGACACCCAAGAGATCGCCTCCATGCTGGACCTGCAGTTGGGCAAACTCACCCCATATCCCCGCGCGGACATCCTCTCCGGGTGGTCGGTGATCGGGGCCCAGCGTGAGGGCTACACCAGCGTCCTCCTGGCGATCGGCCGCAAGGCGCCGATGGACGCGGTCCTGCGGGCGTTGAGCGGCCGGGGGCTGACCCCGGAATGGATCGGGGTGAGCACCGAGGGGCTGGAGGCCTGGTGGGCGCGGCGAGCACCGCCCGTCCCCCAGGCGCCGGCCGGAGGACTGACGGCGCTCATTGACGTGGATGTGACCGGCACGGACTGCGCGCTGCTGCATGAGGGACGGCTCATTTTCTCGCATCATGTGCCCGTCGGGCAGGAGCATTTGACCGCCTCGGACCAGGCGCGGCTGCGGTGGGTCGGGGAGTTTGTCCGGCTGCCCCGCATTCTGCTGCATGAAGATGTGACCGGGCAGATCGGCCGCGGGGTGCTGACCGGCATGGCCGCCTCGTTGGGCAGCCTGGCCGAGCAGCTGAGCAGCCAATGGGGCGTACCGGTCGAGGTGCAGGAGAGTCTGGCAGGCGGCACCGCGTCACCTGAGGCGGCGCGTCAAGCGCAGGAGCACCCGGCGTCGTACACCGCGCTGGCCGGCCTGCTCGCCTCGGGTGCCGCGCCGCGCATGGACCTGATCCCGCCGGAGGCGAAGGTGTCCCAGGCGCTGCGCACGCGCTCCCGCCACCTGGCGCGCCTGGCAGGCACAGTCGCCGTCATGCTCGTCTTCGCGGCGGTCCTCTACATCGAGCGCATCCTGCTCTGGCGAGGGTACGTGGCCCAACTGGAGGCGAAGCTGGCCACCGTGGAGCGCACCTCCGAGGAGACGCGGCAGCGCCAAGGGCTGATGCGGGAGATCCGGGCGTGGCTGAGTCCTGCCCACAGCGCGCTCGAGGTGCTGCGTGCGGTCGCCGAGGCGTCCGATCCGGAGATCACCATCACGCAGGTGTCCTTGGCCGATGGCAAGCCGGTGACGATTCGCGGCCGCGCGATGTCCATGCCAGGCGCCTATACCTTCTCCGACCGCTTGAAGGCGCTGGGACTGTTTGCCAATGTGCAGGCACGTTCGGTCGCCAAGGCGCGCGGAGTCCAGGCGGTAGGGTGGGATTTCGAGATCCTCTGCGACCTGGAGGCCTCGTGAGCATGGGCCAGGGGCTTGCGCCGCTCCTCCAGCGCTGGCAGCGGTTGACAGCGCGGCAGCGTGCGCTCACGGCGCTGCTGGGAGGCTTCCTGCTGCTCGGGGCGGTGGATCTCATCGCGCTGCGGCCCCTGCGGCGGCGGGTCAGCCAGCTGCGCAGCCAGGCGCGAGAGATCGAGCAGCGACTCATTCAGGCCATGGTCGCCAGCGCGCAGGCGGAGGCGGTGAACGAGACGTACGCGCAGTACGCGCCCTACGTGCAGCCCTCGGCCGGGCCGGAGGCGGATCTGGCCGCCCTCTCCTCAGAGGTCGAGGGAGCCGCCCGCGCCCTGGGCGTGCAGCTCATCAATCTGCGGCAGGAGCCGACCAGCGGCGAGCGGCGTGTCGTGAGCGTCAACCTGGAGACGGAGGCGACGGCCACTCAGGTCGCGGAGTTGCTGGACCGGCTGGCCCGCTCGCCGCAGCTGCTGCGCATCACGGAGATGAGCCTGCGGTTGGCCGAGGGCCGCGCGCTGCGCGCGTCGTTCGTGATCAGCAAGCTGGTCGCCGTGCCCTAGGTGACCAGCGCCTCGACCGCCGCGACGACGCCGCGGCAGACGCGCTCGAGGAAGACGAGGTCGAGGGTGTCCACCGTATCGGTGGGCCGGTGATAGTGGGGGTTGCGGAACATGGCCGTGTCCGTGAGGAGCAGCGCAGGGTACCCGCGGTCCCAGAAGGGCGCATGATCCGACAGGCGCGCCTCGGGGAACAGCCACCCTGCGCCGGGCAGCGTGAGCGTTTCGATGGCGAGCCCGTCCGTGCACCGCATCGCGTCGGCCACGGTCTGGAGCAGGTGGCGCGAGCGGCGATTGCCGGCCACTCCGAGGTAGGTGCCGTGGGCCGGAAAGCGTCCCCGGAGGAACCAGGGGTACTGTTGTTGCCCGGCGCGCTCGGTGTAGCCAAGCATCTCGAGAGCAAGCATGCCGAGGACCGGTGCGCGCGCCCGGCGCAGGGAGTCTGCGAAGTGCGCGCTGCCAAGCAGCCCTTCCTCTTCGAGGGCGAAACCGACGAAGTCGACCGGATGCCGCAGCCGCGGGGCAGCAGCCAGCAGCCGCGCACATTCCAGGAGAACCGCCACGCCGCTCGCGTTGTCATCGGCGCCAGGGGTGCCGGGGACGGTGTCCAGGTGCGCGCCCACGATCAGCCGGGGGCCGTCCGGGGCGTCAGGCCGGCGCGCGATGACGTTGACAAAGCCCTCGCGGCTGTACGAGAATTCCTGCAGGACGCACGTGTACCCGAGCCGACGCCAGTGGCGCCCCACATAGTCCTGGGCCGCGCGCAGGGCGGCCGGGCTGGAGACGTGATGGCGCTCCCCTTCCAGGGCGCGCAGATGCGCCAGGAGCTGGGCCGGCTGGACGTGCGCGGCGAGGGTTGAGGGCATGTTCCCACCACCTGCTACTGGCGGTGCCGTGCGGCGAATACGTTCATGCAGTATTTCTCTGATTGCATAGGTCGTTCCAGCACCGCCACGGCCAGCCTCGTCGGGCCCTCAATGGCGCGGCTGGCCGCGGCCCCGCCCCATGGCGGGGCCTGCAGCAGGTGGTGGGATGTATCCGTACGAGTTTGACGCCGAACGGTTCAGCCGGTGGGTGTCCTACGTCCTGCGGCACAATCCCGCCCGCTACGGACTGCGTCCCGACCGGCACGGGTACGTGGACGCCGAGGAATTTTTCCAAATCGCCAGGCGCCGCTATCCCGGCGTGTCGCTCGAGCGACTCCGGGAGCTCATCCTCGGCGGCGGGGTGGACCGCTTCGAGCTGGCCGGCAGCCGGCTGCGCGCGCGGTACGGGCACTCCATTCCTGTGGAGCCGGCCGGCGAGCCGGTCGTGCCGCCCGCCCGATTGTATCACGGCACCGAGGCGGCGCAGGCGCCGCGCATCCTCGCCGAGGGCCTCGGTCCCACCGCCCGCCGGTTCGTGCATCTCAGCGAGACGCTCGAGGATGCCGTGACGGTGTCGCGGCGGAACACGGAGGCACCCCAGGTGCTGCGCATTGACGCGGCGGCGGCGCATGCGGCGGGTGTGGCCTTCTACCGCGAAGGCCGGGTCTATCTCACCACCGGCGTCCCGGCCCAGTTCCTCAGCCTGGAACCGGACGTGCCCGCCCCCGCGCCGGCGGCCTGAGCGGCCCGGGCCGGCCGGATGGCCTCCCCGATCTTCGTCGTGCACGAGCACCATCCTTCGACTCGGCCCCGCCGGCGGCGGGGCCTCGCTCAGGATGCCCTGAGCGAGGCCGCCGCGCAGACCGCGTCCAGGCGAGTCGAAGGGCACGCCTCCTAAGCGGATGGCCTCGTCAATCTTTGTCGTTCAAGAGCACCACGCCTCCCGCCTCCATTACGACTTCCGCCTCGAGGTCGACGGCGTGCTGAAGTCCTGGGCCATCCCAAAGGGCCCGTCGCTGAATCCAAAGGACCGTCGGCTGGCGGTGCTGGTGGATGATCATCCGCTGGAGTACGCGACGTTCGAAGGCGTCATCCCGGAGGGGCAGTACGGCGCCGGGCCGGTCATTGTCTGGGACAGCGGCACGTATGCCCTCATCGACGGGCTCACGTCCGCGGCGGCATTCGCCAAGGGGGCCTTCAAGATGACGCTGAGCGGCGGGCGGCTCAAGGGTGGCTTCACCCTGATCAAGATGCGCGGGCCTACGGTGACCGGCAAGGAGTGGCTCCTGGTCAAGCAGATTGACCGCTACGCTGACGAGAAGTACGAGACCCTCTCGGCGCTGACGCCTGCCAAACGCTCCCAGCTGCGCGTCCTGACCCCGCCGTGTGAGACGTCCTAACAAGGGGTCAGGCACCTATTACCCAAAAGGTGCCTGGCACCTTTTTGGGGAGTTTTCCACAGATGGCTGAAATCTTGGTGCTCGGCGGCGGCATCATCGGCTGCGCGCTGGCCGAGGAACTGGCGCGCCGCGGGCGGCGCGTGACCCTGGTCGAGCGCGGCGGGATCGGGTTGGAGGCGTCAACCGCGGCGGCCGGAATCTTGTCCGCGCAGATGGACGTGCCGGCCCCTGGGCCGTTCCTGGAGTTCTGCCAGGAGGCCCGCCGGATGTACCCGAGTTGGATCCGGCGCCTCGAGCGGTCCACGGGCCTGCGCCTCGGGCTCCACCGCGACGGCATTGTGTATCTCGCGATGACGCGGGCAGAGGAGACTCGCATGGCGCACCGCATGCGCTGGCAGCGCCGGCACGGGTTGCGCGTCGAGCGCTGGTCCGGGGCAGCGGTGCGCCGCCGCGAACCGGCCGTGGATGGGCCGGTGCGGGCCGGCTTCTTTTTCCCTGACGAGAGTCAGGTGGATAATCAGGCCCTCATGCGCGCCCTGGTCGTTGCCTGCCGACGGGCAGGCGTCCGGGTCCTCGAGCACACCACCGCGCGCCGGATCCTCGTGCGCCGCGGGACAGTGCAGGGAGTGGTCACCAGCCGCGGGCGGCTGCAGGCCCCGGTGGTGGTCAACGCGTTAGGGAGTTGGGCGGGCCTGCGCGCCCTGGGGCCGGTCCGGGTGCCGGTTGAGCCGGCACGCGGACAGATGCTGGCGTTTGCCGGCCCCCCGCGGCTCTTCCGGCATGTGGTGATGGCGGAGCGCGCCTATGTCGTCCAGCGCCGCGACGGCCGCCTCCTCGTGGGCTCCACTGTCGAACGGGCCGGCTTCGAGAAGGCCCTGACCTTGGAAGGCATGCACGGGATCCTCGATGGGCTGCGGCGGTTCAGCAGCGCGTTGCAGCAGTGCACATTTCTTGACGCCTGGGCCGGGCTGCGGCCGTACAGCCGGACAGGCCGGCCGCTGCTGGGGCCCACGCGCGTCCGCGGCCTCTATCTCGCTGCCGGCCATTTCCGCCACGGCATCCTGCTCGCCCCCGCGACTGCCCAACGACTGGCCGGTATGATCTGTCTTCGGAACCACGTCCGTGGTGGGACGCGGCCGCATGCTGGGACTGAACTTGTCGAATCTGAGCAGCAATCGATCGATATAACTTATTGTCAATGAATACGTTATCACTATCATGCTATTGGAGATAGCACCATCTTGACTTCGGGGAGGACTGGACACAAGGGGGCAGGCTCAGGTTAGATGGTAAGTGACAATTCACTCGGTGGTGTCCGGTCCCGGCAAACCCGCCGCGAGGCGGGGACGCAACGCCACGGGTCTTCAGCACGATAGCCGGGCTGCCGAAGTGACCGCTCTGCTGAAGATAGCCGGGTTCCCGAAGAGACTCCTGGAGACAGGAGATGCGGGAATCCGGCTTTTCGGTGACAGGGCAGGCGGCGCGGCGCGTCCGCGTGTCAGCCGGCACCGTCTGGATCCCCTTCCTGATCATGCTCATTGGGATTCCCCTCATCGCGTTCTACGCCTTTCTGATGCACTCCCCGCGCACCCCGCAGGAGATTCCGCACCCAGAGGGTCCCTCAGCGGTGATCGACTCCGCCGAGTCCTCGGGTGCGGTTCCGGACGCGCCGGGCGCAGAGGCGCCGGCCGAGATCCCCGAGCAGGCCGAGGGGCTGGGGCCGGCCGGATCCCTGGCGATGGCCGAAGCCGCGCCTGAGGTGTCGCTCGACCACACGGCGATGGGCGTCGTGTTCACGGACGATGGGCAGGGCGGGGCCACGTTCAGCTGGCTGCGTGGCGTCCAGCAAGTCGGCACCTACCTGGCAACGCTCACCGCCCGTGACGCCCGCGGCGACGCCCTCGAAACTTCCCAGACCATCCGCATCGAGATCCTCGACAACGCCCCGCCTGAGCTCGATGTGACCGTCGAGCAGCCGGCACCGACGACCACGACCTCCGGCAAGCTTACCGTCACCCCGTAACAGACCAGCCTCCTGGAACGCCACCCGTCTGCGCCAAGGCGCCAGATGCCGAGGAAGCGCTTCCCAGAGCCGGTTCGAATAGTTGACAAAAAAGTATGATTAGCGTAGGCTTGTAGGTGCGATGAAGATCACCGCACAGGAGGAATACGGGCTGCGCTGCCTGCTGCAGTTGGCCCGAGCGCCCCAGGGGCAGCTGGTCAGCGTCAAGGAGATCGCCGGCTGGGAGGGGCTCTCGGCGGCGAATGTCGAGAAGCTCCTGCGCCTGCTGGCGAAGGCTGGCCTCGTGCACAGCGTGCGGGGCGTGAAGGGCGGGTACCTCATGAACCGCCCGGCCGGGTCCGTGTCGCTGGGCGAGGTCATCCGCGCGCTGGGGCGGGTCGAGACGACGCAGCATATCTGTACGTCGTACACCGGCCTCAAGGCGGCGTGCGTGCACTTTGACGACTGCGGCATCCGGTCGGTGTGGTCAGGATTGACGCATTACATCCAGAATTTCTTGGACCAGACGATGCTGGACCAGCTCCTTGGCCCGGAACGCGCGGTGGCCGAGCGGCTGACGAAGGATTTGCAGAAGCGCGCATGACCTGTTTGTCGAGGAAAAGATGACACAACCGTCAGGGAAGCCGGTGCCGCTCCTGCAGGTCGAGGGCCTGCATGTGGCCGTTGAGGGGAAAGAAATCCTCAAGGGATTGGACCTGGCTCTCAACGCCGGCGAGGTCCATGCCCTCATGGGGCCCAACGGCTCAGGCAAGAGCACCCTGTCCTACTGTCTTATGGGGCATCCGAAGTATCAGATCACGGCCGGGCGCATCCTCTATCAGGGGCAGGACGTGAGGGATCTGCCGGCGAACAAGCGGGCCGCGCAGGGGATCTTCCTGGCGTTCCAGTACCCGACGGCGATCCCTGGGGTGACCATCGCGAACTTCCTGCGGGCTGCGCTGCGCGGGGTGCGCGGGCAGGACGTGCCCATCCGCGAGTTCAAGAGCCTGGTCAAGACGCAACTCAAGGCGCTGGAGATCCCGGACGCCTTCATGAACCGCTACGTCAACGACGGGTTCTCCGGTGGCGAGAAAAAGCGCCTCGAGATCCTGCAGATGGCGATCCTGCAGCCGGTGCTGGCGGTCCTGGATGAGACCGACTCCGGCCTGGACATCGACGCGCTCAAGACGGTCGCCGCCGGCATCAACAGCCAGCGCGGCCCTGAGCGCGGCATCCTGGTGATCACGCACTACCAGCGTCTGCTCAATTACGTGACGCCCGACGTGGTGCACGTGCTCGTGGACGGCCGCGTGTCGCGCACCGGGGGCGCGGCGCTGGCGCAGGAACTCGAGGCGAAGGGCTACGAGGCGTTTCGGCCCGCCGCGGCGGCGGTGTGAGGGAGCGGCCATGAGCACGAAGCCACAAGTCAATGTGAACGAAGACTACGAGCGGCTCTACGGCTTCCACGTGGCGGAGCGCGCCGTCTTTAAATCGGAGCCCGGCCTCGATGAGACGAAGGTCCGGCAGATCTCCGGTATGAAGGGCGAGCCGGCCTGGATGCTCGAGTTGCGCCTGCGCGGCTACCGGCACTTCCTCAACAAGCCGATGCCGACGTGGGCGAACACTGCGCTCCTCAACAGCATCAAGTTCGACAGCATCTACTACTACCTCAAGCCGACGGCGAAGGCCGGCACGTCCTGGGAGGAGGTCCCGGCCGAGATCAAGGAGACTTTTGACCGGCTCGGCATCCCGGAGGCCGAGCGGAAGTTTCTGGCCGGAGTCTCCGCGCAATTCGAGAGCGAGTCCGTGTACCACTCCATGCAGGAGGAGCTGACCAAGCAGGGCGTCATCTTCCTCGACATGGACTCGGGCCTCAAACAGCACCCGGAGATCGTGAAGCGCTACTTCGGCACCATCATTCCACCGGCAGACAATAAGTTCGCCGCGCT
>SBAZ01000145.1 GCA_005239935.1 Planctomycetales bacterium | reverse complement strand
TCGTTGAGTTGCTGGTGGTGCTCGGGGTCATCGGGCTCATCGTGGGCATGAGCGTCCCCGGCCTGGCCGGCTATGCGCGCCAGGCACGGCTGAAAGCCACCACCCGCCAGGTCGTCGGACTCCTGGGGCTGGCCCGGAGCCTGGCCATCAGCGCGCGGCAAGCACACGCCGTGGAGGTGGATGCGGAAACCGGGACGGTGCGGGTGGTGAACGTCGTGAACGAGGAGGTGCTCGAACAGGTGGTGCGGTTCAGCGTGCCGGTGACGGTCTCGCTCGAGGTCGGGGGCGAGCCTGCCGTGGAGTCGCGGCTCGTGTTTCGCCCGGCCGGCTCGCTGGAAGGCCGCACGGTGCGGATTCTCGTGTCGAACGGCGAGCGGACACACGCCGTGACCGTGACCGGGGCCACGGGGGCCGTGGTCGTGGAGCCGCAGCCTGCTGGGTAGCGTCGCGGTGCTTGACGCCCCCGGGGAATCATGATAGAGTTTTCGCGCATGCGTCAGCAAGCCCGCCATACGCTCGTCTCCATTGGGTTCGTCATCCTCGTTCTTTCTCCATGGCGTCCAGGAGCCGCCGGCACACTGCGCGAAGAGGCCGTCGGGTACCGGACGCAGGGCTACGAGGCGCAGCGGCGCGGGGACCGGGAGAGCGCCTTCGGCTACTACCAGAAGGCCGCAGCGCTGGACACGACGTACGCGACCCCCTGGAACGACGCCGGGGTGCTCCTGGAGGATGAAGGGCGGCTGGAGGAGGCCGAGCGGGCCTATCAGCAGGCGCTCGCGCTCAGCCCGAATTACCTCGAGGCGCACGCCAACCTGGCCATGTTGTACGAGCGAATGGGCCAGAAGGAAAAGGCCATCTACCACTGGCTCAAGCGCTACCAGCTGGGCGACATGCATGACCCCTGGACGGCCAGAGCGGAGGAGCGGCTGGTGGCGCTGGACGTCCTGAAGAGCTATCCAGGTATGAAGGGGCGGATCTACAACCGCCGGCGTCTCGTGGAGGAGGAGTTGCAGAAGTACGAGAACACTCTTGAGGAGTTCGAAGCCGTCACTGAGGCCCATGGATACGGGCCCTGACGGCCCCTGAGGTCCTACCCCCCCGCGACCGTTCCACCCGCAGTCATCATCCAACGCAACCCGAGCCCTGAGCGTACCACGTGTACGGAGCCTGCCGGCGCGCCACGCCGCCATGACGGCACGCCGCGCCTTCTTGATTGACGGGACCGCGTTCTGCTACCGCGCGTTCCATGCGGTGCGGAGGCTCAGCACGGCGGACGGGCGGCCGACCAACGCGGTCTACGGCTTCGCGGTGATGCTCCAGGCGCTCCGAGACCAGGAACACCCGGACTACCTCGGGGTGGCCTTCGATGTGGGCAAACCGACGTTCCGGCACGAGCGGTTCGAGGCCTACAAGGCGCACCGCAAGCCGATGCCGGAGCCGCTCATCGCGCAACTGCCGCTGGTGAAGCGGTTGCTCGCAGCCTCGCGCGTGCCAGTGTTCGAATGCGAGGGGTATGAGGCCGAGGACGTGCTGGCGACGATCGCCCGGCGCATCGCGCAGCCGGACCTGGAGGTCTACCTGGTCACCGGGGACAAGGACGCCCTGCAGCTCGTGAACAGTCATCTCAAGGTGTACAACCCACATCAGGACCCGCGTGTGGTGGATGCGGACGCGGTGAAGGCCCGTTACGGCGTGGTGCCGGAACGGATGGTCGATCTGATGGCCCTGATGGGCGACAAAACCGACAACATACCAGGCGTCACCGGCATCGGCGAGAAGACTGCGGCCGAACTGCTGGGACGCTACGGCTCCCTGGAGCGCCTCTATGAGGGGCTGGAGACGCTGGAGAGCGCCGCGCAGCGGGAGCGGTTGCGGGCGGGCCGGGAGCAGGCGATGCTCTCGCGGGAACTGGCCCGCATCCGCGAGGATGCGCCTGTGACGGTGTCGCTGGAGGAGCTCAAGGCTCCCGTGCCGGACTGGCCTGCGCTGCGCCAGCTCTACCGCGACCTGGAGTTTAGGCGCCTTGCGGCTGGCACAGAAACGCCGGCGGGGCCGGCGCCGAGCGCGCGCGTGCACTGGGCCGCTGAGGCGGGTGAACTGGCGCGAGCCCTCCGTGGGCTCGGAGCCGGCCCGGTGGCCGTCGCCATCTGGTGGGTGCGGGATGATCACACCGAGGCGCTGCTCGCGGCCGCAGCCGGTCCGGACGAGGCCTGGCTCGGTCGGATTGACGCCAAGACGTTGACGCCGGGGAGTGGCAACGACCTCGCGGCCTGGCTGCGGGATGAGGCGGTGGCGAAGGTCGGGCATGACGTCAAGGCGCTGAGACGCCTGCTATTGTCCTGCGGTGCCGATCTCGCCGGCGTCACGGGCGACACCATGGTCGCGGCCCATCTGCTGAATCCAGCGCGAACCCAGCCGCTGCTGAGCGAACTGGCCGATGAGTTCTTGGGGCAGCCGCTGGGCGCGCTGCCCACGCTGCAGCCGGTCGTCGCCGAGGACGCCGCGCTGCAGGGCGCCTTGGCGGCGGCGACGTGCACAACCTGGCGGCTCCATGACGTGCTGTTGCGCCAGCTGGATGCGCGGCAGCAGCGCAGCCTGTACGAGACCCTGGAAGTGCCCCTCATCGGCATCCTCACCGAGATGGAGGAAACCGGGATCGCGCTCGATCTCGCCGCGCTCGAGCTCCTGCGCGCCAGGATGTCAGCCCGGCTGGTCGACCTCACTCAGGACATCTACAGGCTCGCCGGCACCTCGTTCAATCTAAACTCGCCGCGGCAGCTCGGCCAGGTACTCTTCGACCGGCTGAAGCTGCCTGTCATCAAGCGAGGAAAGACCGGGCCGTCCACCGACAGCAGCGTGTTGCAGCACCTGGCCCGGCAGCACCCGCTGCCGCAGCGGCTGCTGGAATACCGCGAGTTGGCGAAACTGGTGTCCACGTATGTTGAGGCGCTGCCACGGCTGGTCAACCCGGCGACCGGCCGCGTCCACACCTCCTGGAATCAGACCGCCACGGCGACCGGACGGCTCTCCTCGAGCGACCCGAACCTGCAGAACATCCCCATCAAGACCGAGTTGGGCCGGTCCATCCGCGCGGCCTTTGTCTCGGGCGGACCGGACCGGATGCTGGTGAGCGCAGACTATTCGCAGATCGAGCTGCGCATCCTCGCGCACCTGTCCGAGGACCCGCGTCTGTGCCGGGCGTTTGCGGAGGGGCGCGACATCCACCGGTATACGGCGTCGCTCATCTACGGCCTGCCGGAGCCCGAGGTCGGCCCGGAGCAGCGCAGCGCCATGAAGGCGGTCAACTTCGGCATCCTCTACGGCATGACCGCACACGGATTGTCGCAGGAGTTGGGCATTCCTCCCCAAGACGCCGAGGCGTTCATCGCCGCCTACTTCGAACGGTACCCCGCGGTGCGCGGCTACCAGGAGGCGCAGATTGCCAAGGCGCGGTCAGCCGGGTATGTCGAGACGCTCCTTGGCCGTCGGCGCTATGTGCCGGAAGTCAACAGCCCCGACGGCGTGCTGCGCCAGGTGGGGGAGCGGATGGCGATCAATGCCCCAGTACAAGGCACCGCGGCGGATCTCATCAAGCAGGCGATGCTGCGGTTGTCACGCGCCCTGCGCAAGCACGGGCTCGCGAGCCGCCTCGTCCTCCAAGTGCACGACGAACTCGTGTTGGACGTGCCCCGCGGGGAGGTGCCCCAGCTGGTGCCGCTCCTGCGGGAGGCGATGGAGCAGGCGGTGACCCTGCGCGTGCCCCTGACGGTCACGGTAAAGGCCGGCGTGAACTGGCTTGAGATGGCGGAGACGACGCCCTCGTGAAGGGCCGCGGCTCCCGGCCCGTGGTCTTCGGGGTGACCGGAGGCGTGGGCACCGGGAAGAGCACGGTGGCCCGGATGTTCCAAGAGTTGGGCGCGGTGGTGCTCGACGCGGACGTCCTGGCGCATCGGCTGCTCGAGCCGAAGAAGCTCGCCTGGCGGCGCGTCGTGACGGCGTTCGGCGACCGGGTCCTGAATGAGGACCAGACCATCGACCGGCGCCGGCTGGCCGAGGCCGTCTTCACTGATGAGGCGGCGCGGAGGCGCCTGGAAGCAATTATCCATCCGCAGGTGCGGCGGGACATCCGCCGCCACCTGCACCGACTGGCCCGTTCGCGGCGAGTGAAGGCGGTCGCGCTGGACGTCCCGCTCCTCTTCGAGGCAGGGATGGAGGATCTGGCGGACGTGGTGGTGGTCGTGACGGCACCCCCCGAGGTGCAACGGCGTCGGCTGCGGGAAAAGTTCGGGTGGACTGACGACGAATTGGAGGCGCGCATGCAGGCCCAGTGGGCGCTGCCGGCCAAGGCGGCCGCGGCGGATGTGGTCGTGGACAATGGAGACGGCGTGGAGGCCACGCGAACACAGGTGAGGCGGATATGGACCAGCCGAGTAGCTCGACCGAAGTAAAGGCCCAGCCGCCGGCCGCGCGGCCTCAGCACAAGCTCGACATCGCGGCCCTGAAGGATCTGAAGATCTCGGAGTTGAACAAGGTCGCCCGGGACATGGGGGTCAACGGGATCTCGGGCCTCAAGAAGCAGGATCTGATCTTCAAGATCCTCTCAGCCCAGACGGAGCGGGAGGGCCTGATCTTCTCCTCCGGGGTGCTCGAGATCCTGCCGGACGGGTTCGGCTTCCTCCGGTCGCCGAACTACAATTACCTGCCGTGCCCGGACGACATCTATGTCTCGCCCTCGCAGATCCGCAAGTTCGACCTGCGCACCGGTGACACCGTGAATGGGCAGGTGCGGCCGCCGAAGGAGGGGGAACGGTACTTCGCACTCCTGAAGGTCGAGGCGGTCAACAGCGAGAATCCCGAGGAGTCGAAGCTCAAGATCAACTTCGACAACCTGACCCCGATCTACCCAAATAAGCGGCTGGTCCTGGAGACCAATCCCAAGGAGTGCTCCACGCGGATCATGGACCTCCTGACGCCGATCGGGAAGGGGCAGCGGGGGCTCATCGTGGCACCCCCCTACAGCGGCAAGACCGTGCTGCTGCAGAAGATCGCGAACGCGATCACGACGAACAACTCGGAGGTCGTGCTGATCGTGCTGCTCATCGACGAGCGGCCGGAAGAGGTGACCGAGATGCAGCGGCTGGTCCGCGGGGAGGTCATCTCCTCAACCTTCGATGAGCCGGCGGACCGGCACGTCCAGGTTGCGGAGATCGTCCTGGAGAAAGCGAAGCGGCAGGTGGAACACAAGAGGGACGTCGTGATCCTCCTCGACAGTGTCACCCGCCTCGCACGCGCGTATAATACCGTGGAGCCGCACAGCGGCCGCGTCCTGACCGGCGGGCTCGATGCGAACGCCCTGCACAAACCAAAGCGGTTCTTCGGCGCGGCACGGGGTGTCGAAGAGGGCGGCAGTCTCACCATCATCGGGACCTGTCTCATCGACACGGGCTCCCGGATGGATGAGGTGATCTTTGAGGAGTTCAAGGGGACGGGCAACATGGAGTTGACGCTGGACCGCAATCTCTTCCAGCGGCGCATCTATCCCTCGATCGACATCCGGCGCTCCAACACGCGCCGAGAGGAGCTGCTGGTGGCGAACGATGAGCTCCAGAAAATCTGGGTACTCCGAAAGGTGCTCAACGAGATGGACCCGGTGCAATCCATGGAGCTGCTGATCGACCGGTTGGGGAAGTCGAAGAATAACAAGGAGTTCCTGGCGACGCTCGCCAGCAAGACGTGAGCGCGCCGTAGGAGGAGCGAGACGCCATGAAGGCTGGGATCCACCCGGAATTCGTCGAGTGCACCATCACCTGCACCTGCGGGGCCGTGTACCATACCCACTCCGTGAAGCCGGCCATCCACGTGGACATTTGCGCCGGCTGCCACCCGTTCTTCACAGGCACGCAGAAGATCGTGGACACCGCCGGGCGGGTGGAGAAATTCCGCCGCAAGTACACCCGGAAGTCGCCCACCGCCTAGCTGCGCGGCCCTGCCCCTCGGCAGGGCACCCCGATGCCCGCTCCGTCCGCCCGCCTGCTCGACCAGCTCGCGCGCCTGGACCAGCGCTACGCGGAGCTGGAAGGGCAGCTGGCGACACAGGCGTCCCAGGCCGCGAGTCCCCAGGCCTACCAGCAACTCTCGAAGGAGCTGGCCGACTTACGGGAGATCGTGACCGCGTACCGAACGTACCGGCGCCTGGAGGATGAGGCGCACGAGGCCGAGGCCATGTTCCATGCGCAGGGCGACCTCGAGATGCGGGAAATGGCAAAAGAGGAAGCCCAGCTCCTGCGCCAGCAGCAGCAGGAGGTGCTGGCGCAGGCGGAGCAGCTCTGGGCGGCTCGGACCGAGGCGCCGGAGCGGCCGCTCATCGTGGAGATCCGGGCCGGTACCGGCGGGCTGGAGGCCAGCCTGTTCGTCCAGGATCTCCACCGGATGTATACGAAGTACGCCGCCCGCGCGGGCTTGAGCGTCGAGGTGCTGCACAGCGCCCCGAGCGAGGCTGGGGGACTGAAGGAAGTGGCCTTCGGTGTGCGCGGCTCCGCGGCGTGGCAGCGGTTCAAGTACGAGAGCGGGGTGCACCGAGTCCAGCGGGTGCCGGTGACCGAGGCGCAGGGGAGGATCCACACGTCCACCGTCACGGTGGCGGTCCTGCCCGAGCCCGAGGCAGTGGAATTGGCAGACATTCCCGCGAAGGACTTGCAGATCGATGTGTACCGCTCCTCGGGCCCGGGTGGCCAGGGCGTGAATACGACGGATTCGGCGGTGCGCATCCGGCACCTGCCCACGGGGCTCGTCGTGACGTGCCAGGACGAGCGCAGTCAGCTGCGCAACAAAGAGAAGGCCATGCGGGTGTTGCGGGCCAGACTGCTCGACCGGCTGCAGACCACCAAGCAAGCCGAGCTGGCCAGCAGCCGCCGGCAGCAGGTGGGCACGGCCGAGCGCAGCGAGAAAATCCGCACCTACAATTTTCCGGACAGGCGGGTGACCGACCACCGAGCCGGGGTCACGCTGCACCGGCTCGACCAGGTGCTCGAAGGGGATCTCGACGAACTGCTCGAGGCCCTGCGGGCCCATGAGGAGGCGCAGGCCGGAGACGGCGGATGAGTCCTGCGGTGACCGCGCACCACGCGGATGGGCGGCCGGTCGACACCCGGGCACTCCTGAATGAAGGCACGGCGCGCCTGGCGGCCGCGGGTTTCGAGCACGCGCGGCACGAAGCGGAATGGCTGCTGGCCGGCGTCCTGGGCATGGGCCGGCTCACGCTCTATGTCGAGGGTTCGCCCGTGCCGCCCGAGCGCGCGGCTCGGTTCCGAGAGGGGATTGCGGCGCGGGCGGCCGGCACGCCGTTGCAGTACGTACTCGGAACGGCCGCCTTCTGCGGCGAAACCCTCACGGTCCGGCCCGGGGTCTTTATCCCCAGGCCTGAGACTGAGGCCGTCGCGCTCGCCGCGATTGAGGCGCTTGAGCGCCTAGCGGGGAGCGCCCAACGACCGCTGCGGATTCTGGATGCCGGGACCGGCAGCGGCTGTCTGGCGCTGGCCCTCGCGCGCGCCTTGCCGACTTGTCGTGTCGTGGGGGTTGAGGTATCATGGGAGGCCTTGTCCGTCGCCGCCCGGAACGTCCGCGACGCCGGACACGCCGCACGCGTTCGGCTCGTGCAGGGCCGCTGGCTGGAGGCGCTGCCAGGACCCTGGGACGGGATTGTGTCGAACCCGCCGTATGTCCCCACGGCCCAGGTCGAGCGGCTGCCACTGGATGTCCGGCAGGAGCCGGCCGGCAGCCTCAACGGGGGGGCGGACGGGACGCATGCCCTGCGTGAGCTGCTGGGCCAGGCGGCCGAGACCTTGCAGGCTGGGGGCATCCTCGCGCTGGAGTGCGACCCGGGGCAAGTGGCGGGGCTGGAGGCGCTGGCCGGTTCAACCGGGTGGGTCGCCGCAACGAAGCGCATTCACGATTTGAGCGGAGGCGTCCGCGGACTGGTGGTGACGCGCCGCGGAGGGCATGGATAAGTTTGTGGTGCGCCGCAGCGGGCCGTTGCACGGCACCGTGCGCATCAGCGGCGCGAAAAACGCGGTGCTGCCGATCCTGGCGGCCTGCCTGCTCACCGACGAGCCCTCGGTCCTTAACAACGTGCCGCAGGTGACGGATGTCTCCACCATGGTGGAGATCCTGCGGCATCTCGGCGTGGAGGTGGACGTTGCGGGCCCGCGGCTGACGGTCCGCCCAGGCCGGTATACGGGGTCGGCGGCTCCCGATGAGTGGGTCAGCAAGATGCGCGCCTCGATCTGCGTGCTCGGGCCGCTGCTGGCCCGCCGCGGCCGGGCGGAAGTCTCGATGCCGGGCGGCTGCGTCATCGGCGCACGGCCGATTGACCTGCACCTGAAGGGTCTCCAGGCGCTCGGCGCGCAGGTTCAGGTCGAACATGGGAAAATTGTGGTCAAGGCCGATCGGCTCATCGGGACACCCATCCATCTGGCCGGCGCGTTCGGCTCTTCGGTCCTCGGGACGGACAATGTGCTGATGGCGGCCACCCTGGCCGAGGGCACGACCGTTGTCGAGCATGCGGCCTGCGAGCCGGAGGTGGTGGCGCTCGCGGAGTTCCTCACGGCCATGGGCGCGGAGCTGCAGGGGATGGGTGGGCCCCTGGTGCGCGTCACAGGAGTGGATCGGCTGCACGGCGCCGCGTATCGGATCATCCCGGACCGCATCGAGGCCGGGACCTTCATGATCGCGACCGCGCTCCTGGGAGGCGACGTGACGCTGGAGGGTGTGCGCGCGGAACACCTCGGGGCCTTGATCGACAAGCTGCGCGAGGCCGGCGCCGAGATCACGAAACGAGACGACGCCCTCCGGGTGCGCGCCACAAGACGGCTGCGAGCCGTGGATGTGACCACGCTGCCGTACCCGGGGTTTCCGACGGATTTGCAAGCGCCCATGACGGCCCTGCTGGCGTTGGCCGAAGGCGTCGGCGTCATCACCGAAAAGATCTATGCGGACCGCTTCATGCATGTCGCCGAGTTGAACCGAATGGGCGCCCAGATCAGCCGCGAGGGTGCGAGCGCGATCGTGAAGGGCGTGCCGCGGCTCTCCGGCGCGCCAGTCGCCGCCACGGACCTGCGGGCGGGCGTCGCCTTGCTGCTGGCAGGACTGGCGGCCGAGGGCGAGACGGACCTGAGCGGTACCGAGCACATCGACCGGGGCTACGAGCGGCTGGTCGACAAGCTGACCGGCCTGGGGTGCTCGGTGCGGCGCGTGGCGGTCGCGGATGCCGCAGGCGATGCGGCCGCGGCGCATTCGCTGGGCGCCTAGCCGGAGCATACCAGCGCAAGGAAGGAGTGGCCGATGGTTGTCGTGAGGTTGCAGCGGCGGGGCACGAAAAAGAAGCCGCATCACCGGATCGTGGTCATGGAGCGGGGCCAGGCCCAGGGCGCGCGGGTGCTCGAGACGCTGGGGTTCTATGATCCCTCACGCAATCCCGCCGCGTTCTCGGTGGATGAATCGCGACTCGTGCATTGGGTGTCGACCGGCGCGCAAGTCTCCGAGGCTGTGGCGCACCTGGTGAAGCGGTTCAAGAAGATCTCGCTTGCCGCAGCGAAATCGTGAGGCAGCGGTGGCGCGCGGCGCTCGGCGTCCGGCGCACCTGCGCGTGGACGTCGTGACGATTTTCCCTGGGATGTTCCGAGCGGTCCTGGGGGAGTCCATCCTCAAGCGCGCACAGGCGCGCGGCGTCCTAGACATCCGGCTGCACGACCTGCGACGGTTTACGCACGACCGGCGCCGCAGCGTGGACGATCGGCCCTACGGCGGCGGGCCGGGCATGGTCCTGATGCCGGGGCCGATCTATGAGGCCGTGGAGTCGATCCGCCAGACGGAACCTGCCGGGCGACGGCCGCATGTGGTGCTGCTGAGTCCCAGCGGATCACCGTTCACGAGCGCGCGAGCCCAGCGGCTGGCGGCGCGCCGGTGGCTCATCCTCCTGTGCGGGCATTATGAAGGCGTGGACGAGCGAGTCCTGCGCCTGGTGCGTGAATCGGTGTCGATCGGCGACTACGTGCTCACCGGCGGGGAGCTGCCGGCGATGGTGGTGATGGACGCCGTGGCGCGGTTCGTGCCGGGCGTGGTGGGGCATGCGGACGCGACCGCCGAGGAATCATTCACCGGCGGGTTGCTGGAATACCCGCAGTACACGCGGCCGGCGGTCTTCCGCACGATGGCCGTGCCGTCCGTCCTGCGGTCAGGAGACCACCGGGCCATTGCCCGGTGGCGGCGGCTGCAAGCGACGGCGCGCACGGCAGCACGCCGGCCGGATCTGCTCGGGGCGGCACCGCGCCGGGGACGAACGCTTCAGTCAGCAACGTGAGGGAGCCATGGATTGGAGAGAGGTCGTGCACGGGGCACACCCGCGACAGGCACCGGCCACCGAGCGGTTCACGCCGGGGGACGATGTGCGCGTGTGGTTCAAGATCGTGGAGCAGGGGAAGGAGCGCCTTGGGCAGTTTGAGGGCGTGGTCATCCGGCTGCGCGGGGCGGGTCCCTCGCGGACGATGACCGTGCGGCGCATGACGCACGGCGTCGGCGTCGAGCGCGTGTTTCCGATGGACGCGCCGATCATCGAGCGGGTCGAGGTGCTGCGCCACGGGAAGGCCAAGCGCAGCCGGCTCTACTTCCTCCGGCGTGTCGTGCGGAGCTGGCGTCTGGAGACGGAAGCCGGGCTGGAGGACGTGCCACCTGGAGCCGCTCACGACTCTGCGGCGCCCGCGGCTGGATCCAACCGAACGGCAGGAGCAGGCGGTGCCGAGCCATCTGGCGGCGGCCTGCCGCCCACCGAGTCCGCCAGCCGCAGCGAGCAACTGGCATCCTGACGTCGCCGCGCGTGCGGCCGGGTTCCGGCGCGTGGCCGGCGTGGATGAGGCCGGCCGTGGGCCGTGGGCCGGGCCAGTCGTCGCCGCCGCGGTGCTGCTCCGGACGAGCCGGCTGCCGGTCCACGTGGATGACTCAAAGCGACTCACCGCGCGCCAGCGGGAGCGCGCCTATGCGGTCATCTGCGAGCGGGCCGAGGTGGGCGTCGGCATTGTGGCCTCCGACACGATTGATCGGGTGAACATCCTGCAGGCGACCCTCCTGGCCATGCGCCACGCCCTCGAGGAACTCCCCGCGCCTCCGGACCTCACCCTGGTGGATGGGCACCTCCCGCTGACCGCCATCGGCCCCTGCTGGCCGATCGTGCGTGGAGATCAGCGCAGCCGCGTGATCGCCTGCGCCTCGATTGTCGCCAAGGTGTGCCGTGACCGCCTCATGACGTTCTACCACGAGCTTTTTCCCGCCTACGCGTTCAACCAGCACAAGGGCTACGGCACGCTCCTGCATGCCGCCCGGCTCGCTCGGCATGGCCCGTGCCCGCTGCACCGGATGACCTTCCGGCCGGTGGCCGCACCAGCCGCCGTGTCACCGGATACCCTGGAAGCGCCCGATGTTTGCATGGCTCTCGCAGTTTAAGCGGCGGCTGGCCCCGCGCGTCGTGCGGGGAAAGCAGGCGGAGCACCTGGCCGCGGAGGCGCTCCGACGCGCCGGGTACCAGATCCTCGAGCGGAACGCGCGGTACCCGGTCGGCGAGATTGACCTGATCGCGCAGGAAGGCCCGACACGCTGCTTCATCGAGGTGCGCTCAACCGGGTCCCAGCAGTGGGGCGGGCCGCTCGCCACGATCACCGATCGCAAGCGGCAGCGGCTCATCGCGGCGGCCGTGTGGTACCTGCACTACGCGCCGGAGGTCCCTCTGCAAAGCCGGTTCGACGTGGTGGCGGTGGATTGGGGTGCGGCGGGTGCGCCGCACGTCGAGATCGTGCGCAATGCGTTCACCGCCGACCGGCCGAAATGAGGTAGCTGTGGAAAACCCCCCGAAAAGGTGCCTGGCACCTTTTGGTCGAAAGGTGCCTGGCACCTTACGGGTTGCGGAAGAGGTGGCTCCGAAACGTGGTCCAGGGAAACATGCGGCCTGGACACGCGGTATTTTTGCCGGCCACGTCCCGATGCCGGATGATTCGGTTGAGCGAGATGCGGTAGTAGGCGGAGAGCCGCTCGACGAGCGCGGCCAGGGTGGCCAGCTGCGCGCTCGAGGGGGGCTGCTCCATGAAGTTACCCACGAGCACGATGCCGATGCCGTGGTGGTTCATGCCGCCGGCGTTGCAATGGGCCCCGGTTTCCTGGCGCGTCCACCGGTGGCCCACTTCGAGCCGGCCGTCCGCCCGCCCGGAGGTGCCGTTGTTGATCACGAAGTGGTAGCCGAGCCCGTTCGAGAACCCGCGCCGGCGGTGCGCGCGGTCCAGCAGCCGAGCATTGCCCTCGGTGGTCGCCGTGTGATGGATCACGATATGCGTCCAGCGGGGGTTGGGGTAGAGGGGAACCGACAGGACCGGCCGACTGGGAATGGCGCGGGGGATGATCAGCCGCTGCCCGACGCGCAAACTCCCGGGGTCCGCAATGCCGTTGGCTTGCATAATGTCCTGGTGCCGCACGCCGTACCGGCGGCCGACGGCCCAGAGCGTTTCGCCTGGCAGGACCGTGTGGGTGATGACGCCGGGCAGCGCGGGAGCTGCGGGGACCGCCCTCAGGGGCGCCCGGGCGGGCTCGAACGCGGCGCAGCCGGCCGTCGTCAGCCAGCAGAGCACCAGGAGACCCTGGGCGATGCTGCGGGTCCCTGGCGCGATCAACGAGGCACTCGCTTCGGACACATCAATCGCCCATTCTACGCACAGATGGCCGCCCACGCAAATGGGCGAAGCGCATGAGCGCGCCGGCGGAGGGTGCGCGGGCGCCGTACGGCACGCGCGAGCCGGTGACCGACCGGCAGATTGCCGCACTCCTCAGCAGCTTCGCGGACCCGGAAGACCGCCGGTTCCTGGCGGAGATGATGAGCTCGGTGTACCGCCTGGGCCAGGATCGCGCGACGACCGGAGACCTCAAACTCCTCAACGCCGCCTTGAAGGAGCTCCGGTATGCGTTCAAGGTGTTCCGCCCGTACCGGCACGTGCGCAAGGTGGCCACGTTCGGCTCGGCCCGGGTCGCGGAGTCGCACCCGGCCTACGCGATGGCGCACGACTTCGGGCGGCTGCTCGCCAGGGCCGGCTGGATGGTCATCACGGGCGCGGCGAGCGGGATCATGCGGGCCGGACACGAGGGGGCGGGGCGGACGCTCAGCGTCGGGCTCAATATCCGGCTGCCCTTCGAACAGGCTCCCAACCTGGTCATCGCGCAGGACCGCAAGCTGATCAACTGCAAGTATTTCTTCACGCGCAAACTCCTCTTCATCAAGGAATCGCACGCCACCGCCCTCTTCCCGGGCGGATTCGGCACGCTCGACGAGGGGTTCGAGTCACTCACGCTCGTGCAGACCGGCAAGTCCGACCCGCGGCCCATCGTGTTCCTGGAGCCGCCGGGCCGGCCGTTCTGGCGGCCCATGCTACGGTTCTTCGACGACCAGCTGGTCGGCGATGGCATGATCTCGCCCTCGGAGCGGGCCATTTACCAGGTGGCGCACAGTGCGGAGCAGGGTGTGCGCGCGATTCTGGACTTCTACAGCACGTATCACTCCATGCGGTATGTCGGCGAGCGCCTGGTCCTGCGGCTGACCAGACCCCTGCCGCCTGGGGCCCTGGCGCGGCTCACGCGTGAGTTTCGCGACCTGCTGGCCGGCGGGGAGATGACGATCGGCCGGGCGCTGGCGGCCGAGTCGGACGAGCCTGATCTGGCCGAACTGCCCCGGCTGATCTTTAGATTCAATCGCAAGCACTATGGCCGCCTCATCAGCCTCATCCACCGCCTCAACGAGCTCGGCCTGGGCATCCCGCCACCTTGAAGGTGTGAAAAGTTTCACATATAATGAGCCGGGTGCCCGGTTCATCCTATCCATCGTCCCTGCGTGAGGTTCTGGCTGTCCGGTTCGTTCGAGACCCTGCTTGACGAGGTCGCCCGCCGCGGCTCCTGGGTCGGCGGGGGCAGTGCGGCCGCGCTGAGTGCGGCGCTGTCCGCGGCGCTCCTCGAAAAACTGGTCCCCGCGCCCTCTGCGCGGGCGGCGGCCCGGCGCATCCGACGGGAATGCCTGCGGTTGGCGCAGGACGACGCGAGGCGCTTTGCCGCGGTCGTCGATGCCCTGCGCCGCGGGAGCCGCCCGGGCTTCACCCGGGCGCTGCGGGAGGCCACCGCGGTGCCGCTGCGGGTGGCGGAGCTGGCCCAGGACATTGGGCGGCGGGCACGCCGCACGGCGCGGGCGATTGCGCCCCGGCTGCGCGCCGATTTGCGGTGTGTTGCGCACCTCGCGCAGGCCAGCACCGCCTGTGCAGGTGTCCTCATCAACACCAATCTCGTCTGGCTCGGCGATCGGGCATTCGCCGCCCGTGTGCGACGACGGCTCCGGCGCCTCGCGTAGACGGAGCGTGCCTGTGGGGACCAAGACGGCTACCGCGACGCTGCTTGATGGGCGCGCCATTGCGGCGCGGATGCGGGACGAGGTGCATCGGGCCGTGGCCGGGCTGCCGGAGCGCCCCCGGCTCGGGGTGATCTGGTTCCGGACGGGTGCGTCCGAACTCTACAAGGCGGCGCAGGAGCGCGAGGCCGCGCGACTCGGCATCGAAGTGCGGTCCGAAGGCTACCCCGTGAATGTGCCGGCCGCCGTGGTCGAGGAGCGCATTGCGGCCTGGAACGCGGATCCCGCCGTGCATGGGCTCTTCGTGCATCAGCCGCTCCCGCCCCAGATCGATGCGGGCCGGCTCTCCACGCTCATCGAACCCCGGAAAGACATCGAAGGCATCCATCCACAGAACGCGGCACGGCGATTTTTTGCGAAGGCGCGCATCGGCTCGTGCACCGCGCTGGCCGTCATGGAGCTGATCGAGTCCACCGGGGTGGACCTGCATGGCAAGGAGGCGGTGGTGGTCGGGCACAGCGAGATCGTCGGCCGGCCGGTCGGGATGCTGCTCTTGGATCAGATGGCGACGACGACCGTGTGCCACCTGGGCACCAGCCAGGCCGGGCGGCTCGAGGAGCACGTGCGGCGGGCGGAGATCCTGGTGGTCGCCATCGGCCGTCCCGAATTCATCCGGGGGACGTGGATCAAGCCCGGCGCCATCGTGATTGACGTGGGGATCAACGTCCTGCCGGACGGCCGCGTGGTGGGGGATGTGGAACGTGAGGCGGCGCGCCAGCGCGCCGCCTTCCTCTCTCCGGTGCCGGGCGGCGTGGGGCCGGTCACCGTCATGATGGTCATGCGCAACACGGTTGAAGCGTTCAACCTGCGGCAGGGAGGCGGCCGATGAGCTTGGCGGATTCGGCGCGCTTTGCATCCAAGCTGGGCAAGAAGCCGTTTCTGGTGACGATGGAGGTCAACCCGCCGAAGGGGACCGACCTCAGTGAGATTCTGGCGGCGGTGGAGCGGGTCAAGGGGCTGGTGGACGCCATCAACGTGACCGACGGGTCCGGCGCCATCATGCGCGCCTCGCCGCTGGCCGTGGCCAAAGCGGTCCTCGAGGCCGGCGTCGACCCCATCTTGCAGTTGACGTGCCGCGACCGGAACCGGCTCGCGCTGCAGGCCGACTTGCTCGGGGCCGGCATCCTCGGCATCCGCAATGTCCTCCTCTTGACGGGGGATGACCCCAAGGCTGGAGACCACCCGGAGGCCAAACCGGTCTTCGACATCAATTCGGCTGCGCTCATGCAGGTCGCGAAGGGCCTGGCCGAAGGTCATGACATGGCCGGCAAGCCGCTCGCCGGCTCGCCGGCGCTGGTGATCGGCGCCGCAGCCGACCCTGGAGCCAAGGATCTGGACGTCGAAATGGAGAAGTACCAGGCCAAGATTCAGGGCGGCGCCCAGTTTTTTCAGACGCAGGCAGTGTTTGATGCCGGCGGGTTGCGCCGGTTCATGACGAGGGCCAAGCCGCTCGGCAAGCCGGTCCTCGCGGGCGTCCTGCTGGTCAAGTCCGCCAAGATGGCGCGCTATCTGAACGAGCATGTCTGGGGGATTCACGTGCCGGAGGAGCTGATCGCGCGGTTCGAGCGCGCGGCGGACAAACGCGCCGAGTGCGTGGCGGTGACCTCGGACCTGGTCCGGGCCGTGCGGGACGTGGCGGACGGGATCCACCTCTATGCGCTCGGGTGGGAGGACCTCGTCCCGGAGATCCTGCGCGCGGCGAACCTGGCGACCGTGACCTGACCGCATGACCGCTCTGACCCCGGCCGGCCCGGCCCGGCGCACCGGGCTGTACCAGCGGCACCTGGAGTTGGGCGCCAAGATGACGGCGTTTCACGGCTGGGAGATGCCGCTCTATTACACGAGCATCATCGAGGAGCACCGCGCGGTCCGGGAGGTGTTCGGCATCTTCGATGTGTCGCACATGGGGCAGGTGCTCGTCACCGGGCCGGAGGCGCTGCCCACCTTGAACCGTCTGGTGGTCAGCGACCTTGGGCACCTCGGCGAGGGCCGGGCCTGCTATACGCTGTTGCTGAATGAGCACGGGGGGATCCTGGACGACGTGATCGTGTTCCGACTCGGGCCGGAGGATTTTCTGGTGATCGTCAACTGCGCCACGCACGAGGCGGACGTGGCCTGGCTGCAGGCGCATCAGCAGGGCCGGGTCACGATGACGGATATCAGCGAGGGCCGCGCGATTCTCGCGGTGCAGGGTCCCAAGGCCTGCCGGACGCTTGAGCAGTTGCTCGACACCCGCGTGACCACGCTGGGCCGTTTCGGGGTTGCGCCGATCCGGACGATGGGCCCTGACGCCTGCCTGGCCCGGACCGGGTACACCGGGGGCGACGGGTTTGAGCTGTTCTTGCCGAACACGCATGCGGTCCGCGTGTGGAATCTCGTCGTCAACGCCGGGCAGGGGCTGGGCGGTCTGCCGGTGGGGCTCGGGGCGCGCGACACCTTGCGGGTCGAGGCCGGGCTGCGACTCTACGGTGCGGACATGGATGCCCAGACCACTCCCTGGGAAGCCGGGCTCGGCTGGACCGTCGCCATGCAGAAAGGTGAGTTTATCGGTCGGGAGGCGCTCGTGCGGCAGCGCGAGGTGGGCATCCCCCGGGTGTTCATCGGGATCCAGCTGGCCTCGGGTCCGGTGCCGCGCCAAGGCATGGAATTGCGGCTGGGCGACCGGCGCGTCGGGACCGTGACCAGCGGGACCTACAGCCCGCTGCTCCAGCAGCCGATCGGCATGGGATATGTCGAGCCGACCGCGGCGAAGCTGGGCACGCGCCTCACGGTCACCGTCCGCAGCCAGCGCTACGAGGCCACGATCGTGAAACTGCCATTCTGGACGCCGAGGATGACGCCGGCCGCCCGCCTCACCGCGGGGGCCTCACCGCTGGAGAGCCGCACGTGATGGAAATCCCTGACGGGTTGTTCTACACGAAGACGCACGAATGGGCGCGACGCGAGGCCCAGGAGACGGTCGTGGGCATCACGGCCCATGCGCAGGATGAGCTGCGCGATATCGTCTTCATCGAGTTGCCGAAGGTCGGCAGGACGGTCAGTCGGGGGCAGCCGGCGGCGGTCATCGAGTCGGTCAAGGCGGCCTTCGACATCTATGCGCCGGTCTCCGGCACCATCACACGGGTCAATGACGCCGTGGTGCAATCACCCCAGGCCGTCAACCAGGACTGCTACGGCCAGGGATGGCTCTTCGCGGTGGCGCCCTCAACCCCGGCGGAGTTCGCCACGCTGCTCTCGAGCGCCGACTACGCCTCGGTGCTGAAGGCCGCGAGCCACTGAGCCGGCTCTGATGGATTACGCCCCGAACACCGACCAGCAACTGGAGGAGATGCTCCGGACCATCGGCGTCTCCAGCTTTGAGGACCTGCTGGCGTCTGTCCCAGAGCATCTGCGCACGCGTCGCCTGAGCGTGCCGCAAGGACTGAGCGAGCCGGAGGTCCTGCGGCTCGCTGGTGGATTGGCCGGACAGAACCGGTCACTTGAGGACGCCCCGGCCTTCCTGGGGGCGGGGTGCTACGCGCATACGATCCCCACGGTGGTGGACGCGCTGGCGGCCCGCGGCGAGTGGCTCACCCCCTACACCCCCTACCAGGCCGAAGCCAGCCAGGGCATCCTGCAGGCCATCTATGAGTTCCAAAGCATGGTGTGCGCGCTCTTCGAGATGGAGGTCGCCAACGCGTCGCTGTATGACGGCGCCTCCAGCCTCGCCGAAGCCGCCATCCTGGCGTTGCGCGCGTCCGGGCGTCCGCGCGTGCTGGTGTCCGAGGGGGTGCACCCGCATGCGCGGCAGGTCCTCGGGACGTACGTGCGCGGCTCGGACGCGGCGATCCAGGAGCTTCCCACGGTCAATGGGGTGACGGATCTGGAGGCGCTGAGCAAGGCGGCTGGCGACGACCTCGCCTGCGTCGTCCTGCAGCAGCCGAATGTGTTTGGATGCCTTGAGCCAATGGCTCAGGCCGCGGCCATGACGCATCGCGTCGGAGGGCTCTTCGTCGCCTCGGCCTACCCCGTGAGCCTCGGCCTGCTCCAGCCGCCGGGCGCGTACGGGGCGGACATTGCGGTGGGCGAGGGGCGCTGCCTCGGCAGCCCGCCCGCCTACGGCGGACCCGGGCTGGGGCTCTTCACGACAACCGCCGCACTCCTGCGCCGCATCCCTGGGCGACTGGCCGGGTGCACCGTGGATGCCGCCAGGGCACGCAGCTTCACGTTGACGCTTCAGACGCGGGAGCAGCACATCCGGCGTGAGCGCGCGACGTCCAACATCTGCACGAACGAAGGCTGGCTCGCGCTGCGCGCCACGATCTTCATGAGCCTCCTCGGCCCTGAGGGATTCCGCGACCTGGCCCGGAGCAACTGCGACCGCGCACACTATGCCCGGGAGCGACTGCTCGAGCTGCCCTGGCTGCGACCGGCCTTCGGGCAACCGTTTTTCAATGAGTTCACGCTGGTCAGCGACGAACGGGTCGCGCCGCAGGCGGTGCTCCGAGTCCTGGCGAAGCAGGGTATTGTCGGTCCCTGGCCGCTCGCCTCTTGGTATCCTGCGCTGCCGCACGGCCTGCTGTGGTGCGTGACGGAGCGCCTCAGCCGGGAGGCCATTGACCGGGCCGTCGAGGCGCTCCGAGGCGCGTGCTGAGCATGGCCGAGCCGTTGATCATTGAGCGCTCCGTGCCCGGGCGCCGCGGCTTTCGCCTGCCGCCGAGCGACGTGCCGGCTGTGGATCTCGAGCAGGCCCTGCCGGCCGAGGCACGCCGGACGCAGGCTCCGCACCTGCCTGAGGTCTCCGAATTCGACGTCGTGCGGCACGTGACGCGGCTCTCGCAGCTGAACTTCGCCGTGGACACACATTTCTATCCGCTCGGGTCGTGCACCATGAAGTACAACCCGAAGCTCAATGAGCGGGTGGCCGCGCTGCCCGGTTTCGCCTGGACGCACCCCCTGCAGCCGGCCGGCGAGGTGCAAGGGCTGTTGCAGCTGCTCTTCGAGCTCGAGCAGTTGCTGTGCGGCCTGACCGGGATGAGCCGCTTCACGCTGCAGCCGGCAGCCGGTTCGCAAGGCGAACTCGCCGGGCTCAAGATCATCGCGGCGTACCACCAGGCGAAGCGCCGGCGGCGTTCGACGATGCTGATTCCCGACTCGGCCCATGGGACGAATCCGGCTTCGGCCGCGCTCTCCGGCTTTCAGGTGGTCCAGGTACGCTCCGGTCCGGAGGGCGTGATCGACGTGAAGGACTTGAAGCAGCACCTCACCGATGATGTGGCCGGCTTCATGCTGACGAATCCGAACACGCTTGGACTCTTCGAGTCCAATATCACGACGATCTCGGGGCTGCTGCATGAGCGGGACGCGTTGGTCTACATGGACGGCGCCAACATGAACGCGCTGCTGGGCATCGCCCGGCCCGGCGAGATGGGCGTGGACCTGCTCCAACTCAACCTGCACAAGACCTTCTCGACCCCGCACGGCGGGGGCGGACCCGGGTCCGGGCCGGTCGGCGTGGCCGAGCGGCTCAAGGACTTCCTGCCCGGGCCGCAAGTCTGTCGGCGCGGGCGGCGGTATGCCTGGGACCGCGGCGGGCGGCGGGGGGTGGGTCGCGTCCATGGCTTCTATGGCAATGTTGGTGTGCTCGTGCGCGCGTACACGTACATCCGGTCCCTGGGGCGCGAGGGTCTGGAGCGGGCCGGGCGGACCGCGATCATCAACGCCAACTACCTCAAAGCGAACCTGCAGGACCTGTACCCGGTGCCGTACGGCCGCTTCTGCATGCATGAGTTCGTGTGCACGCTCAAGCACCTGAAGGCGCAGGGCGTGACGGCGATGGATGTGGCCAAGCGCCTCCTGGATTACGGCTGTTACGCGCCGACCGTGTACTTCCCGCTGATCGTCGACGAGGCGTTCATGATTGAGCCGACCGAAACGGAGTCCAAGGAAACGCTGGACGAATTCATTCGCGCGATGCGGGCGATCGCGGACGAGGTGCGCACCGCTCCGGACCGCGTGCGGCAGGCCCCACAACGCCTGACGGTCCGCCGTGTGGACGAAGTCAAGGCGGCACGCGAGCCGAACCTGCGGTGGAGCGAAGTGGGCGAGCCGGCGCGGAGGGCTGGATGACGCTATTGGCCGAAACCTGGCGGGTCGTGGTGGACGAGCCGCAGGCGGCCGGCGAGCAGATGGCCGTGGATATTCGGGCCGCGCAGGCGGCCCTCCCGGCGTTCCGAGCCTTTCTCTGGGAGCCGCCGGCGGTGTCGTTGGGTTACCGACAAGTGCCGCCTGACTGGATGAGCCGAGGGCCTGCCGTGTCGGACCGGCTCGAGCGAGTCGAGCGCCCGACCGGGGGTGGGCTGGCGCTCCACGGGAGCGACGTGTCGGTGGCCCTGGTCGTGCCCCGGGCAGCAGGCGTCGGGCTGCATGCCATGATGTCGGCGGTCTGCGACAGCGCCGTGTGGCTGTGCCGCATCGCCGGGGTGGAGGCCTCGGCCGAGGTCGAGGTGGCACGCCGCTCGCCGATCGCGTACTGCCTGACCGAACACAGTCCCTATGCGGTCTTCCTCGACGGGCGCAAGGTCGCGGGGTTTGCCGTGCGGCGGTTTCCGGACGCCTGGCTGGTCCAAGGGTCGCTCCTGGTGAACGCCTTGCCGCGAGCCCTGGCGGCGGTCCTGCCGCGGGAAGTGGCCGAGGCGTACGCGCGCCGCGCCGTGCCGCTGGCGCAGGCCGCCGGCACGCCGCTGCTCGAGCGGGACATCGCCCAGCGGTGGGCACGACTCTGGCCGGAGTGCTGGGACGCGCGGATCGGACATGCGGTGTGACACGTGTGGCCAGGAAACCGACGTCGTGCAACGCGTCGTGATTGCGAAAGACTATAACCGGGCCATGGCGAAGGCACTCTACAACTGTCTCGCCTGCTTCGCGCGCAAGGAGGCTGCCCAGCAGGCCCCTGCATCAACTGGGAAGGACGCGTCAGCTGACCAGTTGGTGAGGGGGCGGGGACAGGCCGCGCCGAGGGCGACGCCCGCAACATGGAGTGGAGGCGCATGATTCCGACTGCCATCGGGAACTACCCGAAGGTCGCGGAGGCGACCTATGGGACCAAGCTCATCGGGACACTGACCCGGTGGCAGCGCAAGGAGCTGAGCGACGCCGATCTGGAGGCGACGTGCCGTACCATCACCCGCGCCGTCATCAAGGAGCAGGAGGCGGCCGGGCTCCAGGTCCTCACAGACGGCCAAATTCGCTGGGAGGACCTGGTGACACCGGTCGCGCGCCGTCTCGACGGCTTCGAGATCAATGGCCTCTCGCGCTACTTCGACAACAACGTGTACTATCGGCGGCCGATTCTGCACAAGACACCCCGGCGCAGGGGACCGATCCTTGTGGACGAGTACCGGTTCGCGGCCTCCTGCACGAAGAAGCCGGTGAAAGCCGTCCTGCCGGCGCCGTACAGCTTCGCGCGGCTCTGCGAGGACCGGCATTTCAAGCGCGAGCGGCCCTTCGCCCTGCGGATGGCCGAGCTGCTGAACGAAGAGGCAAAGGCGCTGGCAAGGGCCGGGGCCCCGATCATCCAGTTCGATGAGCCCGCGCTTGGATTCGGCAAGCCGGACGTGAAGCTTGCGCTGGAGGCGCTGTCGGTCGCCACGCGGGGTGTGAAGGCGCAGACCGCGGTCGTGTCGTACTTTGGCTCGCTCGATGGGGCGCTCACCCCACTGTTGCGCGCGAAGGTGGACATCGTGGGCGTGGATGTGGTCTCCGATCCCGGAGCGCTGGCGCGGCTCGGGCGGGAGCGCATCACGTCCGCGCTCTCGCTCGGCTGCCTCGATGCGCGCAACACGAAGCTCGAACCGGTCTCGGCGCTCCACGCGGTCTTCCGCCGGATCTTGAAGCAGGTGCCCGCCGACCGGCTCTATGTAAGCCCGAACTGTGGCCTGGAATTCCTGCCGCATCCGCAGGCGCGCGCGAAATTGCGCCGTCTGGGCGAGGCGGTTCGATCGTTCAGCGCGAAGAGGAGGGCGTAATGTTGCTCACGACATCGGTCGGGAGCCTCCCGAAGCCCGACTACCTGATGAAGGCGCGCACCCAGGCGCGCCGGGGCGAGATCACCGCCGCGCAGCTGCGTGCGCTCGAGGAGCAGGCCACCCGCGAGTGGATCGAAACCCAGGAGGCGCTCGGCGTGGACATCCTGGTGGATGGTGAGCAATACCGGGGGGACATGGTGGCCTACTTCTCGGAGCAGTTGGGCGGGTTCAAACAGAGCGAGCTGGTCCGCTCGTACGGCAACCGCTACTACCGCAAGCCGATCATCATGGGGAAGATCACCCGGCGCAAGCCGATCACGGTGAGCTGGTGGACGTACGCGCAGTCGCTGACTTCACGGCCGGTGAAGGGGATGCTGACCGGCCCCTACACGATCATGGACTGGTCGTTCAACGAGTACTACCCATCGCGGCGGGCCACGACCCTCGCCATCGCGCAGGTGGTGCGCGATGAGGCGCGCGATCTGGAGCGGGCGGGCGCGCAGTACATCCAGATTGACGAGCCGGCCATTTCCACGCGGCCTGAGGAGATGGACCTCGCGATCGACGCGCTGGGCATCGTGACCAAGGGCCTGAAGGCTAAGACCCTGACCCACATCTGCTACGGAGACTTCAAGGCGATCGGCCCGAAGCTGCGCCGGCTGCCGGTCGACCAGATCGACCTCGAGTTCGCGAATCGCAACTTCGAGCTCCTGCAGGTGTTTAAGCGATTCGGCCGGTTCCCCAAGGAGATCGGACTCGGGATCGTGGACGTCCATAGCCACCGGATCGAGTCGGTCGAGGAGGCGGCGAACAACCTCCGCAAGGCGCTCACGGTGTTCCGCCCCGAGCAGGTCTATGTTGATCCTGACTGTGGCCTGAAGACGCGGAGCGTGGAGGAGGCGAAGGACAAGCTGCGCGTTGTTGTGGAGGCTGCGCGGGTCGTGCGCGACGAGCTGCGCAGCGGACTCTCGCGCAATGGCGCGCCGGGCCGCGGCAGGGCCGTGAGCCACGCCTAGCCCATGGGCAAGGTCACGGTCGCCGACTTCCAGAGCCGCAAGGAGCAGGGTGGCCGACTGGTCATGCTCACGGCCTACGACTACCCCATGGCGCGGCTGGTGGAGGCGGCCGGCGTGGATGCGGTGCTGGTCGGCGATTCACTGGGCATGGTGGTGCTCGGCTATGACTCGACCGCGCCGGTGACGATGGAGGAGATGATTCACCACGCGAAGGCGGCGCGGCGTGGGGTCGAGCGCGCGATGTTCATTGGGGACATGCCCTTTCTGTCGTTGCGCGGCAGCGTCCAGGACGCCGTGCGCAACGCGAGCCGCTTCGTCCAGGAAGCCGGGTGCGAGGCGGTGAAGGTCGAGTGGAAAACCGGCATCGAGGATATCGCGAAGGCCGTCGTGGACGCCGGCATCCCGGTGATGGGGCATGTCGGGCTGACGCCGCAGACCGCCGCCGCGGAGGGCGGCTACGGCGTGCGCGGCAAGGACGCGGCCGCCGCCGCGCGCATCGTGGCCCAGGCGCTCGCGCTCCAGGAGGTGGGCTGCTTTTCCATGGTCCTCGAGTGCGTGCCGGACCTGCTCGCGCAGGAGATCACCCGGCAATTGCGCATCCCCACGATCGGGATCGGCTCGGGCCCGTTCTGCGACGGACAGGTCCTGGTGACCTATGACCTCGTCGGGCTGTTTGAGCGGTTTCGGCCCAAGTTCGTGAAGCGCTATGCTGACGTCGCCACGACCGTGCGGGACGCGGCTGTCGCGTTCGCGCAGGAGGTGCGCAGCGGTACCTTCCCGGACGCGGCGCACACGACGGCCATGGCCCCGGAGGAATTCGCGCGGCTGCGCCAGGAGTTGCATCTGCCCTGATGGCGCGTGCCGGCTTTCCGGACATCTGCGCTGAGGGCTGCTACATGCCACACGTGTGCCGAGGCACGGCGGCCGCCTGCCGCATGCGGCCCAAGGCCTACTATCCGATTTTTGCGGATCTGCATGGCCGGCGCTGCGTCGTGGTGGGGGGCGGGCTGATCGCTCAGCGCAAGGTCACCACGCTGCTGCGCTACGGTACCCAGATCACGGTGATCACCCCGGCGGCCACCGCGCGCCTGAGGTGGTACGCACGCCAGCACCGCATTCGGCTCTTCGCCAGGCGTTTCCGTGCGGGCGACCTGCGGGGCGCATGGCTGGTCTACGGAGCCACGGACGATCCGGCCATCAATCGAGCGGTGTGTCGCGAGGCACACCGGCGGGGCATCTTCGCCAACATCGTCGATCAGACTCCCCTCTGCTCCTTCATCGCGCCGTCCATCCTGCAGCGCGGGGCGTTGACGATCGCGGTGAGCACGGGCGGGGCCAGCCCGTCGCTCGCGAAACGACTGCGCCATGAGCTGGGGGGCGCCATTTCCAGCGATTACGGCCGCATGCTGCGCCTCCTCCGGGGCCTGCGCGGGGTGGCCAAGCGCCGGCTGCCCCAGTACCAGGATCGGAAGCGCTATTTCGACCGCCTGGTCCGCGGGCGCGTCTTCGATCTGGTGCGGCAGGGGCACCTGCCCGCGGCGCGGCGCGAAGCCCTACGCCGGCTCGATGGAGCAGCGCAGCAGACGACGGGGACAGGCCCCCTCCGGGGCCCAGTCCCCTTCAAGGTCAAGCACCTGAGCCGGCCAGGCCCCCTCCGGGGCCCAGTCCCCTTCAAGGTCAAGCACCTGAGCCGGCCAGGCCCC
>SBAZ01000128.1 GCA_005239935.1 Planctomycetales bacterium | reverse complement strand
GCTGGCTGCGCTGCCGCTGGCGGGGTGCGGGTCGCGAAAGCCCTCCGAGCCACGAGCGGAGGACGCAGCCACGGCTACCTCACCGGCTGCACCCAATGGCAACCCGCCGGGCGGCGGGATGTCCGTCCAGCGCGTGATGCAGGGCAGCGGAGCCCCAGACGCGCAGGTCGCCGGGTACCTTTTCGGCGTGCCGGTGCCGGCGGGCAACTACTACTTCGCCAAGCGGGTCTCCTACATGTTCCCGCGGCCCTGGGAGGAGCAGCTCCAGGGAGCCGAGCGTGAACGGGCCATCTGGGAGGCGCTCATCCTGCACTACGAGTCCTTCCGCCAGGGCGTGACGGTCTCCGACGAGGAACTCGAGAGGCGCATCGCCAGCGTCTTGCGAGGGCAGCAGCTGGAGTTCACGCGCGGCGGAGACCCCGCGGCCTATACGGCCTGGGTGCGCGAGACGCTCGGCGAGGACGTCGAGCTCTTCGAGAATCAGATGCGGTATCTGCTCCAGATCGACAAGTTGAAGGAGCGGATGCGCACGTCCTTCACCGTCGCGGTGACCGACGAGGAGATGCAGCAGGAATTCTTGAACGAGCAGCACCACGTGGGCGGCGAGATGGTCACGTTCGACACACTCGAGGCCGCCCAGACGTTCTACGGGGAGGTCAACGACCCGGTGCGCTGGGAGCGGATGAAGGCGCGGGGCGAGCCGCCAGTCCGTCCGGTGAGTCTCATGACGCTCGAGGCCTACATGGACTTGTGGAGCATCCCGAAGGATCAGATGTACGCATTCCACGCCATGGAGCTTGGCAGCATCGGCCCGCCAATGCCCTTCGGGCGGCAGTGGTGCGTCTATCGCCTGCTCGACAAGCGGACCGGAGATCTGGCGGCGTTCTCCGCGGCGCGGGATGCCTACCTCAAGCAGTTGACCGCGAAGAAGCAATACGAACGGCTGAAGGAGTGGACCGAGGAACTCAAGCGCTCGGCGAACCTGACCGTCCTGCCGCTGGCCGAGCCGAGCACGCCGTGAGGCGTTAGATCGTGCGGCCGGTCACGTCCCGCCGCGCGCCGCCAGAAGGTTCCTTGGGCAAGCGCACGATCATGGACGTCCCCTCGCCCACCGCGCTCTCGACGGTGATGCTCCCCCCGTGACCCTCGATGAGGGAGTTGGCGATGAAGAGTCCCAGGCCCAACCCCCCCATCTTCCGGTCATGGATACCCCCCAGGGACTGAAACCGGTCGAACAAGGAGTGCGTCTCCTCGACTTGCGTCATGAACGACGGCAGGGCGTCCTTCGGGATCCCGGCGCCGGTATCCTGTACCACGATCTGCACCTCGTTGGCTGAGGGCGTCAGTGACACCGTGACGAATCCGTTCTTCTCCGTGGCCTGGAGCGCGTTCTCGACCAACTGGCTCACGGCGAGTGTCAAGCGCCTGTGGTCGATCTGCCAGAACAGCGGTTTGGGGTACTCGATGAAGCGGAACTGCACCCCCCGCAGATCCGCCAGGCCCTGATAGGTCTTCTGCACGCTGGCCAGCAGGGTGCGCAGGTCGAACGACTCGAAGGCGTACTGGACCTGTCCGGCCATGATCTCCCCGGAGGTCTTCACTTTCTCAATCAGCCGCTCGAGACGCTCGGCGTTCTCCATGACGGTCTTCAAGAAGTCCTGCTGGTCCGGGGTCGTCTCGCCAAGAGCCCCTTCGATGACCATGCTCACCCCCTCCTTGATGGCGGTCAGGGGGGTGCCCAGTTCGTGGGAGACGATGGAGAGCAGCTGGTCTTTCAGTTCGTCGGCGCGGCGCAGTTCCTGCACGAGATACGCGTTGCGCAGCGCGACGCCAACCTGCTCGGCGATGATGCCGATGGCGGACTGGTCCTCAGACGTGAAGGCTTCAGCCTGCCCGCTGAAGAGGCTGAGCAACCCGATGGTTTGACCCTTGACCGCCAGCGGCGCGGACAGATGCGACCGGAGGGTCGTCGAGGGCTGGCCGGACACGCTGGGCGCTCCGGAGGCGCGGTCGAGCTCCAGGCGGCATTCCTCGTCGGCGAGGGGCCGGTTCAGCGCGGCGCTGATGGTGCTCCGCATGGTGGCGACGGCGCTGCCCAGCTCGACTTGGGAGAGCGGCGCGAAGGGGACCAGCGACAGCTGGCGCCGCTCCAACGACCAGATGCCGCAGAGCGCGACCGGATACGTGTGCCTGAGGTAGGAGGCGGTCTGCTGCAGGATCGCGGCCGGGTCGTTGGTCGCGGTGAGGAGCCGCCCCAGGTCGTTGAGCGTCTTGATCTCTTCACGCTGACGCTCGACGAGGTACTTGAGTTCTGCACGCGAGGGCTCAGCCATGTGGCAGGGCGGCACGCCGCCGCCTCGCGGCTATTATACCCGATGCGCCACGGCGCTATGCGGCCGAATCCCGAGCAGGGCTGAGCACATGTGGCGGCTCACGGCGAGTGTTGGCGAAGATCGGCGAGCGGTGAAAAATGCCGGGCACCCTTGATGACTGGTGAGCGGGTCAGGCATACTCTGGGGAGTTGTGAGAGCGGTTCTTTGTAGACGCTGTCTCAGGGCAAACGATCCGCAAGGATCGGGCGCAAAGCCACCGGCCCCTCGCCGGTGCCTGGCTCCTCGCGAAGCGAGGTGCCTGGCACCGGACGGGTAGCGGGGCTGCCAGCGAATGACCAGGGGACTGGGCCCGCAGGGGCCTGACCCCAATCGTCTGCGCCCATCCGGGATCCGGATGGGCGTACGTGTGTGTGAGGCCATGGCGAAACGAAACGTGAACGGGTCAACCTACCTGACGGTCGAAGAAGTCGCCGAGCGCTTCGGCGTCAACCCGACCACTATCTACCGGCTTGCCCAGGCCGGTAAGTTGCCGGGCATCAAGGTCGGCAAGCAATGGCGCTTCAGCGTCGCGCGGCTGGATGAATGGGCCGCGGACCGGGAGCGGCTCGGATGATCACGCGTAGAGGGCTCCCGCATGTCTGACACGGTGCTCGTGCTGGCGCCGATTGACCAAGTCTGGCTCCTGACCACTGGGTGTCTGGTCTTCCTCATGCAGGCGGGGTTCCTGTGCGTCGAGGCGGGGTTCTCGCGGGCGAAACACAGCATGAACGTCGCCGTCAAGAATCTCACCGACTACCTCGCGGCAAGCGTCGCATTCTTTGCTGTGGGCTATGGGCTCATGTTCGGCCGCACGTGGCAAGGCCTGATCGGCGCGAGCGGATTTGCACCCACCTGGCAGACGGATGGCGAGGCGGTGTTTTTCTTTTTTCAGCTGGTGTTCTGCGGGACCGCCGCGACCATCGTCTCCGGAGCAATGGCCGAGCGCATGAAGTTCAGCGCCTACCTCGTCTACTCGTTCGCGGTCTCCGCGGTGTTCTATCCCCTATATGGCCATTGGGTCTGGGGCGGAGGGTGGCATCTCGACCAGCAAGGGTGGCTGGCGCGCCTCGGGTACCTCGACTTCGCCGGCAGCAGCGTTGTGCACCAGATGGGGGGATGGCTCTCCTTGGCCGGTATCGTGGTCCTCGGACCGCGTCTGGAGAAATTTGATGCGCAGGGTCGTCCCCGTCGACTGCTGGGACATAATATCCCGCTCGCGATGCTCGGGGTGTTTGTCCTCTGGGTGGGATGGTTCGGATTCAACGGGGGTTCAACGCTCCACCTCAATGCGCTGGTAGGCCCGGTGGTCGTGAACACGAACTTGGCCGGCGCCATCGGCTCCTTGTGCGCGCTGGCGGTTGGGTGGCCGCTGCGCAAGCGTGCAGATCTTGGAGATATTGCGAATGGCGCCCTCGGTGGGCTGGTGGCAGTCACGGCGTCCGCCGCCTATGTGACCGCTGCCGCGGCACTCTTCATCGGGGCCGTCGCGGGCGCGTTGGTCGTCGTCTCGGGAGAGGTCCTCGAGCGCCGGCTGAAGCTGGACGATGTCGTGGGGGCCGTTCCGGTCCATGGGGTCTGCGGGCTCTGGGGGGTCCTGGCGGTGGCGGGGTTCGCCGACCCCGCGGTGCTCCTGCGGCCGGAGAACCGCCTGTACCACCTGGGGATACAGGCGCTCGGGAGTGCGGTCTGCTTTGCCCTCGCGTTCGGCGGCGGGTGGATCTTTTTCACCCTGCTGGACCGGGTCATGGGGATTCGCGTCAGCGCCGAGGCCGAGCAGCAGGGTCTCAACCTCTCGGAGCACGGGGCCGAGACCGAATTCCATCGACTCACCGAGACCATGCGCGACATCGCCGTCTCTGAGGACTGGTCGCGGCGGGCGGACACGGACCTGTACGGCGATGGCGCAGAATTCGGCGCGCACTTCAACCGGCTCCTCGAGGTCATCGAGACCACCCTGCGGCAGGTCCACGCGCAGAGCCAGAGCCTCGCGCTGAGCCGCGACACGGTCGAGCGAGTCAATCAGGATCTCAACCAGAAGGTCAAACAGTTGGAATTCCTGAACCGCGTCATGATGGGCCGGGAGGAACGCATCCTCGAGCTCAAAGAGGACGTGCGCGCCCTCCAGGCCCGCCTCCAGGCCGGCGGGGGCGGGTTGCAGGCGCGTCCGGACGGCGCGCGTGAGGGCAGGGAGGCGGGCGACTGAGATGCCTCCCGGAGCGGGCATGGCCGATGTGTTGAATCCTGCCAACTACGCGCTGAGCGTCTATGCCGGCCCGCCCTTCATTGTCGCGGTCGGAGTGGTCTTCCTCGTGCTGTTCGTGCTGGCCGGCGAGCGGTTCTCGCGCGTCAGCATCGCCTTCGCGCTGTGCGGGGTCTCGATCACCCTCTGGCTGGGCGCCTTCGCCGGCATGTACGCGGCGACCGATCCGGCCGTCGGCCTGCGCTGGGCCAGGACCGCCTACCTGGGCGTGCCCTTCATCCCGGCGGCCATCTACCAGTTCACGGCCTCGGTCCTGGGGCTGGACCGCGAGCGGCGGTGGCTGGTCCGCGGGACCTGGATCCTCTCGGCCCTGTTTTCCGTAAGCATCCTCAGCACCGACTGGCTCATTGCCCGCGTGGACACGTACTGGTGGGGATTCTACCCGCGGTACGGATGGCTGAGCGTGCCGTATCTGGTGTTCTTCTTTGGCTCGATG
>SBAZ01000020.1 GCA_005239935.1 Planctomycetales bacterium | reverse complement strand
GTGACCGTGCAACTGACCGTGCCGGCCGCCGCGTCTGTTTCGGATTCGGCGCCCAAGCCGAGCCTGCATGCCCCTGACGACGAGTAACCCGGCCCTGGGTGCGCGCCCGGTGGAGCGCCGTAAGCCGGTGCGAGGCTCCATCGTCTGGTGGCTTCGCTTCCTGGGCATCCTTGCGTTCATCAGCATCCTGTGGCTGCGCGTGCCCGGCGCCCAGGAGATCCAGCCGGCCCGGTTCGACCTGCGGTGGCTGGGCCTGGCGATGCTCTTGACGATCATCCAACTGCCGCTCGAAGCGCTGGTGTGGCAGTGGCTCCTCGCCGTCCAGCGCATCCCGCACCCCTACCCGAAGACGCTCGTGGCCTACCTGGCGGGTCAATATCTGGGGCTCGTGACGCCGGGCCACGTCGGCGAGTTCCTCGCCGCAGGCTACATCTCATCGGACACCGGCATCACCATGGGGTATGCGCTCTCGAGCGTCGTGATGAAGAAGCTGCTCGCCTGGACGACCATCTTCGGGTTCGGCATCTGGGGGCTGCCGCTCCTGGCCGGGGTGCCGTTCCTGCAGGGCGTGCAGCGGGTCGCGCTGATCGGCGCGGGGATCGCGCTGGCGCTGGCCGCGGGCATCGGGCTGTGGGTGGTCTCGCTGCGCCGGCTGACCAAGCGGTGGCGGCGGTTCTCGCCGTGGCAGGTGGACATGACCGAGCTGTGGTCGGGGATGCGCGCGTTGGCGTCGGCGCAGCTGGTCATCCCGCTGCTGCTGACGGTGGGGGCGTTCTCGCTGCTGTTCGTGCAGCTGCACGCCGTCCTGCGGGCGCTGGGCATCGCGCTGCCGTTCATCCTGGTGGCGCGCATCATGGCGCTGAGCCGCGTGGCGGCACGGATTGTGCCGATTTCCGTGGTGGGGTTCGGGTCGAAGGACGCCGCGGTGATCCTCATGCTCGCGCAGCAGGGCATCAGCGTGCCCGCCGGCATCACCGTGACGCTGCTCTTCCTGCTGTGCTCCTACCTCGTGACCCTGCTCCTGAGCGGCTTGTGCTGGTGGGTCAAGCCGCTGGTCCTCCGTCGCGCTGCGCCCACCACGTCGTGAGGTAACGCGACATGGCCAGTTGCAGGACCCACGGGTGATCGCCCGCCTGCATCGTCACCGCGCGCATCCGCAGGCGCATCCCCACGTCGCCCGCGGCGATGCGCAGGATTTCTTCCGCGAGAGGGAGCAGGTGGTAGGTGCACACGCTCAGGAGGAGCGTGCCGCGCTCAGTGAGGAGCGTGAGCGCGTGGCGCACAAGGTGATGCAGGGCCTGCCGGGCTTTCGGGACGTCCGCTTTCACCCTGGCCAGCCCAGGCGGGTCGAGCAGCACCCAGTCGAAACGCTCCCGCGTCCCGGCCTTCGCCTCGAGCCAGTGGAACGCGTTTCCCGTGACGTGGTCCACGCGGCCGGCGAGGCCGTTCTCCTGCGCGGTGAGGCGTGCCAGGGCCACGTGGGCTTCCTCCTGCTCCACGCAGACGGCCTGGGCTCCCTGGGCCGCCGCGGCGAGTCCGAAGGCGCCGGTGTAGGCGAAGACGTCGGCCACGCGCTCGCCGGCGCGCACGGCGCGGCGGAAGGCACGCCGGGTGTCCCGCTGGTCCAGGTAGAACCCGGTCTTGTGTCCATGATGCGGATCCACCCAGAACCGCAGGGCGTCATCCGTGATGAGCAGCCGGTCGGGGACCGCACCCGCGAGGATCTGCGTGACCGGCGGCAGGCCCTCGTCCTCCCGGAACTCCTTGTCGTCGCGCTCGAGGATGCCGGCAGGACGCAGGAGCCGCGTGAGGGCGGAGACGATCTCGCTGCGCCAGGCCTCGCAGCCGGCCGTGCGCAGCTGCAGGACCAGATGCCGGCCGTACTGATCCACGATGAGGCCCGGCAGGCCGTCCGCCTCGCTGGAGACGAGCCGCCGCGCGTCGGTCTCCGTGATGCCGTCGCGCTTGGCCACGGCGTGTGTGAGGCGGGCGGTCAGGAGGGTGCGGTCGATGGGCTGCCCGCGGTCGGTGCTCACCACGCGGGCGGCGATGTGCGAGGCGGCGCTGTACCAGGCGTGCGCCACGAACGTGCCGTCCGGATCACAGAGTTCGACCGCGGCGCCATGCGGGGCCTCGGCGGCCCCGTTGAGCTCGTCGCGGAAGACCCAGACGTCGAAGTGGCGCAGCCGCTTCGCAGCAGCGGCGGAGATGGTCAGCTGGGGCGCGGCCATGACGCTCATTCTAGCATGGGGTCCGACCCCACTCGCCGAGTGAGATGAGCCCGCGCGACGTCCACCTGCGGCAGCTGGAACTCGGGCCGATGCAGAACTTCATCTACCTCATCGGCGACCCGGCGACCCGCGAAGCCGCGGTCATCGATCCGGGCTGGGAGATCCCGACCCTGCTGCGCACGCTGGAGCAGGACGGGTACCGGTTGACCGCCGCCTTCGTGACGCACCATCACTTTGATCATGTGATGGGGCTTGGCGCATTGTTGCAGGCCGCCGACGTGCCGGTCCATGTGCATCGCGCCGATGCCCCGCACCTGGCGGCCGTGCGCGCGGCGCTGAAGCCGGTTGCCGGAGGTGAGACGATCCACGTGGGGCGCATTCCGGTCCAGCTCATCCACACGCCGGGGCACACGCCGGGCTCGCAATGCCTGTTGGTGGACGGGCGGCTCTTCTCGGGCGACACGCTCTTCGTGCGCGCGTGCGGCCGGTGCGACCTGCCGGGCGGCGATCCGCGGCAGATGTTTGCGAGCTTCGACACGATGCTCAAGCGGCTGGATGACCACACGACCCTCTATCCCGGCCACCACTATGCGCCGCAGCCGACCTCAACCCTTGGGGCGGAGAAGCGCGAGAACCCGTTTTTCGCCGCGCAGACCGAAGCCGAGTTCCTGCGCCTGACAGGATTGGCATGATCCCACCACCTGCCGGTCGCAGTGGCACGGCGGTAGTGTTCATGGGCCGCTGCGTGCGCGGCGGGCGGCTCAGACCTCCGCCCTCGGACAGAATCCGCCGCGCGTCCCGCCCACAGGCGGGACCCCGGCAGGTGGTGGGATGATGCCGGCGGCCTCCATTCCGGCGACGTGCACGACCGCCCTGAAAGAATGGGCCACCGTCCTCGAAGCCATGGCGCGCGGCGAACAGGTCGTGCTCATCCGCAAGGGCGGACTCATCGAGCCGGGGACGGGCTTCGAGGTCCTCAGCCCGTGGTTCGCGCTGTACCCGACATTCGAGCACCAGGCGGTGAACTACCTGCGGCCGGCATTTCGGGGCTACTTTGAGCAGGCCGCGACGCGGCGCGCGCCGGAAGGCCAGGTGCGGTTCGACCTCGTGGGGCAGATCGTCCGGTCAGTCACGACCGGCGACGCCACGCGGATCGCCGCGCTGGCTCCCGCACACATCTACAACGACGCCTTCGTGACGCAGCGCCTGAAGTGGCAGCCGCAGCAGCCCCTCGTCCTGGCGGCGGTGCGTGCCTGGCGGCTGCCGGCCCCGGTCGTCCTGCCGGTCCAACCCCACTACGCCGGCTGCAAGTCGTGGGTCGACCTCGGCCGAGAGGTCTCGTTCGCCGGCCTCGAGCCTGTGCTGGATGACCACACGTTCCAGCGTCGGCTCGAGACCATCGCCCCGCACCTCGCCTAACCGCTACACAATCCGCAGCATCCGATCATAGCGCGTCTGGAGATCCTCCAGCCGCGGATGTCCCGCATCCCGCAACCAGTCGAGCGCCAACCGCTCGCCGATCGTCCGTTGCACGCGCCGGTCCTTCCAGTAACTCAGGTGGGCGGCCAGCACGTGACGGTTGAACACCGAGATGTCCCGGGAGACCGCCGCGCGGTACGCCGGATTCAGCGGACGCAGCGGTGTCGCGACCGGATCCAGCGGATGCACGAAGTTCATCCAGCACCCCGGCGTGGGCACGCGCAGCGGCCGGTCAAATCGCTCGAGCCCGACGCCATATTTCAGTGCATAGAAGGCCATGGGCGAACCGAGCGTGAACACATTGGCCAGCGCGAACGGACCAAGCCGGTACCCCGCGCAGCGTCCCTCCTGCTCGACGCGCCGGTCCCAGAGAAAGTCGGACGCGATAACCGTGCCCAGACTGTGGGCGATGATCGTGAGGGGCACGGACCCCGGTGTGGCTGGAGCGCCCTGCAACCGGCGCAGCACTGCGTCCAGCTCGCCATGGATGAGGGCGCGGGCATCTGCCCGCTGGTACGCCAGGATGTCTTGAAGATAGGGCGCGACGCGGCCACGTAGGCGCCGCAGGAGTGCGCTGAACGTCACGCGCACCAGCCACGGCACCGGACCCGCCGCGGCACGGGACCGGAGGAACGCTTGGAGGGCCTGCTGGGGTTCGCAGACATGCCGGTCCCACAGCGCTTCCTCGCTCACCAGCAGCGTTGAGTCCGGCGGGCGGCCCAGGACGCGGGCGAGCGCGGTGCGCATCCTCCGCTCGACCCCCGCGCGCAACGCGGCGGAGTAGCCAGGTTGTTCCTGGCCGATCCCGTGGACGATGAGGAGGCTACGCGGCCGGACGGGCGGCGGCATCCGGCTGGGGCCGGGCGCTCTGGCCGCCGGGGAAGTAGGCATTGACGAGGTACTGACGCACCATGCGCTGCGTGTTGAAGAAGGCGCCGTTGAGCGCGATCGTGGTGCGCATGATTTCGGCGAACGCCGTGGGGCGACCGTAGTAGAGCGGGACGATCACGCGCTCCAATTTATCGTAGAGCGACGCCAGCTCGCTGGCGGGATCGGTGAGCGGCTCATGGCCGTCGCCGATGGACCAGCCCGTCACGCCCTCGATATGCCCCTCCAGCCACCAGCCATCCAGGACGCTCAGGCTCGGCACCCCGTTCAGCGCCGCCTTCATGCCGCTGGTCCCCGACGCCTCCTGGGGACGATTCGGCGTGTTGAGCCACACATCGACGCCGGCGCAGAGGCGCTGCGCCAACGCCATGTCGTAGTTCTCCAGGTAGAGCACGCGGATCGTGTCAGCCAGCGCCCCCGCGGCGTCGAAGATGCGCTGGATCATCTGTTTCCCGGCCTGGTCCTGGGGGTGCGCCTTGCCCGCGTAGAGGATCTGGAGTGGACCGATGTAGCGTGCGATCATGCGGAGCCGGTCCAGATCCGCAAAGAGCAGGTCGGCCCGCTTGTAGGGCGTCGTGCGTCGGGCGAAGCCGATCGTGAGGACCGTCTCCTCGAGCCGCGCGCCGGTGCGCTGCTCCACGTGGTCCAGGAGGTCGCGCTTGGCCCGCGCATGCGCGCGCTCAATCTCATGGAGGGGAATCCCCATGGCGTACCGCAAGTAGAGGTTATCGGTGCGCCATTCGGGGACGAAGCGGTCGTAGAGCTCCTGGAGTGCCGCCGACGCCCACGTGACGGCATGGACGCCGTTCGTGATCGCGCTGATCTCGTGCTGGGGGAACATGTCCCGCGAGACCTCCCCATGGCGCATCGCCACGCCGTTCACATACCGGGAGAAGTGCAGGGCCAGCAGCGTCATGTTCAGGTGGCCCTCCACCAGCCAGTGGCGTGATTCGAGGAGGCCGGTCAGCTCCGGGCCGATCAGTGTGGCGGCCAGGTCCTTCGTGAACTCATCATGGCCGGCCGGCACGGGCGTGTGGGTGGTGAAGATGCACCGGGACCGCACGGCCTCGATGTCCTCGGCGGTGGCTGCGTCGGGTCCGCGCCCCTGGGTGTGCTGCTCGAGGAGCGCCAGCGTGAGCAGCGCGGAATGCCCTTCGTTCATGTGGAAGTGGACGTCCGAATGGCCGAGCGCTTGGAGGAGTGCCACGCCCCCGAAACCGAGGATGATCTCCTGCGCGAGGCGGTAGCGCCGGTCGCCGCCGTAGAGCGTGTCCGTCAGCGCGCGGTCCCACGGGCTGTTCTCGGGCAGCGCGGTGTCGAGCAGGTAGACCGGGATCTCATGCCCGGTCAGGCCGCGGACGAGGTAGCGCCACGCGCGGACGCGCACCGGCCGACCCTCCACCGTCACCGTGACGACGGGCGCAGCGGCCTCGAGCACGGTCTCGGGCTGCCAGGCCGCGGGCCGTTCGGTCTGGACGCCAGCAGCGTCCAGGTGCTGCTCGAAATACCCCTGCCGGTGCGCCAGGGTGATGCCGATCATCGGCACCCGCAGGTCCGCGGCGGCCCGGAGCGTATCCCCGGAGAGGACCCCGAGCCCGCCGCTGTACGTCGGGATCGAGGGCTCGAGGCCGATCTCCATCGAGAAATACGCAATGCGCGGAGCCTCCGCCCTGGCCTCATCGGGCGGCGAGGCGGCGGGCGCGGGTCCGGAGGAGACGCCGCGCATGAGGGTCTAGCGCTCCTGCTGGAGCGGGATGGTCACGGAGAACCGGCTGCCCTGGCCGGGTGCGCTCTCGACCCAAATGCGCCCGTGGTGCAGCTCGACGATGGCCTTCGCGATGGCGAGTCCGAGTCCGGAGCCTTCTTCCTCAGCAGCCCCCACGCGCTCAAATTTCTGGAAGAGCCGGTCCAGGTGCTCCGGCGGGATGCCCCGCCCGGTGTCGCTCACCTCGATGAGGGCGCTGTCGGCGTTCGTCGAGAGCCGCACCCGGATCTCGCCCTGCGGGGTGAACTTGACGGCGTTGCCGATGAGGTTGACCAGGACTTGCGTGAGGCGGTCACGATCCGCGCGCACACGGACCGGCCCCTCAGGCAGGTCCAGCCGCAGCGCCAGCCCCCGGTGTTTGGCCAGGAGTTCGAAGGACTTCGCGGTCTCGCGCACGCACTCCTGCAGGGCCGTGTCTTCCAGCACGAGGGAGATCTTGCCGGCCTCCATGCGGGCAATGTCGAGGAGGTCGTCGACGAGCCGCTTCATCCGGCTGACCTCGCGCTGGCTCATGCTGATCGGCTCCGATTGGTCCTGGGTCAGCGCCCCGTGCAGCCCGTCGGAGAGATTATCGAGCGCGCCCTTGATGATGGTGAGGGGCGCGCGGAACTCATGCGAGACGTTGTTCACGAATGAGACCTGTTGGTCGTACATGTTGCGCAGGCTCCGGTTGAGGTGGACCAGGCGCTCCACGACGCCGCGGATGATCATCTGGCCGACGAGCAGGCCGAGGAGCGCGAACACCACGGCGATCAGGAAGTACACCCCATTCATGCCTTCGAGGATGGAGAGCGAGAAGAACTTGACGGTAATGAGGTAGAGACAGATGAGGAGCGGGATGATGCCCATCAGGGCGAAGGCCACGTGGAACTGCGAGAGCAGGCGCCGCTGGAGTTGCTCGACGCCTCTCGCGGCCTCGCTACTGACGTCCGCAGCGGCCTGGCGTAGAGAGAACCAGAATTTAGGCATGGAGGGGGAGCGGCGTCGCCGCGATGCGCAGTGGGTGACACCGCGCCGCGCTCACGAGGCGGTTCATGGCGCCCCATTATAGCAGGCGTCGAAGAGAGTGGCCGGTGGTCAGTGGTCGATGAACGGCCGTCCCACCAACCACCGGTCACTGAACACTGACCACTGGCACAGTGGTCGCCGAATTGACCCGTCAGAGGGCCTCTGCTAGACTGACGACGTCTCATGTCCGCTCCCTCCCGTCGAGGACTCATCATCGTGTACACGGGCAACGGCAAAGGGAAGACCTCCGCCGCCCTGGGGGCGTGTGTCCGGGCGTTGGGACATGGCTGGCGGGTCCTGGTGCTGCAGTTCTTCAAGGGGGACTGGCCGATCGTCTTCGGGGAACTGGAAATGGCGAAACGGCTCAGCCCGCAGTTTGAGGTGCTGCAGCTGGGCCGCGGCTTCGTGAAGCACATGGGCGACACGAAGCCCTTCGACGAGCACCTGGCCGCGGCGCGGGACGCGCTGGCGACGGCGCGGGCGCGCATCACCTCCGGCGCCTACGACCTCATTGTCCTCGATGAGATTCTCTACGCGATCGACTATGCCGGGGTCCAGCTGGTGAAGGTCGAGGAGGTGCTGGAGCTGCTCGAGGCGAAACCGCCGGCGCTGCATCTCATCCTGACCGGCCGCAGCGCGCCGGAGGCGGTCCTCGAACGCGCGGACCTCGTGACGCGAATGGAGGAAGTCAAGCACCCGTGGCAGCAGAAGATTCCGGCGCAGGTCGGAATCGATTACTAAGATGATGGAATGCTCGACATGAGTGACGGTCGACAGCACAGCCGGGTGATGCTCGACGGCATGGAGCGCGCGCCCTCCCGCGCCATGCTCAAGGCCGTGGGCTTCACGGATGCGGACCTGCGCCGTCCGCTCATCGGCATCGCGAACACCTGGATCGAAGTCATGCCCTGCAACGTCCATCTCCGTCGGCTGGCGGAACGCGTGAAGGCGGGTGTGCGCGCGGCCGGCGGCACGCCGATTGAGTTCAACACGATCGCCGTGTCCGACGGCATCGCGATGGGCACCGAGGGAATGAAGGCCTCGCTCGTCAGCCGCGAGGTGGTGGCGGATTCCATCGAGCTGGTCGCCCGCGGCCATTCCTTCGACGGCGTCGTGGCGCTCTCCGGCTGTGACAAGACGATCCCCGGGACGGTCATGGCGCTCGTGCGGCTGGACCTGCCCTCACTCATGCTCTACGGCGGCTCCATCGCGCCGGGCCGGTTCGATGGGCACGACGTCACCATCCAGGATGTGTTCGAAGCGGTGGGGGCGTGTGCGGCGGGACGCATGTCCTTGAAGGACCTGCGCCGCCTTGAAGACCAAGCCTGCCCGGGTCCCGGGGCGTGCGGCGGGCAGTTCACCGCGAATACGATGGCGCTGGCCGTCGAGGTCCTGGGGATCTCACCGATGGGCAGCGCGAGCGTGCCCGCGATGGACCCGTTCAAGGACGACGTGGCGTTCGACGCCGGCACATTGGCGGTGGAGGTGCTGCGCCGCGGCCTGCGGCCCTCGCGCATCATCACGCGGCAGGCGCTTGAGAACGCCATCGCCGCGGTGGCCTCCACCGGCGGCTCGACGAACAGCGTGCTGCATCTGCTCGCCATCGCCCGCGAAGCGCGGGTGCCGCTCGCACTCGATGACTTTGACCGCATCAGCGGCCGCACGCCGCTCCTCGCGGACCTGAAGCCCTGGGGCCGCTATGTGGCGCATGATCTCTACCGGGCCGGGGGCGTGGCGCTCGTGGCGAAGCGCCTGCTCGAGGCCGGGCGGCTGCACCCTCGCGCGATGACCGTGACCGGCCGCACCATCGGCGAGCACGCGCGGCGCGCGACGGAAACACCGGGGCAGACGGTCGTGCGTCCTGTGCGGCGGCCGCTCAAGCGGCACGGCGGGCTCGTCGTGCTGCGCGGCAATCTCGCCCCGGAAGGCTGCGTCGTGAAAATCACGGGACACGAACCGACGCGCTTCACCGGTCCGGCCAAGGTGTTCGATTCCGAAGAGGCGGCGTTCACCGCCGTGCAGCGGCAGCGCGTGAGATCCGGCGACGTGGTCGTGGTGCGGTACGAGGGACCGCGCGGCGGTCCGGGCATGCGCGAGATGCTGGGCGTGACCGCGGCCATCGTGGGGCGGGGGCTTGGCCACTCGGTGGCGCTCGTCACCGACGGGCGGTTCTCCGGCGCGACCCGGGGACTCATGGCCGGCCACGTCGCGCCGGAAGCGGCTGCGGGCGGACCGCTCGCGCTCGTGCGCGCAGGCGACCGCATCACGTTCAACGTGGCGGCGCGTCGGCTCGACGTGAAGCTCACGGCGGCGGAGCTGGCCGCGCGTGCCAGACGGTGGCGGCCGCCGGCGGCGCGGTATCGGACGGGCGTCATGGCCAAATACGCGCAGTCGGTGTCCTCGGCATCGGACGGTGCGGTGACCGGGGCATGGCTGCCGCCGCGGACCGTTCGCGCGGCGCGACAGGCGCGGCGCCGGCCCCGTCACGCGCTGGTCCGTCGGTGAGCTTCGTGCCTTCGCGTGCTGGGATGGTGAAACTGGCAGACACGCTAGCTTGAGGGGCTAGTGCCGAAAGGCGTGGGGGTTCAAATCCCCCTCCCAGCACTTTTTCCGACTTCACGGATGGCATGGCGTGCTACCATCTCGAAGCGCAATAGTCAGGTTAACTCGGAATGTTTCCGCAGGTGGTCCGGCGAGATGGCCGATGTCCTGGGTGTGGTCTGCGCCGATGGCTGCTTGGTTGAACATGGCAATGGGTACCACTGTCTCAACATCACGAGCAAGGATTTGTCCTGGCTTCAGCGAATCAAGGACGCGCTTCACGCCGAGCAGAGGATTTGTCGCAAGCAGCGGGCATACCAGCTGCAGATTCGGAACCAGCATGTGTACCGAAGCCTATTGGAGATTGGTCTCACTCCTCGAAAGTCGAAGACGTTGCGGCTGCCGTCCGTGCCGGTCGAGGTGTTTCCAGATTTCGTAACGAGGATACTTTGACGGGGATGGCACCGTGTGGTACTGGCAAGACCCGCGTTGGCGACATGCCTGGCAGATCAAAGCTTCTTTTTACTCTGGAAGCCGAGTATTCTTGGAAAAACTGCGGAGGCAGTTGAAGCAAGACGCCCGGCTTTCTGCAGGTTCCTTGACGAAACTTCCGACTGCCTACGAGGTACGCGATGGAGTTGGTGATGCGCTGAGACTGTATCGCTGGATGTACCATGACTCAGCTTCGCTAGCGCTTGACCGAAAACGCAGGAGGTTCGAGGCATATTTGTCCTTGAAGGCTGGCAGGCAGGGCCGCGTCAGAGGTGAGGCACTAGCTGCCCAGGAGCCAGTTGACTACAGGTCTAGGAAACTTTCCTCGACGTAACCTCGGTCTTGACAATCGGTTAGGCGCTTGGTAAGGTGTCGTCGTGTGCGACGGCGCACATCGGCCCCACGGACGGTGTCCGAACCCGCGGTGACTGGCGCGCGACGTCAGGCACGGGGGAACGGTGACACGCAATCTGGTTACGACAACGCATCGGGTCATCACACCCCAGGAAGACGGATCGTCCCTGGGGTGTTTTCTTTGCACACCGCCGACGGCGAGACGGCCCGCATGAATCGGATCCGGCCGATCGTGGTGTGGGTCATGCTCATGACCATGGGGACACTCGCCCTGAGCGAGCACCTGGCGCGCCGCGGCGCCGAGCGGCAGGCCGCGGACGCCGTGACCGCGCACGCCACCCTCAGAGCCCAGGTCGCGGCAGCCTTCCTCGATGTCGAGCAGCTCAAGAGCGACCTCACCCTTGAGCACCACCGCTCCGCCGTGCTGGCACGGCAACTGTCCGAGCGGTCGAGCGCGCTCGAGCAGGCGCTGGCGCGGCTGCTCGCCGAGGAGCGGACGGTGGAACGCCTCACGCGGCAGCTGGCGTCGATGGGACGCGAGATTGAGGCGCTGCAGAGCGAGCTCGCTGTGGCGATCGAGATGCGTCCCACAGGCTCGGGCGGCGAGGTGGTGGCGCTGGACCGGGTGGTCGTCGGCGCCGCAGGAGAGGCCGGACCCGAGGGCCGCGTGGTGTCGGTGCACCCGGAATGGCGCTTTGTGATCGTCGATCTCGGATGGGACCAGGTGCGAATCGGCGACCTGGTCGCCATCTCTCGCCAGGACGAGCGCCTGGCCACCGCGCGGATTGAGCGGGTCCAGGAGGATCTCGCCGCAGCGACCCTGCTCCCGGACTCCGATGAGGTCACCATCCAGGTCAATGATGTCGCGCGCGTCCTCTAGACCTTCCTGGCGGCTGCGGCGTCTGGGTGTGACCGCCGCCATCCTCGCGGGGGGATGGGGCGTCGTGCCTGGGCAGCCGCTGGCCGCGGAGACCGCGGATCCCGTGCCCATGCGCACGACACGGATCACCCTGCAGGTGGACCGTGAGGATCCGGTGGCCGTGCGCACACGGTTCCTGGAGCGCCCGCCCACGGTCATCCTCGAATTCCCGTTGGAGCAGGTCGTGGGCGCGCTGCCGGAGCGGTCCAGCTTTCGCAGCGGCGTCATCCGCGGCATCGTGACGCAGTACGACGCGTCCTCGGAACGAGGCGCCGGCCCGCGGGCTGTCCGCTCACTGCAGATTATTCTCGCCGAGCTGTACCCCTACCGCGTGCGCTCCGAGGTCGGGCAGGTCGTCGTGGAGATCGACCATCCGGTGTCGGTCGGCGCCGCCTCGCTCGACGTGGGCCTGCGCGGCGGCACCATCATCCGCGGCCGGGAACTCAGCCCGGTCACCGAGCGCTTCCTGGCCATGCAGCGCGCCCTCAGCACGGTGCGCGCCACACAGAGCACCTGGACACCGCGGCCGGTCCCGCGCCCCACCGCGGACTCATTACGGACAGAGCCGTGGGCACGATCTCCGGCCGGAGGCCCCAGGCAAGGCCGCCCGGCCTCGGCGCCCTCGTGGATCTGGTTGTCCATCGGGCTGGCGGCGGCGGCGGCCGGCTCCGTGGGGGCAGGCTGGTGGCTCGCGTCGCGTGCCGCGGCGCGCCGCAGGCTGCGCGCCGGCGCGGGAGCAGGGCCCGGGACGACGCGGCTGACGTCCGCGGTGCAGCTGATTGACCAGCTGGTCTGGCGCGCCTTTGAGCGGCAGGGTTTTCAGCTCCTCCGGACCATCGACGTGCCGCGCCCGCCCGGCCTCCTGCGCGTCATGGTGCGGGAGGGGACCAAGGCCGGGTTGTTGTGCGTCGGCAACGGGACCTTCTTCGAGAAGCAGACCGTGGAGCAGTTTGTGGGGGCGTTGCGCCAGTGTGAGCTGGACAACGGCGTCCTCGTGGCCTCGGGCGCCTTCACGGTGCCTGCGCAGCGCGCGGCGAAGGAGTCCCGCGTGACGCTGATCGGGCGGGAACAGCTCATTGAGCTCCTCAGCGCCGGCGCCACGAGCGAGTACTTCGGCAAGAGGCTCGAAGAGTCGCACGCGCGGTATGAGGAGGCCCGTGAAACCCTGCGCCAGTACGCCGAGCAGCTTGATACCTTCCGGCGACAGCGGAACGAAGCCTCCTGGCATTTGGGCGAGGAACGCGCCAAGGCCGGCAGGCTCGAGGCCGAACTCGAGGCGACGGCCCACCAGGCGCGTCAGCAGGAGGCCGAATTGGCCCGGTGGCGCCAGGACCACGCGCTGTTGCGCAAGCAGTGGGACGAGAACCAGTGGTACCTCGGCGAGTCCCGGGAGCGCTGCCGCCACCTGGAGGGGCAGCTGACCTCGGTGCAGCAGCTCGCCGCCGCGCTGGAAGCCGCCGAGCGCGCGCGAGACGAAGCCAACTGGTACTTGGGCGAAGAGCGCACGAAGATTCAGGAACTCAGCGCGGAGCTGGTGGCCGCGCAGAAGGCGCTCGATGCGGCCGTGCAGCGCGAGCTCGCGCTACAGGACGCCTTCGACCAGATCCGCCGGTCACTCAGCGCCCTCCAGACCTTCGGCGAGCGCCGGCGCGCCCGCCGCATCGGCGTGCCGGACGCGCGCATCGAGCTGCGCGACGGCCGCAAGCGGGGCGTCCTCTTCGCCGGGGGCCTCGAGGATCTGAGTGAGACCGGGTTTAAGCTCACCTCATCTGAGGCATTGCCGGAAGGGCCACTGCGCATTCGTCTCCACATTCCGGGATGGGACGAGCCGGTCCAGTCGCGCGTGCGCCGCGTGTGGCAGCGGCCGGACGGCGAACCGATCTCCCACGTCAGTGGGTGGCAGCTCACCCATGTGCCGGAGGAGACGCGGACGCGCCTCCAGGAGCTGGTCGGCCGGAGCCAATCCTAGACGGGCCACTCGATGCAGGAACGACGCACCACCATCCGCATTCCGTACCGAACGCGAGCCCAGTATTGCCCGGCCGATGAACCCATGCCGCGCGACGGGCGCGTGGCGGATCTCAGTGATCGCGGCCTGCGGCTCTTGACCCGGGAACCCCACCAGCGCGGGGAAACCGTCGCCGTGAGCCTCGCACTGCCCGATGAGGACGAGCTGCTGACGGCCAGCGGTACGGTCCGCTGGTGCGCCGAGGCCGCGGAGGGCCGCCGCTGGTACGCGACCGGCCTCGAATGGAGCGCGCTCGACGAAACGTCCCGGTATCGCCTGCACACGTTCCTCCAGCAGCGGATTGCGCAGCGACGCGACACGGCTGACCGCCCCGAGCCGTGGGGGGACGATCGGATGCGCTGGTGGTGGGTGGGGCTGGTCGCGCTGGGTGCAGCCCTGATCGTCCTCGTGGCGTTCGTGCTCTCGGTGCTGCACACCAATCGAGTGCTGGACGGGGCCGTCTCGCATCGCAACGCCGTCATCACCCGGCTGGAGCGGCAGGGGGCTCAACTCGTCAGCACGCTGGAGGTCACGCAGACCCGCCTCCATGGGACGCTCCAGGAGCTGGAACAGTTGGAGCGGCACGCGCAGCAGTTGGCCGATGAGGCGGGACGCTTGAGTGAGGATGTGCAGCAGGTCCAGGCGGCCTATGCCCAGGCGCGCGCCGATCGCGAACGGCTGATCGATGAAGTGATTTCGCTCGAGCGGCACCGGCTCGAGCTGGGGCGCCGCCTCTCCTCGATCCCGGACCTGCGACTCGCCATCCGCGACGCCGTGGAAGCACGCGCCCAGGAGGACCGGCTGCGGATGCCTCCCGCCTGGCTGCCGACTCCGGATACCGTGTGGGGGAACCGCGGGTTTGTGCTCAAGGACGGCGTGTCGACGCTCGGTCCGGAACCCGGGGGGCCGTGGATCAAAGTGCACGAGCCGGAGGCGTTGTCCGCGGCACCCGCGGCAGACGAGCCGGCGTCCTCCTCGTCCTCTCCTTAAGCGGTCTTGCGCCGCTCCTTCACGTAGATACTGCGCTCGAACTGTTTGGCGTAGGCCTTGAGTTCCGCCCCAAGCTCCGCAATCTGTCCGGGGTGGGTGAGCGCGCGCTCTTCATTGGTGACCAGCGCGATCGCCACGGACAAGAGCGGGACCTTCACGTCCTGGCCCTTCCGGTCGGTGTGGAGCAGGTAGCCCCGGGCGCGATCCTCCGGATCGTAGAGCGCCGCGGCCATGACATCAAACGCGGCGATGATGGCCTCGCAGAGCGGCACCGCGCGCTCAATCGTCGTGACTACCAGGAAATCATCCCCGCCCACAT
>SBAZ01000062.1 GCA_005239935.1 Planctomycetales bacterium | reverse complement strand
CTCCACCACCGGCTGGGCGATGCCCTGACCGGGTGGTGGCGGCGCCGGGGAACGCGATCCCCAGGCCACACCGACGGGACGTTCTGGGCGCTCAAGGACGTGAGCTTCTCGGTCGGCCGCGGGGAAACCCTGGGCATCATCGGGCGCAACGGAGCCGGCAAGAGCACCATGCTCAAGCTGCTCTCCGGCATCTCGAAGCCGACGCGCGGCGGCATCAGCGTCCACGGCAAGCTGGCGGCCCTGATCGAGGTCGGCGCCGGATTCCATCCGGACCTGACCGGGCGGGAGAACGTGTACCTCAACGGCACCATCCTGGGGCTCAAGCGGCGGGAGATCCGGGCGATCTTCAACCAGATCGTCGAGTTCGCGGAGATCGGGCCCTTCATTGACACCCCGGTGAAGCGCTACTCCTCCGGGATGTACGTGCGGCTGGGGTTCGCCATCGCGGTGCACATCGATCCGGACGTGCTGCTCATTGACGAGGTGCTGTCGGTGGGCGACATGGCCTTCCAGCAGAAGTGCATGCAGCGCATCCATGAGCTCAAGCAGGCGGGCAAGACGCTCATTTTCATCTCGCACAACATGAGCGCGGTGCAGCGCATCTGCGACCGGGCCCTGCTGCTGGATCAGGGGCAGGTCGTGACGATGGGCGAGGTGGATGCCGTGGTGCACCGCTACCGGGAGCAGATCGTCACCAAGGAGCGCGAACGCGTCGCCAAGCAGCTGGCCACCCATGAGCGCAGTCCCAAGGGGGCCCAGGTGCACATCGAATCCGTCCGCCTGCTCGATGGGGCGGGGCACGCGACCGAGCGCATCGGCTTGGGTGAGCCGCTGACGGTCGAGGTGGCCTACGCGTGCCGCCGGCGAGTGGAGACACCCACCGTGCGCGTGGGGATCGAGCGGATTGACGGGCTCGTGTGCCACGTGGCCTGGACGCGTTTCGACGGCACGCGGGTCCCGCCCCTCGAGGGGCCGGGCGTCCTGCGTGTGCGCTACAGCGGGCTGGGACTGCTCCCCAACACCTACCGCGTGACCGTCGAAATCGGCGAGCAGGGCAACCCGGTGCCGCTCGATGCGCGCAAGCATGCGGCGTTCTTTGCCATCGCCGCCGAGCCACGGGAAGGCGGGGCCGTGCATCTGGACTACGCATGGACGTGGACGGGGGACGGCGCACCCGCGCGCCGGGGCGGGTAACGATGGAATTCCTCTTTCTGGTCCTGTACCTGTGTGTCATCTACCTGCGGCCGGCGGAGTGGGTGCTCTTCTTCCACGGATGGCAGCTGGTGGATATCACCCTCATCGGCGCGGCGTTGTTCCTCTTCTTCCGCATCGCGCTGACCCGGCGGCCGCTCGTGAAGGTGCCACACACCGGGATGCTCCTGGGGCTGTGGGCGTCCGCCATCCTCTCGCACGTGGCGCACACGTACCTGGGCGGCGCCCTGGGGGCCTTCAACCTCTTCGGGCGCATCGCGATTACCTACTTGCTCATTGTGAACACGATCACGAACACGGCGCGGTTCCGCGTCGCCCTCGCGCTCGTGGTGGTGCTGACGGCCGTGCTGGTCTGGCAGGGGGTCGAGCAGTATCAGACGGGGCTGGGCTGGGCCGGCCAGCGGATGTCCTCTGGGCGGCGCATTACCTGGATCAGCATCTTCAACGACCCGAACGACCTGGCCCTGGCGTTCGTCATTATGGTGCCGGTGCTGCTCACCTACCTCGTGCGGCCGACGTTCTTTGGATTGAAGATTGTGCCGCTGGCCCTGCTCGCGTTCCTCGTGTACGGCGTGTTCCTCACCAACTCCCGGGGCGGGGTCCTGGGGCTGATGGCGGCCGTCATGTTCTTCTTCGTGAAGCGCTCGCGCTGGGTGGTCCCCGGGATGGTGGTCGGGGGGATCCTGGCGGCGTTGGTGTTCGCGTTCGGGCCCTCGCGGCTCGGGCTGCTGTCGCCGACCGACGAATCGGCCTACGGCCGACTCGACTCCTGGTACTACGGCTTCCAACTGATGAAGTCGAACCCTGTGTTCGGCATCGGGCAGAACATGTTCACCGACCAGTATCCGCTCACCGCGCACAACTCGTTCGTGCTCGCCGCCTCGGAGATGGGCTTCCTTGGCCTCTTCTGTTGGGTCGGGTTCTTCTATGTCGCCTTCAAGGGGCTCTCGCGAGTGCAGCAGCACCACCCGATGCTTGCGGCCTACGCCCACGGGCTGCAAGCGTCCCTCGTCGGGTTCGGGGCCACGGCGTTCTTTCTCTCACGCACGTACATCGAGATCCCCTACCTGCTGGCCGCGTTTGCAGCGGCCCTCTTTGCGATCGCGCGACACGACCGCGATCGCGTGGCCTTCGCCTTCGGCTGGCGAGATGTGCGCAATGTGGGCCTGGTATCGCTGGGCGCGCTGGGCATGGCCCAGGTGGCGATGAAGACATGGCTGTAATGTGGCAACCACCTCACGGATTTCGGATGTTAGATTTTGGATTTCGGATTGCGGCTTCGGCGGCGCGCACATGAGCGCCGTAGAGATGCCGTTTGTGTCGGTGGTTGTGCCGGTCTACAACGGCGCGGAGACGATCGGTGCTTGCGTGCACGCGCTCCTGACGCAGGACTACCCGGCTGACCGGCGGGAGATCCTCGTGGTGGATAACAACTCGACGGATGACACCGCGCGCGTGGTGCGCGCGCTGCCGGTCCGATACGTGGCGGAGCGCGGCGCGCAAAGCTCGTACGCGGCCCGCAACGCCGGCGTGGCGGCCGCCCGCGGGGAGATCCTCGCGTTCACGGACGCGGACTGCGTGCCCGCGCCCGACTGGCTGCGCCGGGGCGTGGCGGCCTTCGCCGATGCTGGCGTGGGCGGAGTCGCAGGGGTCATCCGGCCGCAGCCGCCGACGACGCTGGCCCAGCGCTACGCCGTCGAGGCGCACGCACTCTCGCAGGAGACCGCGTTGCAGGGCAACAGCTACCGCCCGGCGGCCTATACCGCCAACGCCTTCTATCGGCGCGCGGCCTGGGAGGCGGCGGGGGGCTTCGACCCGCACGTTCGCTCCGGCGGGGACGCGGACCTGGCCTGGCGGGTGCAGGAGCGCGCCGGGCTGCGAATCGCCTACGCCGGGGATGCCGTCGTGGCCCACCGCCACCGGGAGAGCGTGCGCGGTCTGCTGCGGCAGCGGCGGCTGTACGGCTATGGGTCGGTCGTGAACTACGCGAAATACCGCGGGCGCATGGCGCCCCGCACCTGGAAGCATGTCTGGTGGGACACGCTGGCCTTCGCGCGCAAGTGTGGGGGTGCTGCGGTCGCCGCGCTCGGCTGCGCAGCGCGGCTGGGGCGGCCTGCGTGGCGGGAGCGCGCGGCGCTGGCGGCCCTCGATGTGCTCGTCTTCGGGGCCAAGAAGATCGGGCAGTGGCAGGCGGCCGCGGCGCTGCGGGTCTGGTACCTCTGATGGCGGCGCGCGTCAGCATCGTCATCCCGACCTACAACCGCGCCGGCCTGGTGGAGCGCGCGGTCGACAGCGCGCTGGCACAGCCGGGTGTGGAGGCCGACGTGATCGTCGTTGATGACGGCTCGACCGATGAGACCGCCGCGGGGCTCGCCGCGTTCGGGAACCGGATTACCGTCCACCGACAAGCCAACCAGGGGCAGGCCGCGGCCCGCAACGCCGGCTTCCAGGCGGCGACAGGGACCTATGTGGTGTTCCTCGATTCGGATGACCGGCTCGCCCCGGGTGCCCTGGCGCAGGGGGTCGAGGCGCTCGACGCCGCCCCGACCTGCGGGGTGGCCTATGGCCGGGTCCAAAACGTGGCGCTGGACGGGCGGCCGCTGTCGGAGTGGCGCACGGCTCAGCGGAGCGGGGATCTCCTCGGCGAGATTGTGCGCGGCCTGACGCTGCAGCTTGGGCAGTGCGTGTTTCGGCGCGAGGTGCTGGCCGCGATCTCAGGGCCTCTCGATCAGGCCGCGCGCGCTGGCGATGACTTCAAGTTGTTCCTGCAGGTGGCGGCGCGCCACCGGTTCGTCTACGTCCCAGCGGTGTTCGTCCACCGGACCGTGCACGACCGGATGCTGACCCAGGCGAAGCGGCACGTCCAGGAAGACCTGGTCGAACGCCGCCTGCGGTTCATTCGTGAGGTCTTCGGCGCGGAGGCCTCGGCCATCGAGCGGCGGTACCTGGGGCGGCGCGTGCTGGCGGAGTGGTACCGGACCAGCGGGTACCAAAACGCGTCCTGGGGGCGGCTGCCGCAGGCGCGGGCGTTCATGTGGAAAAGTTTGCGGCAGTGGCCGTGGCAGCCGCGCCTCGGCGCGTGGCTGGCGTACCAGGCACTGCCGGTTGGATGGCGCGGGGTGGCGCGGCGCGCGAAGCGCACGCTCGCGGGAACGGAGAGCCTCTGATGCCGCGGAGCCCAGGGCAGTCGGTCCAACTCGAGCGTGCGCGCATTGCCCTGACCTGCAGCGGACTGGCGCATGTCCGGCGCGGCGTGGAGACGTGGAGCGCCGAGGCGTTCCGGGCGCTGCAGGCCCGGGGCTTGGACGTGACACTCTTCCAGGGCAGCGGCCCCAACGGGCTCACCGGGATCCATGTGCTGCCGTGCCTCCGGCGGGATGGGGCGATGTCGCGCGTGCTGGCCCCTCGGCTGCCGTCCTGGGGCTGGCGTGTCGGCTTCGGGTCGGCGTATCAGATGGAGCAGACGACCTTCGCCCTGCCGCTGCTGGCAGCGCTCGGACGGCGCTACGACTTGGTACATACGAAGGACCCGCAGGTCGCCTTGCTGCTCCAGGCGGCGCGCCGGGCAGGCGTCCTGCGCGCGAAGGTGATCCTCAACCATGGCACCGAGGAGCCGGTGGAGTTCCTCTCGCGCTTCGAGTACGTCCAGCACCTCGCGCCGGCGCATCTCGAGGAAGCCCGGCGGGGCGACGTGCGCGCGCACCGGCAATTCGTGGTGCCAAACTTCGTGGATACGGAGGCCTTCGCCCCTGCCGGGGGCACGGCGGAGCGCGCGCGGCTGGGCATCCCGGCGGACGCGTTCGTCGTGCTCTGCGTGGCGGCGCTGAAGCGGCAGCACAAGCGGCTCGACTATCTCATTCGGGAAACGGCGGCCGCGGCCGCGCGCAGCCCTCGGCCGGTGTGGCTCGTGCTGGCCGGCGCGCCGACCTCGGAGACCGACGCCGTCACCCAGCAGGTGCGCGAAGAGCTGCCGGCGCGATCGGTGGTGCTGGTCAACCACCCGCGCGAGGCCATGCCGGACCTGTACCGGTCGGCAGACGTGTTCGCGCTCTGCGCGCTTCGGGAGATGCTGGCGAACGCGTGCCTCGAGGCGTTGGCGTCCGGAATTCCGGTGGTCATGCACCGAGAGCCGGTGGCCGAGTGGGCCATCGGCCACGGCGGGCTGACCGTGGACATGACCCAGCCGGGTGCCTTGGCCGAGGCGCTCGGGCGGCTACAGGCTGATGAGGCCGGGCGGCGCGCGCTGGGGGTTGCGGCGCGAGCGCAGGCGATGCGCCAGTTCGCCACCGGGGTCGTGTTGGAACAGCAGGTGCGGATGTATCGCGAGGTCTTGAG
>SBAZ01000060.1 GCA_005239935.1 Planctomycetales bacterium | reverse complement strand
GGCGGTGCTGACCCCGCCGGAGAACAGACCCAGGCCGATGATCGTGACGCGCAGGCGACGAGCCATGGGTGCGGGTTAGATCGTCCTCCCGACCGCCGCCGCCACCTTCTTGAGGTCCTTCATGAGGGCGGCGAACTTCTTGGGCAGCAGCGACTGCGGTCCATCGGAGAGCGCGACTTCGGGATTGGGGTGCACCTCGACAATGAGACCGTCCGACCCCACCGCGACCGCCGCCTTGGCCATCGCCGCGACATACTCCCAGGTGCCCGCGCCATGGCTCGGATCCACGATGATGGGCAGGTGCGAGAGTTTCTTGATGACCGGCACCGCGCTCAGGTCCAGCGTGAAGCGCGTCGCGGTCTCGAAGGTGCGGATCCCGCGCTCGCACAGGATCACGTTGAAGTTTCCCTGGCTCAAGACGTACTCGGCCGCCAAGAGGAACTCGTTGATGGTCGCCGAGAGGCCTCGCTTCAGGAGCACCGGCTTGCGCGCCATGCCGACTTCCTTCAGCAGTTCGAAGTTCTGCATGTTGCGCGCGCCGATCTGGATGACGTCGGAGTATTTCTCGACGAGCCCGACGTCCCGGCTGTCCACGAGCTCGGTGACCACACTCAGGCCCGTCTGCCTGGCCGCCTCCCGCAGGAGTCTCAGCCCGTTCTCGCCGAGTCCCTGGAACGAGTACGGCGACGTCCGGGGCTTGAAGGCACCGCCCCGCAGGAAGGACGCCCCGCCGGCCTTGACGAGCCGGGCGGTCTCGAAGAGCATCTGCCGGTTCTCAACCGAGCAGGGCCCGGCCATGACGACCAGCCGTTTGCCGCCGACCTCGACCCCGTTCACCTTGATGACGGAGTCGGCCGGCTTGAACTCGCGCGACACCAGCTTGTAGGGTTTGAGGACCGGCATCACCTTCTCGACGCCGGGGATGACCTCAAGCGGCTGGGCGCGGAGCTGGTCCTCGGGCCCGATGACCCCGATGATGGTGCGCTCGGTGCCCTCGGACACCATGGCCTTCAGACCCAGGGCCTTGATGCGGTCGAGCACATGCGCCCGCTGTGCCTTGGTCGCATTGGGCTTCAGGACGATGATCATGCCTGGCCTCCCCTGTCGGTTATCTCGTCAGGCACTGCTTGAGCGCCTGGATGAATCGCCTGTTCTCCGGCATCGTGCCGATCGTCACGCGCAGGCACTGCGGCAGGTGCCATCCGCTCATCTCGCGCACGATGACGCCGCGCTTGAGCAGCGCCTGCGCGAGCTCCGCCGCCCCCGGCCCGACGTCGAGCAGGATGAAGTTCGTGACGCTCGGCACGTGGCGGATCTTGAGCCGGTCGAACTCCTGTGTCAGGTAGGCGCGGCCCTCCGCGGTCATCTTGCGCGTCTTCGCCAGGAACGCCGCGTCCTCGAGCGCCGCGGCGGCCCCGGCCTGGGCCAGGCTGTTCACGTTGAACGGCTCGCGGACCGCCTCCATGGCCGCGACGAGGTCCGGCGCGGCAACCCCGTAGCCCACCCGCAGGCCCGCCAACCCGTACGCCTTCGAGAAGCTGCGCGTGACGATGAGGGGCCGGCGCTCGAGGTATTGGAGCGTCTGCGGGTAGTCGGGCGAGTCCACGAACTCGTAGTAGGCCTCGTCCAGGAATGCGATGGTTTCCGCCGGCAGGTTGCGCAGGAAGAGATCCAGCTCCTTGCGGGTCACGTAGGTGCCGGCCGGGTTGTCCGGGTTCGCGATGAAGACGAGTTTCGTGTGCGGGGTCACCGCCGCCGCCATGGCCTTGAGGTCGTAGCGGTAGTGGGCGAGCGGCACGACGCTCACCTGCGCCCCGCACGCGCGCGCCTGCAGCTCGTAGATCAGGAAGGTCGGGGCGCCCACGACGACGCTGTCGCCCGGATCCACGAACGCGCGCAGGGCCAGCACGATGAGCTCGTCTGACCCGTTGCCGAAGATCAGCGAGTCGGGCGAGACCTTCAGGCGCGTGGCCAGTCGCTCGCGCAGGAGCGGACAGGACGACTCTGGGTACCGGTGGACCTGTGCGGCGGCCTTGCGCACGGCGGCCAGCGCCCTGGGCGAGGGACCCAGCGCGTTTTCGTTCGAGGCGAGTTTGATCACCGACGAGAGTTTCAGCTCCCGCTGAACCTCCTCGATGGGCTTGCCTGGCTTGTACGGTGTGAGGTCGCGCACCACCGCGCGCGCCCGGACATGCATCGTCGTCATCGTGTGTCCACCGGATACGACCCCAGCACCTGCAAGCGGGTCGTCACCCGCTGCAGCTCACCGATCGCCTCGCTCAGGCCCTTGTCGGCCTCGTGCCCCATCGCGTCCACGAAGAAGAGGTACTCCCACGCCTTGCGCTTCGAGGGCCGTGACTCGATCTTCGTCAGGTTGATCCGATGGCGCTTGAACGGCACCAGCGCGTCGTGCAAGGCGCCGGACTTGTCCCGGAGCGCGAAGAGGATGGAGGTCTTATTGTGTGTCCCCTTCCACGGCGCCCCCAGGCCCAGGACCAGGAAGCGTGTCCGGTTCTCTCGCGCGTTCGGGATCGGGACAGCCCGCAGCCCCCGCGTGGCCAGCTCCTGCCGGCCGACGGCGGCGCGCGGCTCACGGGCCGTGTCGGCCAGCACGTACTGCACGGCGTCGGCCGTGGAGTTCGTCTCCCGATGCTCGGCGCGGGGCAGATGCGTGCGCAACCACCGATGACACTGGGCGAGCGCCTGGGGGTGTGAATACACCGCGCGGATGCGCGAGAGCGTCCGGCCGCGGCGCAGCACCAGCGCGTGCCGGATCGGCAGCTGGACCTCGCCATGGATCTCAACCTGCGTGTCGGGTGCGTCAATGAACCGGTCGAGCGTGTGCGTCACCGCGCCCTCGAGCGAGTTCTCGACGGGCACGACGCCATAGTCGGCTCTTCCCTGCTCCACCAGATGGAAGACCTCATCCACCGTCGGCGCGTGCACGTAGCGGGCGTCCGCGCCGAAGCGGCGCCGCGCCGCGAGGTGCGTGTTGGTGTTTTCCGGCCCGAGGTACGCGATCGCGCGCATGGACTCAGCGGGTCCGCTTGCCGGAGCGCTCGCGGCGGCGGCATTCGCGCAGCACGGCCTGGAAGACTCGGCGCACGGCGCGCGCGGTGAGCGGGCCGCGGTTGGCCCGCGTCACATGGCGCAGGACGGACGCTTCCCGCGCCGCGTCGAACACCGGCCATTTGCGGCGGTGCTTGATGCGGCCGATCTGGAGCGCCATCCGCGCGCGCCGGTTCAGCAGACGCAGGATCCGCTCGTCCAGGCGGTCAATGCGGCTCCGGACGCCGTTCAGGCGGCCCACGCGTTGGCGGGTCTGTTGTGCTGTGGTCATGTGGGCTGTGTCTGCACGCAGGGCCGGGGTCCCGGCGAGCGACGCATGCGGAGCCGCGTTAGGATTCGGCGGCGGCTTGGGCCGCCTGGGCGGTCTCCGCAGGCTTGAGGTGGTGCACCGTGACGGCCTCCGGCACATCGGCCGGGGCCAGCGGCGGCAGGGCCTCCACCGACTTCAGGCCGAAGTGCCGCAGGAACTCAGGCGTCGTGGCATACAGGAACGGCCGGCCGGGGCTGTCCTTGCGCCCCGCCGTGCGCACGAACCGGCGCTCCAGGAGCGTGTCCAGCGACGCCGTGACGTCGACGCCGCGGATCGCCTCGATCTCCGCCTTGGTGATGGGTTGGCGGTAGGCGACGATCGCCAGCGTTTCGAGGGCGGCCGTGCTCACCGAGTCGGGCTTCGGCACCTGCAGGGCCCGGCGCACCCACACGGCCAGATCCTGGTCCGTGACCAACTGGTACCCGCCGGCGAGCTCTTGCACATGGAACGCACGGCCTTGCGCGGTGTATGCCGCGTTGAGGTCCTGCACCGCCTGGCGCAACTCCGCCGGGTCGGCCTCCGGCAGGATCTCGGTCAGCCGCTTGAAGGGCACGGCCTGGCTGGAGACGAAGAGAATGGCCTCAAGAATGCGCCGGGTCTGTGCGGACTCCATGGCTCTCCTGGGCGCGCGGCTTCTGGCGCCGCTCATACCCCGTAATCCAGATGTCGCCGAAGTGGCTCTCCTGGACCGCGCGGATCGCCCGCTGACGCATGAGCTCCAGGAGTGCGAGGAATGTCACCACGAGTTCCAGTTTCGATTGTTCCGGCGTGAAGAGTTCGAGAAAGCGAATCTGCCGTTGCACCGCCACCAGCACGCGCAGGTCCTTCACCTTCATCTCGACCGTCCAGGGCTCGGCATTGACCTGATAGACCGGCGCCGAGGCCCGTTCAAGGACCTTCGCGAAGGCCTGCATGAGGTCGGGCAGCGCCACGTCGAAGGGCGCCTCATCGGCCGGGATGTCCTCCGTCCGGTCCTCCGGAGCGCGCGGGAAGTGCTGGTGCTGGAGTTGATGCAGCTCCGAGAGCAGCTGGGCTACCGTCTTGAACTGTTCGTACTCCTTGAGGCGTCGCTGCAGCTCTTCCAGGCTGATCGGCACTTCTTCATCCTCGCCCGGCGGGACCGCCTGCGGCAAGAGTCCGCGCGCCTTAAGCGCCACCAACGTGCCCAAGAGCGGCAGCGGCTCGGCCAGGCGGTTCAGGTCTGCGCCGGAAGCCTTCACCACGGTCAGGTACTGCCCGGTCAGGTCCACGAGTTTGATGATGAAGACATCAATCAAATTCAGCTTCGCCAGCTCGACCAGCAGCGGGAGTGGGCCGTCGTAGATGTCGGCTTCGACGTCGTAGGTCATCACGCGGCTTCCAGCGAGAGCCCCACCGCCCGTTTCACTTCCGCCATCGTCTGCCGGGCCACGGCCCGCGCCTTCTGCGCGCCGTCTTGCAGGATGCGTTCGAGCTCCGGCGTCGTGTGCCGTGCACGCGCCGCGCGGAAGGGCTCGGTGAGCGCGACGACCACGTCGCCCAATTCCTTCTTGTTCTGGGCGCAGCCGCGCGTGGAGGTGCGGCACTCCTCCCACATCCGCGCGTGGCGCTCCGGCGCGAACATCTTCCAGTAGCCACACACGTTGCACGTGTCCGGGTGGCCCGGGTCGCTCATCTTGATGCGCGTCGGGTCGGTGAACATCTTCTGCACATCGGCCCGGACGCTGGCCTCCGGGGCGGAGAGCTCAATGGCGTTGTCGTAACTCTTGGACATCTTCCGGCCATCAACACCCAGCAGTTTCGGTGCTTCGGTCAGGAGCGCCTTAGGCTCCGGGAAGATGTCGGTTTTGAGCACTGCGTGGACGCGTCGGACGATTTCGCGCGTCAATTCCAAGTGCGGCAGCTGGTCCTCGCCCACCGGCACCGCGTGCGCCTTGTACAGTAGGATATCAGCCGCCTGGAGGACGGGGTAGCCCAAAAACCCATAGGTGGCCAGGTCCCGGCCTTTCACTTCCCGCAATTGCTCCTTGTAGGTCGGCACCCGCTCGACCCAGCCCAGTGGCGTCATGATTGCGAGCACGGTGAAGAGCTCGGCGTGCTCCGGCACGTCGGACTGGCGGAAGATGACGCTCTGCTTCGGGTCAATGCCGGCGGCGAGCCAGTCCCGGACGTTGTCAATGGTCGCCTGCGCGATGCGCTCCGCGTGCTCGTACTCGCTCATGAGCGCGTGGTAGTCGGCGACCATGAAGAAACATTCGTACGTGTCCTGCAGCTGCTTCCAGTTCGCGAGGGCGCCGACCAGGTGGCCGAGGTGGAGCTGGCCGGTGGGCCGCATGCCGCTGAGGACGCGCTGCTTCATGCCGAGGCGGGGGGCGCGGGGCGACGGGCGAGGACGTGGACCAACACCGCTGTCATGCGGACGCACACTTACGCGAGCCGTCTGGCCACCTTCTTGACGTCCCACGCTTCGATGAGATCGCCGACCTGCAGGTCCACATTGCCCTCCAGCGAGATGCCGCACTCGACGCCTTCCAGCACCTCGCGGGCGTCGTCCTTGAGGCGCTTCAGGTTCTGGATCTTGCCGTCGAAGATCCGCTCCTTACCCCGGATGAGGCGGAACGTCGCGTCTCGGCGGATGCTGCCCTTCGTCACCATACAGCCGGCGACCATCCCGATCTTGGAGACCTGAAAGAGCTTGCGCACCTCGGCACGGCCGACGAAGGTTTCCTCCAGCGTCGGCTCGAGCAAGCCTTCAATCGCGGCTTTGATCGCGGAAATGAGCTCGTAGATGATCTGATAGATGTGGACGTCCACCCCTTCCGAGGCGGCCAGGACTTGGACCTGCGGATCGATGCCCACATGGAAGCCGATGACGATCGCGTCCGAGGCGGCCGCGAGGATGACGTCCGACTCATTGATGTCGCCGACCCCGGTATGGAGAATCCTGAACTGGACTGCTTCCTTCTCGGTGTCGAGCTTCTGCAGGCTGGTCACGATGGCTTCGAGTGATCCTTGCACGTCGGCCTTGAGGATAAAGCGTAGCTCCTTCAACTTGCCTTCGGTGATGCGCTGGTGCAGCTCCTCGAGCGTGATGCGCCTGGGATGCACGATCGCCTGCTGGGCTGCGCGCTCCCGGCGCTGCTCGGCGACCTGACGCGCAGCTTTCTCATCGGCCACGACGAGGAACTGATCCCCGGCCTTGGGCACGTCCGGCAGGCCTAGCACCTCGACCGGCCGAGAGGGCCCGGCGTCCTTCACGCGGTGGCCGCGGTCATCGGTCATGGCACGCACCCGCCCCGCCACCGCGCCGGCGACGATCGGGTCGCCCACGCGGAGCGTGCCTTGCTGCACGAGGATCGTCGCGACCGGCCCGCGGTCGCTCGTCTTTTTCGCCTCGATGACCGTGCCAGAGGCCGAGATCGTCTGGTCGGCCTTCAGCTCCAGCAATTCGGCTTCGAGCAGGAGCATCTCCAACAGTTCGTCCAGGCCCTGCCGGGTCTTCGCGGAGACCGGCACCATGATGGTCTTGCCGCCCCAGTCCTCCGCCATCAGTTGGTGCTGTGCCAGTTGCTGTTTGACCTTCTGCGGGTTGGCCTCGGGCAAGTCCGACTTGTTGATGGCGACCACGATGGGTACGTTCGCGGCGCGCGCGTGATCAATGGCTTCGACGGTTTGCGGCATCACGCCGTCATTGGCGGCGACGACGAGCACCACGATGTCGGTCACGTTGGCCCCGCGCGCGCGCAAGGCGCTGAACGCCTCGTGGCCCGGCGTGTCGAGGAAGGTCACGTGCCCTGTCGGGAGCGCGACCTCATAGGCGCCGATGTGCTGCGTGATGCCGCCGGCTTCACCCTCCGCCACCTTGGCGCGTCGGATCGCATCCAGCAGGCTGGTCTTGCCGTGGTCCACGTGCCCCATGAAAGTGACGACAGGCGCGCGCGGCTTCAGGTTCGCCGGGTCGGGCTGGGCCGCCTGCAAGAGCTCGTCCTCGAGCGTCGGCTGCGGAAGGACTTCGCAGTGGAAGGCCGGCGCGATCTTGGTGACCGTCGCCTCATCGAGCAACTGCACCATGGCGGCGAAGATCCCCTCCCCCATGAGGTGCTTGATGAGCTCGGTGGGCTTGACGTCCATCTCGAGCGCCAACTCCTTGACCGTGACGGGAAATCTCAGCGAGAGCTGCTTCGGCGGTCCCACCGGCTCTGCAGGGGGCTCCGGTGCGGGCTCCAGCCGGACCTTCTTCGCTGGGGCCGCCTTGGCCGGCGCGGCGGCCGGGGCCGCCGCAGACTTCACCGGCGCGGCCAGCTGGGGCTTCGCCGCCGGTGCCTGGGACTTCGTCGCGGCCGGTGCGGAGGGCGCAGCCGCGATCTTCAGGTGCTCGGCCGGCGCGGCCTTGAGAGCAGGCGGCGCCAGCGCGGCGGCCGTCTTGCCCGCAGGACTCACGACTGGTCCTTTCACGGGCGCGGCGGCCGGGGATTTCTGCGGCGGCGCAGGCGGCGGGACCAGTCTGGCCCCCACCGGCCGTTTGCCCGCGGCGGCGGCGCGCTTGGCGGCTGGCTTCGCTTTGGCCGCATTCTTGGCGGCCAGCTTTTTCGCCTGAGCCAGCGCCTTGCGGATGCGGTTGATCGTGTCCGCGTCGAGCGTGCTGGCGGCCGTCTTGCCGGCAATCCGGAGTGTCTTCAGCGTCTCCAACAGATCCTTGGAGGGCATCTTGAGGGTCTTGGCGAGTTCACTGACCCGCATCGCTCGAGGACTCCTTGGCATGTTCGTCAGGCGGTTCGTCCGCCGGAGGATCCGCGGACTGCGGGGCCGGCGCGGCGGGCGGTGTCTCAGCCGACACGTCACCAGCCGGTGCGCCCTCCTCCGGCGTGGCGGCGGGGGGCTCCGCTGGGGGCGGCGCGAGCCGCGGGCGCTCACCGACCTCATCGGCCTCCGCAGCCACCGGCGTCTCGGCTGCGTGAGCCGCGGCGCCATTGGCCTTGGGCTGCACCGCGGTCTTGGCGGCGTCCAAGATCTTGTGCGCCGTCTTCTCGCCGATGCCCTTGATGGCCGTCAGCTGCTCCATCGTCAGCACGGCCAACTGCAGGACGCTCGTCACGCCGGCCTCGGCGAGGCGCTGCTCGATGGCGGGCCCGACGCCCGGCAGGCTGGCCAGCGGCACATCGGGCCCGGCGGTCATCTGCGAACGACTCTTGATGTCGAGCTGCCAGCCGGACAGTTTGGAGGCCAGGCGCACGTTCTGCCCCTTCTTGCCGATCGCGAGTGAGAGCTGGTCATCGTCCACGATCACGAGGGCCTGCTTCGCGTCCCCCTGCAGCTGAATCTCGCTGATCTGGGCGGGCGAGAGCGCGGCCGCGATGAACTCCTTGATGTCGTCGTGCCAGCGGATGATGTCCACCTTCTCGCCGTGGAGCTCGCGGACGATATTCTTCACCCGCGTGCCGCGCATGCCCACGCAGGCCCCGACGCAGTCCACCTTCTCGTCGGTCGACGTCACGGCGATCTTGGTGCGGTCGCCCGCCTCACGGGCGATGCCTTTGATCTGCACGATCCCTTCGGCGATCTCGGGCACCTCCAGCGCAAAGAGGCCGCGGATGAACCCCTCGTGGGTCCGGGAGAGCACGATCGCGGGCCCACGCGTCGTCTTGCGGACCTCGAGCACGTAGCCCTGCACCCGGTCGCCCTGGTGGTGCTCCTCATGCGGGATGCGCTCGGACTTTGGCAGCACGGCTTCGGCGCGCCCGACCTCGACGATAATGTCACCCCGCTCGAAGCGGTGCACGGTCCCCGTGAGGATGTCGCCCACCCGGCCCTGATACTCGGTGAAGACGACCTCGCGCTCGGCCTCGCGGATCTTCTGGATGATGACCTGCTTGGCGGTCTGGGCCGCGATGCGGCTGAAGTCGAGTGAACGGACCTCTTGGCCGGCCGCCACGGCGTGCAGTTTCCCGTTCTGCCGGTCGATGGTGACCGTCAACTCGTCCTCCTCGGCCATGCCGAGGGTCTTCTTGGCGGCGGTGGCCAGGGCGGCCTCGACCGCCTGGATGAGAATCTCGCGGTCAATGCCCTTGTCCCGCTCAATCGTTTCGAGAATCGTCAATAACTCAGCGTTCATGCGCTCAACAGCGGGGACATGTCTCGGCTCATCACCCAAGCACCTCGGTGGCCGAGAAACGTCCCCATCACCTCGTCACCACTGCACGGCCTTCTTCGCCTGCCGGATCTCGGCCAGCGGCACGGTCACGTTGCCGGAAGGCAGCTTCAGCACCACCGCTTCCGGCTCGGGTTGCACCGCGAGCAGCGTGCCGAGCAGCTCGCGAGTGCGGCCCTCGCCCTCGGCCACCGTCAGTCGCAGTCGCTCGCCCACACACCGCTCGAAGTCGCGCTTCGTCGTCAGCGGTCGGTCGAGCCCAGGCGAGGACACCTCCACGGTGTAGCTCTCGCTGATCAGGTTCGTCGCTTCCAGCGCCGTGCTCACCGCCTGGTTGGCCTGCGCGCAGCCCGCGAGCGTGATGCCGCCTGGCCGGTCCACCAGCAGGCGCACGATGACCTGCCCCCCAGCCGGCCGACAGGTCAACTCCACCAACTCCAGCTGTCGGTCTGCCAGGATCGGCTCAATCAGCGCGCGTATCTGGCCGGTCCGTGGGTCGTCCATCCACTTGCTCCTCGGGCCTGCTGATGACGGCCCCAGAGAACAAAAAAAGTGGGGGCGACCCACTTTGGCCGTGCCTAACACCCGATGCTGCAACGTACTACGACGACGACGGAAAGTCAAGCAGTTTGTGGACCATCCCCGGCACTTGAGCCGGCGCCATCTTCATTTTCTCGGATTTCTTCGCCCTGGCCACCACCTCAACAGCCTGCTCCGACACCCAGGTCTTGCCGACAATCACCTGCACCGGGATTCCGATCAGGTCAGCGTCCTTGAGCTTGCTGCCGGGCGATTGCTGACGATCATCCAGGAGCACGTCGAACCCTTTGTCGCTCAGTGCGTTAGAGAGTTCTTCCCCGACCCGGAGGAGGTCGTGGTTGGAGGCTTCGAGCACGCTGACCAGCACATGGAACGGCGCGAGGCCCGTCGGCCAAATGATGCCTTGGGCATCATGGCCTTGCTCGACCGCCGAGGCCACGATCCGATTCACCCCGATCCCATAGCAGCCCATGATCATGGGGGTCGGTGCGCCGCCTGCGCTGCCCTGCACGGTGGCACCGAGGAGGGCGGTGTACTTGGTGCCCAGCTTGAAGACGTGGCCGACCTCGATGGCGCGCACGAACGCCAGCGTCTTGCCGCAGTTCGGGCACCTGTCCTGGGTGGTCACGACGCGCAAGTCGGCCACGGTCTCCGGGCTGAAATCCCGGCCGGGGTTGACGTTGATCAGATGAGCCTCCGGCGCGTTGGCGCCTGCCACGCCGTTGACGACCCGCATGACCGCATGGTCCGCCAACAGTCGCACGCCCTTGAGACCGACAGGTCCGGTGAATCCCATGGGGGCCCCTGTGAGCCGCAGGATCGTGCCGGCCGCGGCCAGCTGCAGCCGCGCGGAGCTGGCCACGCGCGCCAGTTTCGCCTCATTCACCTCATGGTCGCCGCGCACGAGCGCGGCGACGTGGGAGGTCCCGTCCTCATAGAGCAGCGTCTTGATCAGCTTCGCGGGGGGCACCTTCAGGAACGCGCTGACCTGCTCCACCGTGTGCTTCCCCGGCGTCTGCACGGTTTCCAGCGGCTTGGGG
>SBAZ01000110.1 GCA_005239935.1 Planctomycetales bacterium | reverse complement strand
GAAAGAGCGCCTTCTCGCGAAGGCGCTCATGACGTCTTGGAAAGAAGTCGACGTTGGGCTAGCTTTTCAACCGCCTTTGCTCGTTCGCATCGGCACCCGATACCTTAGCACCGGCGGCGTGAGGTGTCAAGCCGCTTTCGCGAGCCCTTTCGCCGGCACCAACTTGCGGAAATGCCGGCTGCCCACCTGGAGCACCGCCCCGCCCCGCCCTGGCGCAGCCACCTGCGGCTCCTTGACCACCCGGCCGTCCAGTTTGACGCCGCCCTGGCTGAGGAGGCGGCGCGCGTCGTTCTTGGTTTTCGCCAGGCCGGCCTCCACCAAGAGCGCCACCAAATCCAGCGCGCCGCCCTTCTCGCCGGCGACCTGCACTTCAGCCATCTCGGTGGGTTGCTCGCGCTTGGAGAAGACCTTGAAAAACTCCTGCTTGGCCCGCTGGGCCGCCTCCGGGCCGTGGTAGAGGGCGGTCACGTCCAGGGCCAGGTTGGCCTTGGCGTCCCGGGGGTTGACGGTCCGCGCCTTCATCTGCTGCTCGAGCTCGGTCATCCGGGCGGCGGGGACATCCGTCAGCAGGGCGTAGTAGCGGATGATCAGGGTGTCCGGGATGGACATGAGCTTGCCGAACATCTGCGCCGGCGGCTCCGTGATGCCGATGTGGTTGCCCAGGGACTTGGACATTTTCTGGACGCCGTCGGTGCCCTCGAGGAGCGGCATCGTCAGGACGACCTGCGGCTCTTGGCCGTAGGCCTTGAGCAGTTCCCGACCCATGAGCAGGTTGAACTTCTGGTCGGTGCCGCCGAGCTCGACGTCGCACGCGCCGAAGTGCTCGGCGATCTTGACCGAGTCGTAACCCTGCATGACGGGGTAGAACAGTTCGAGGAACGTAATCGGCTTGCCGGCCTTCAGGCGCCTCGCGAAGTCGTCGCGCTCGATGAGGCGAGCGACCGTGATCCGGGAGGCCAGCGCGACCAGGTGCGGAAAGTCGAACGACTCCGTGGCTGCCTGCCCCGGATGCGGGCTCGGCACGAACCAGTCGCTGTTGTAGGCAACCTGGAACACGGCCTTGTCCGTGCGAAGGACGTTGCGGACCTGAGCCAGATACGTCTTGGCGTTCTCGGCCACGTCCTGGCGCGAGAGGACCTTGCGGGTCACGTTCTGGCCCGAGGGGTCGCCGACGAGCCCGGTGGCGTCGCCGATGAGGAAGATGACCTTGTGGCCGAGCTCCTGAAAATGGCGCAGTTTCCGCAGGAGGACGGTGTGGCCCAGGTGGAGGTCTGGGGCGGTGGGGTCGAAACCAGCCTTGACAACGAGCGGGCGCCCAGCGGCGAGCTTCTTGGCGAGCTCCGCCTCGGTGATGATCTCGGTCGCACCCCGGCGGATGCGCTCGAGGGCGCCCTCAGCAGTCATGGGCGGAGGTGGGTGGCCGGTCCCGGCGGGAGCGGCCGTGCCTCAGCCGGCGGATTCCGGCGGCAGGTTCTTGTTGCTGAGGCCAATCTTGCGCTCCAGCTCATCCAGCTTGATGACCTGGACCCGTACACTGGTGCCGACCTTGTAGCGCTCCTCGACCTTCTCGGTCGGGCCCAGCTCGAGTTCGGAGAGGTGCAGGAGCCCCTCGACGTCCGGGGCGATCTCGACGAAGAGGCCGAAGCCGGCCACCTTCGTGACGGTCCCCTGGATGACCGAGCCGACCGAGAAGCGCTGGACCAGCTGCGGCCAGGGATCGTCGGTGAGCTGTTTCATCCCGAGGGTGATACGGTGGTTGTCTGGCTCGCAGGTGAGCACGACCACGTCCACCATCCGACCTTTCTTGAGCAGCTCGGAGGGGTGGTTGATCTTGCGCGTCCAGGAGATGTCCGCGTTATGGAGCATCCCCTCGAGGCCGTCCTCCAGCTCGATAAAGGCGCCGTAGTCCGTCAACTGCCGCACGCGGCCCACGACCTTCGTGCCGGGCTGGTACTTCTCGGCGGCGGTCTGCCAGGGGTCGCCCTGCGCCTGGCGCACGCCCAGCGACAGGCGCTGGTTCTTGGCGTCCACCGCCAGGACCTGGGCTTCGATCTCTTGCCCCACCTGCAGGACCTCGGAGGGATGGCCGATCCGTTTGGTCCAGGACAGCTCGGAGATGTGCACCAGCCCCTCGATGCCGGGTTCGACCTCGACGAACCCGCCGTAGGGGACGATGTTGACGACCTTCCCCTTAATCCGGGTGCCCACCGGGTACTTGGTCTCGGCATGGTCCCAGGGGCTGGGCAGCAATTGCTTGAGGCCGAGCGAGACCTTACTGGTCTGCTTGTCCACGGAGAGGACGACGACGTCCAGCGACTGGCCGACGTTGAGCACGTCTGAGGGATGGCCGATGCGTCCCCAGGAGATGTCACTGATGTGCAGCAGACCGTCCACACCGCCAAGATCCACGAAGGCCCCGAAGTCGGTGAGATTCTTGACGGTGCCGGTCCGCCGCTCGCTGACGCTGAGCGACTCGATGAGGGTCTTGCGGATGGCGTCTTTCTCGCGCAGGAGGTAGTCGCGGTGCGAGACGACGATGTTCTTCCGCGCGCGTGAGATCTTGAGGATGATGAACTTAAGGCTCTGCCCGATCAGGCCGTCGAGGTTCGCGTAGCCCTTCATCGAGGCCAGGGAGGCCGGCATGAACGCTTCCATGCCGATATCCACCATGAGGCCGCCCTTGACCTTGCGCACCGGGCGGCCGTCGATGATGTCGCCTTCCTTGTAGCTCGTAATGATCCGCTCCCAGCCCTTCTGGCGTTCGGCCTTGTGCTTGGAGAGGATCACCGTGCCCTGTTCGTCCTCGATATTTTCCACGAGGACCTCAACCTCATCGCCCACCTTCAACTCGTTCGCGTTCGCGAACTCGAGGCGGTTGATCGTGCCCTCGGACTTGAAGCCGATGTCCACGACCACGTCGCCGGCCGTGAGGGAGATGATCCTGCCTTTGACGATCTGGCCTTCGGTGATGCCGCGCAGGCTTTGCTCATAGAGCGCCTGCAGTTCGGAGGTGTCGGTTGCGGTGATCATGGGATCGGGCTCATCAGCCATTGAGTTGGTCCGCGAGACGGTGCCACCGGTGGGTCACAACGTTCGCGAGCGCTTCGTGCCGACCGCGCGCCGCCGCCCCAGCCGGGGCCGGTTCAGCACCGGCCTGCCCCGGTCTCCTAGGGTCCGGGGTTGCCAGCGTCGAGGCGTCAGACGCGGGAGCGTCAGTATAGGAAATCGAGGGGCCGAAGGCAACCCGAATTTTCGCGCGGCGCGGCCAGCGCGCACCCAGTGGCAGCGCCTCGAAGGTCCCGCGGACCACCACGGGCACGATCGGCACCTGCGCCTGCATGGCCAGGAGGCCTACGCCCCGGCGCGCCTGCCCCAACCGCCCGTTGGGTTGCCGCGCGCCCTCCGGGAAAATGGCGACCGGTTCGCCGCGGCGCAGCCTCTGGATGGCCAGCCGCAACCCGGGCAGATCGCTCTGCCCCCGTTGCAGCGGCATGACCCCCACGCTGCGCATGAACGCCCCGAGCAGCCAGTGCTGAAAGAGGGTCGCGCGGGCCATGAAGTGCAGGCGCCGCGGGCACGCCGCGCCCAAGAGGGGCGGGTCGAAGTAGCTGACGTGGTTCGAGGCCAGGACGAAGCCGCCGGCGCGCGGGACGTGCTCGGCGCCCGTGACTTCCAGCCCGAAGCCGAGCCGGAAGAACACCCAGAGCGCGAGCTTGGAGATGGCATAGCAGAAGGCGATCATCCCACCACCTGCCGATGTCCCGCCCGCAGGCGGGACGCGCGGCGGGCGCAATCCGTCCGAACCGAGCCTCCCAGTCTGCCGCGCCCGCAGCACGATGCGTGGTACACGATGGCGGTGCTGCGGACGACAGGTGGTGGGATCACGGCCGGGCGCGACGGGGCGCGCGGAGGATGTGCCGCATCCGGTCGACCACTTGGGTCACCGTCAGCCGCGTCGTGTCGATGACGACCGCGCCGGGCGGGCACACCAACGGCCCCACGACGCGGGAGCGGTCCAACCCGTCACGGAGGTCAATCTGCTCGCGGATCAGGGCCAGCGGTGTTCGGGAGCCATAGTGTTTGGCGAGTTCTTCCTGCCGGCGCTTGGCGCGCACGGCCGGATCCGCGTCGAGGAAGAACTTGTGGGTCGCGTGGGGGAACACGACCGAGCCGGTGTCACGGCCTTCGACCACGACCCCGTGCGTGTTGGCGAGCTCGCGCTGGCGCTCGACCATCGCGCCGCGCACCTCGGGATACTGCGAGATCTGGGCCGCGACCTCGGTCACCTGCTCCGTGCGGATCTTCCTGCTCACGTCGTCGTCTCCCAAGAAGACTCGCAGGCTCCCCTGCGCCGTCTTATCCAGCCGGATCGGCAATTGGCGCGCCAGCCCCGCGAGACGTCGGGCATCCGCCACGACCGGCGGATCCTCCTGCAGCGCGGCCAGCGCGAGGGTGCGGTACGTGGCACCCGTGTCGAGGTACATGAGCCCCAACTCGTGGGCCAGCTGCTTGGCGACCGTGCTCTTGCCGCACCCGGCCGGGCCGTCGATGGTGATGACGAGTGTCCTGGGCGTCGGGCGCGCGGGGGCGTGGCGGATCCTAGGCATGGTCGAGCGCGCTCCGGCGGCGCTGGGCGTGCGCGAGGTAGCGGCGCAGGGCGGCTCCGCGCCGGGCACTGACGAGCCGGACCGCCTCCCGCCATTCGCGGTCGAAGGCCTGGATGGCGCGGCGCAGTCCGGCGCGGTTGGTGAGGAAGATATCGTCCCAGAGGTCGGGGTCGCTTTGCGCGATACGGGTCATGTCGAGGAGGCTGCGGGGTGCTGGTAGCGGCCGCGCGCGCACGGCGCGCGCGAGGGCGAAGGCCACGAGGTGCGGCACGTGGCTGGCGGAGGCGAGGAGCCGGTCGTGCCGCTCGGGCCCGAAGCGCACGACCCGCGCCCCGGCGGCGCGCCACAGCCTGGCGACGCGCTCCGCCGCCCGGGCCGACCCGCCGGCCGCCAGCACGCACGTCGAGCCCTGGAAGAGGTGGGGCTGGATCGCGGCAATCCCGCGCCGCTCCGAACCTGCCAGCGGGTGGCCGCCGACGAACGCGACGCCGCGCGGCAGCCGGCGCAGGGCGCGGATGATGCCGGCCTTGGTGCTACCGACGTCGGTGAGGACTGTGCCCGGGCGGACCAGGCGAGCCACGCGACGTGCCAGCGGCACGATCGCGTCCACCGGGGTGGCGAGGACGACGACGTCGGCGCCCCGCACCGCCGCGCGCAGGTCGGTCGTGCCCGCGTCAATCGCGCCCCCCCGTCTGGCCGCGCGCAGTGTGGCGGGCCTGCGGCTGTAGCCGGTGACGCG
>SBAZ01000047.1 GCA_005239935.1 Planctomycetales bacterium | reverse complement strand
GCGGGGCGCGTCGAGGGGTTACCCTTCGACTTCGCTCAGGGTAAATGCGCCCTCCCATCGTTCAGGATATGTTAACGTGCAATGGGGGGCGCATTTAGGCCGACCCGCCGCGCAAGACTGAGCGGGCCGTGGCTCCTTCCATGACGCACGATACCGCCCGACGGCACGCACCAGTCCTCTGGGCGCTGCTCGGGCTCTTCCTCCTGCGGGTGCTGGGCCACGCCCTGGTGGCCGCAGGCTGGGCGCCGTTCCTCCCGCCGATGGAGGAGTGGTTCTCGGGTGCTTTGGCCTATCCGGCCCTGCTGGCGAGCCAGGTCGCCATCCTCGTCCTCTTCGGCCGCATCTGCCTCGACTTCTCGCGCGGGCGCGGGTTCTGGGCCGTGCCGCGCCGCGGCCTGGGCACCGGGCTGCTGGTCTTCGGGATCCTCTACCTCGCGGTCATGGTCATCCGGTACGTCCTGCGGATGAGCCTGTATCCGCTGGAGCGCTGGACCGGCGGGTCGATCCCGATCTTCTTCCACTGGGTCCTGGCGGCGTTCGTCCTGGTGGTGGGGCACTACCACCGGGCCCAGGCGCCACGGGCCGGGCGCTCGCGGTTCCCAGGGTGGGTGCGGTGGAGCGGCGCGGCCGCCGCCTCGGCCGCGGCCGGGCTGGGCCTGGCCGGCTGGGTCGGGTACCAGGTGCTGCCGATGCGCCTCGCCTACGAGCTGGGTGCTCGGCCGGCCCAGTACGCTGTGCGCAGGGAGCGCTACGTCCCGATGGAGATGGCGGACGGGGTCATCCTGAAGGCGAATGTCTACCACCCGCAGCGCCTGGCAAAGACCCCCGTCGTGCTGGTGCGGCTGCCGCTGCTGCGAGGTCTGACGTACCGCCTGCTGGCCGACACCGTGGGCCGGATGTGGGCGGAGCGCGGGTACACGGTCATCATGCAGGCGACCCGGGGGCGCTACCCCTCAGGCGGGCGCTACGATCCCTTCCGCCATGAGCGGCAGGACGGCATGGACACGCTCGCGTGGATCGCCCAGCAGCCCTGGTTCGACGGCAAAGTCGGGATGTGGGGCGGGTCGTACTTCGGCTACACGCAGTGGGTGCTTGGGGACCTGCAGGACCCGGGCCTGTCGGCGCTGAACGTGCAGATCTGCAGCTCGGAGTGGTATCCCATGTTCTACCGGGGCGGGGCGTTCTCGCTGGCGAGTGCGCTCTTCTGGGGGGTGTGGAGCGGGCTGGAGCTCCCCAAGCCCCCGAGCCGCGCGCGGCTGCAACCCGGCTACGACGGGGTCCCGCTCATCGAGGCCGATGACCGCCTGGGCCAGGACATCTCGTTCTTCAATGAGTGGGTTAGCCACCCGACCCGCGATGCGTACTGGGCGATGGTGGACGGCGAGCGGCGCGCCGAGCGGCTGGCCGCGCCCATCCTGATCATGGCCGGGTGGCAGGACCCGTTCCTGCCGGTCGCGATCAACGACTTCGTGCGGATCCGCCAGGGCGCGGCCCCGGAGGTGGCGGCGGGGAGCCGCCTGATCATCGGGCCCTGGGCGCACGCGAAGACCGCTGAGGACCCAGGAGGTCCCAAACTTCGCAGTTACCGGCTCGAGAGCTTCGTGCCGAGCCTGCCGTGGTTCGACCGGCACCTCAAGGGCGGCATGGCCGATCCGGATGAGGCGCCGATCCGGCTCTATGTCCAGGGGGCCGAGCAATGGCGGGAGGAGCGCGAGTGGCCGCTGGCCCGCACCCGGTACGTGCCGTACTATCTTGACAGCCGGGGACGCGCGAACACCGCGGGCGGCGATGGGATGCTCACGATGACCCTGCCTGAGGCCGCGGGTGAGGATACCTTCATTTATGACCCGGCCCACCCGGTGCCGACGGCCGGCGGGGCGATGTTCGGCGAAGCCGGTGGCATCGAGCGGCAGAACGGCCTCGAGCAGCGCGCCGATGTCCTGGTCTACAGTACGCCGGCCCTCAAGCAGGATGTGGAAGTGACCGGGCCGATCGAAGTCATCCTGCACGTCTCCACGACTGCACCACACACGGACTTTACCGGCAAGCTGGTGGACGTCCACCCGGATGGCGCGGCGTACAATGTGTGCGAGGGCATCCTGCGCCAGTCCTACGACGGGCGCGTGCAGCCCGCGGAGATCCGGCTCGAGCTGGCGCCTACGAGCAGGGTGTTCCTTCGGGCCCACCGCATCCGCCTGGAGGTGTCCAGCAGCAACTACCCCCGCTTTGACCGCAACCCCAACACCGGCGGCGACATCCCCACGGAGCGCCGGCTCGTGCCGGCGACGCAGACCGTCCACCACGGGCCGGCCACGCCCTCCCGGCTCGTGCTGCCGATCATCCCGGCGGAGCCAGGGTCCTGATGGAGGTCGAACGCCGGACGCTGCGCACGCCGGATGGCATCCAGGTGTCCGTGGCCGCCTACCGCGAAGCAGGGCGGCGCGCGGCGGTCATCATCTGCCCGGGCTTCTGGCAGAGCAAGGAGACCCCGACCTTTCAGCGAATGAGCCGGGCGCTGGCGAACGACTTTGATGTGCTGGCGATGGACTTCCGCGGGCATGGGCTATCCACCGGCCTGTACACGTTCTCGGCCAAAGAGGGGGCTGACCTGGATGCGGTGCTGGCCATGGCCCGGGCGGAGTATGCCTGGATCGGGCTCGTGGGGTTCTCGATGGGCGGGGCGATCAGCATCCTGACCGCGCGCAGGCACCCTGGGGCGGTGCAGAGCCTGGTCAGCGTGAGTGCTCCGTGCGCGTTCGAGCAGGTGGATATCAAGTGGTGGACGCCGGAGGCGATGCGCACCGGGCTGCGGGGGACGGAGCGCGGCTCGGGCTGCCGGCCTGGGAATCCGCTCCTCAAGAAAGAGCGCGCCATCGACCATGTGCAGGCGTTGGCCCCGCTGCCGGTGCTCTTCATCCACGGGACGAAGGACGTCATCGTCGGGGTGGAGCACGGCCGGCGCTTGCATGCGGCGGCCTCGGAGCCGAAGCGGCTCGAAATCATCGAGGGCGGCGGGCATGCCCAGCATCTGTTCCGGGAGGAGCCGGAGCGGTTCCTGGGGCTGGTCCGCGAGTGGTTCGGGATATCGGGCGCAGGGGATCAGGGCTAGGGCGGGGCCTGGTGTGCGTCCACAGCCTGCAGCACCAAACTGCCCCGTGGTTTGACACCTCCTGCCCGGCCTGTTAGAGTCAACCCGGTGCAAGTCCCCGCCGCGCCCCGACGGATAGGAGGCATCCCGCATGTTGCAAACCACGACCCCGTTGCGCCAGCGGCTGGACGATACCTGCCACGCCATCGACACGCACACCCGCTTCCGCCCGGAGATCGGCCTTATCCTTGGGTCCGGCCTGGGGGCCCTGGCGAAGTCGGTGCGGGTTGAAGCCGAGCTCGAGTATGCGCAGCTGCCTCACATGCCGCAGGCGACCGCGCCCGGGCACGAGGGCCGGTTGACGCTCGGGACGCTGGGGCCGCGGCGGGTCGCGGTGCTCAGCGGCCGGTTCCACTACTACGAAGGCCACTCCTCCGAGCAAATCGTCTACCCGGTGCGGCTGCTCCACGCGCTGGGCGCGAGAATCCTCGTGCTCACGAGCATCGTGGGCAGCATGAACCCCGCCATGCCGCCTGGCTCGCTGGTGCTGCTCGAAGACCACCTCAACCTCATGGGGGTGAACCCGCTGGCCGGCCCGAACGACGAGGCGGTCGGGCCGCGGTTTCCCGACATGTCCGAGCCATACGACCCGGCGCTGCGCGCGCTGACGCTGGAGGTCGCCCGGGCGCAGGGTGCGCCGGTGCGCCCCGGGGTCTACGTCGCGGTGGCCGGTCCGAACCTCGAAACCAAGGCCGAGTACCGCTTCCTGCGCCAGGCCGGGGCAGACGTTGTCGGGATGTCCGTCGTGCCGGAGGTGCTCGCGGCGCGCCATGCCGGGCTGCGCGTCCTGGCGGTCGTGGTCGTGTCGGACGCCTGCATCCCCGAGCAGCTCCAGCCGGCCTCGATCGAGGAGCTCCTGCGCATCGCCGCCGAGACCGAGCCGAAGCTCACGGCCCTGCTGCGCGGGGTGATCGAGCGCGTCGAGGTCTGACCCGCGGAGCAGGGGATGCGCGTCAACGGGGTCGCCTATCGGACGGTCTGGATGGACGGGGGCGCGGTCAAGCTCATTGACCAGCGCCTGCTGCCGTTCCGGTTCAAGGTCGTCTCCCTGCGCACCCACCAAGAGACCGCCGAAGCGATTCGCGCCATGACCGTACGCGGCGCCGGGGCGATCGGCGTGGCGGCGGGCTACGCGATGGCCCAGGCCGCGCGGCACGCACCGGCCAGGGCGTTCGACCGGGCGATGGCCGAGGCTGCCGAGCTCCTGCGGGGGACGCGGCCGACGGCGCGGAACCTCTTCTACAGCGTGGAGCGGGTCCTCGCGGGCCTGCCGGTGGGCGCACCCGTGGCGGCGCGGCGGGCGCGGGCGGCGGCCATCGCGCAGGCGATCGCGGACGAGGACGCCGCGCGCGGCCGGCGCATTGGCGCGCTGGGCCAGCAGCTCTTCCGGCGCGGCAGGAGCCGAGTGATGACGCACTGCAACGCCGGCTGGCTGGCTTTCGCCGACTGGGGCAGCGCCCTCGCGCCGGTCTACGAAGCCCACCACCGGGGCAAGCGCGTCAGCGTCTGGGTGATGGAGACGCGCCCCCGCGGGCAGGGCGCCCGGCTGACCGCCTGGGAGCTGGGCCAGGAGGGCGTGCCGTACACGGTCCTGGCCGACACGGCCGCGGGCCATGTAATGCGCCAGGGGCTGGTGGACTTCGTCATCGTCGGCGCCGACCGGATCGCGGCCAACGGCGACGTGGCAAACAAGATCGGCACCTACGCGCTGGCGGTGCTGGCCCGCGCCCACCGCATTCCCTTCTACGTGGCGGCCCCCACGACCACGATCGACCTCGCGTGCCCCACGGGGGCGGAGATCCCGATCGAGGAGCGCGGGCCGGACGAAGTGCTCCGGGTCAGCGGCCCGGCGGACGACGGGCGGCTGGCGCACGTGCGGGTCGCGGCCGACGGGGCCGCGGCGCGCAACTGGGCCTTCGACGTCACCCCCGCCGCGTACCTCACCGGCCTGCTGACAGAACGCGGCCTGGTCGCGCCGGGGCCGCGGACGATCCGCGCCCTGATGCGCGCTCCGGGACGGGCGCGCCCTGGCGCCGTCCGGAGGGCGCTGGTCCATGCATAGCCGCTGGCGTGCCACGGCCGCGAGACGGTTCACCCCGCTCGAGGCGCTCGTCTATCGCTCCGGCCTGATCGGTGCGGAAGACAGGCTCGGGCTCTTCGGCGGCGGCAACACCTCGATCAAGTGCGTCGAGCCGGACCTCCTGGGCCGGCCGCAAGACGTCCTCTGGGTCAAGGGCAGCGGCGCCGACCTCAAGGGCTGCGGGCCGGCCCACTTCGCGCCGCTGCGGCTCGACGCGCTGCGGCTGCTCGCGCGGCGCACCGCGATGACCGATGAGGCCATGGTCACGTTCCTGGAGCGCTGTCTCCTGGCGCCCCGCGCCCCACGCCCCTCCATCGAGACGCTCCTGCATGCGCTGATTCCCGAGGCCGCCGTCGACCACACGCACGCAGATGCCATCCTGGGGCTGGCCAACACCCGGGGCGGCGAGGCGCTCGTTCGGCGGGTCCTCGGCGAGCGGCTGCTCTGGATTCCGTACATCCAGCCGGGCTTTGCGCTGGCCCGCCGCGTGGCCGAGGCCTATCGCCGGCAGCCCGGCAGCCACGGCGCCGTGCTGGCGCACCACGGGCTGATCACCTGGGGGCCGGACGGCGCGTCGAGCTACCGGCGGACCATCGACTACGTGTCCCGGGCGGTGACGAACGCCAGGACGTCCGGTGTGTCCGTGAAGCTGATGCAGACGCGCCGCGCGCGGCCGAGGCTGCGGCGGATCGCGGGCAGCGCGGCGCGCAGCACCTGCAGCCGCGCCTCCGGCGGCCGCGGCGCGCCAACGGAGGCCAGCGG
>SBAZ01000114.1 GCA_005239935.1 Planctomycetales bacterium | reverse complement strand
TGGTGATTCGGTACGAGTATCTGCCGGCCATGTACGGCGCGTTCTTCCATGTCGCGTGTGCGATGATCGTGCTCAGGCATTTATGAAACCGGTTCTAGGGATTTTTGTCCGGGGCGTCGGGGTTGACGTGGATGCCGCCGGCACTGGGATCCGCGAGCGCCGCTTCGTAGAACTGCCACACGCGCATCTTCGTAAAGGCCGTGCTCGCGGGCACCCCAGACTCATCCGAATACACGATAATTCCGGGTCCGGTGCCACCGTCGAACTGCGATTCCCGATAGAGGAAGACCAGCTTCAGATCGGAGGCCATGACGTTGCCGTAGCCCTTCTCGGCCAGCGCCTCGTCCAGGGAGCGAAACGTGCGTATGTCGAGCGGCACGCACACCTCCTCCCAGTCCTTGAGCAGCAGCGCCTTGTCCCTCGGGCTGCCGCAGCCCGCCAGCGGCAGGACCAGGGTGGCCGCAACTGGCAGCCAGCACAGGCGGGCGGCGTTGGGAGGCATGCCGTGCGTTTGGTGTCGCGTGCCGGGGCTGCGGGTCAGGGGCGCGCCGGCCTCCGCGATGGGCGGCCCGTCCTCAGAACTCGCTCTGAATGGCCGCGCTCCACGAGAAGTCCGGCCAGGTGGGGTGCGCGAGGTTCTCGGCCGCCATGAGCCGAATTCTGGTCGTCTTGAAGAGCCGGTAGTTCCACCCGAGGCCGACGCCGATCGGAACCCGATTGAGGACGGTGAGGTCATCATGGAAGGTCGGATAGGGATTCGTCGCCATCGTGGCCTGCACCGCGACCGAGGCCTTCTCGGTCAACAGGATTTCCATCCCGGCCGTGCCGGAGATCATGACCGGGTCAATGTCCAGGCTCTTGAGCTCCGGCGGCCCATGCGCGGACGTCACGTCGGAGTTGCCCCAGAGCAGGACCCGACGCCCGAGGGGCTGCTCGCCCAGGAGCCCGACGCCCCAGTCCACCCGGTCGTTGCCGAGGAGCGACGTGGTCGCGGTCGGCAGCTTCAGCACACTGCGCACGGCCATCCGCGGGAGCAGGCCCTCCGGGCGGTCCCGGAACTGATACTTGACCTGCACGGGGATGTCGGCCAGGCCATCGATCGGATCGGTCCGGTCAATCAGCGTCTCCCCGTTGACCTTCACGAGATAGTGGAAGTCATTCGCCGTGCCGCTCTCGCGCACGCCGGGCACGGTGAACCCGAACGCCTCCTCCGCCGACTCGATGAAGTGGTCCATGTAGCCGCCCCCCATCGCCACGTACGGCACCCGGAGGGCCATTTCGAGGCGGTCGGTCACTCCGTACCGCAGGTCGAGCTCGGTCCGCTGGACCTCCGTGTCCAGGATGACGAGGTCCGTCCGCGTGAAATTGTCCTGCTCCACGGCGTTGTTGGAGTTGACGTATGTGACGTCCCAGGAGAGTTTCCCCGCCCGCGTGACCGTGGCGCGCTCGGACATGATCGGCGCGAACAAGGGCAGGTACAGGGGGTTGTCGTTGCGCATCGCCAGGGGCCCGGCGAAGGGCGGCAACTCCGCGTCCTCCTCTGGGATCTTGGCGGCCAATGCCGGGGCCCCGCCGAGGAAGAGCGCCCCGCAACCGAGCGCGACGAGCCTCCTGCGCAACCGACCTTGGAACATGGGACCTCCTGTGGTGGCCTTCACCTGTGCCCAAGACAGGCGGTGCGTCGCGATGTGTCGGATGGCCGGCTGGGGTTTCGTGCCGGATCAGCGGGGCGTGCGGACAGGGGCACGGTCAGCGGACTGCTGTGCAGCGGGAGTGTCACACGTTCTCCGGTCATGCGCGGCAACAGATGCTGGAGGTTTGAGGGATGCTGCGCACCGGTCGTGCGCCGGTTCAACCCGCTCATTGTACCACGAAGCGGGGCGAGCAGGCCCCTCCTCGACCGGGGGCGGGGCGGGGTCAGCGCCGCGGTTTCACAGGACGGGACGCAGCGGTGTCCCTGGGTCGCGGCGGCAGGAGGATGTGGACCGCATCGCGGCCCACGAAGGCGCGGCCATTGGACGTGCGGCCCTGCAAGATGCCCTCGGTGTCGCCGGCCTGGAAGCCGGTGAGTCGCTTGTGGAACAGACACACCAGGTCCATGAACCCGTCGTCATTGACGTCACGTCCGGTGCCGCTGCACCCGGCCAAGCTGGGCTCGAGGCCGGTGCGGCCGAACGTCACGGTGGCGGCGTCCACCTCCCCGAGGGCGCTGAAGCCGGCCGACGAGAGGACCGCCACCCGGACCGTGCCGTGACCGTGCCGCGGCAGGCTGAGGCGATTGCGCGCATTCCGGGGCTTGACGTCAATGGCCACCTCAAAGGGCGGGTCCTCGGCCAACCGGTAGTGCAGGAGCAGCACGTCGGACTGACCGGAGAGATTCCCGCTGTCCGTGGCACTGCGGCGCTCGCCGGCCACGTAGAGGTCATCGCCCCGTAGCGCCAGCGCGAGGGCGCGGTCGTCGTCCACACCGCCCACGAAGTCTGTCTGGAGGATGGCGCCGTCATGGAGATCCACCTCAGAGACGAATACATCCTCGCCGCCCGCGCCGGTGCTGGTCGTGCCGCCCACGACGTAGAGCCGCTCGGCCGTGGCGGCCAGGGCATGCGGCACATCATCGCCTGGCTGTCCGGCGATGCCCATGGCGCGCAGTTCCCCCTGCTCATCGTACTGGGCGACGATCGCGTCGCGCCCGCCGGCCGGGCCGGCCTCCTGCCCCACGGCCAAGTAGATGAACCCATCACTGGCCGCGGCGACCGTAAACTCGCCGCCGAGCGGGACATCGAGTACCCGCGACCAGACCGCCTGCCCGTCCGGAGACACCTTCCAGAGCGCGGCACGGCTCGTGGCGGGATCCGCGCTGTCCCCGCGGACCAGACCTGCCACGTACACCGCCCCGCCCATCGTCACGACGCCGGTCGCGCGGCTGGACGCCCCGAGTGCGGCGTCGCCGAGCGGCACCAGCCAGTGCAGGGCGCCGTCGGTCCCGAATCTGGCGAGCAGTGCCATCGTCTGCTGCGCTCCGGCGTCTCCGTGCCCGGCGGCGTAGAGCACGGTCCCACCCTCCTCACCGGACACCGTGAGCGCCTGGAACGACTCTGCGCCTTGGACCGTCGGGAACAGGAGTGGCCGGGCCACCCAGAGGGCCCCGCCTGCTGCCGGCCCTGTGGCGCCGTCGAGTGAGAACTTGGCCAGTACCGCCTTCGGCTCCTTGAGGCCGATTTCATCGGTGGTCTGCGACCAGCTGTGACCAGCGCAGTAGAGCCCCTCGGCGGTCGCTGCGGCGGCCGCGAACACTTCTGCCGCTGGGTCGTACGAACCGCTCGCATCCGGCCACGGGTGCAGCACGGTGTCCCCCAGCGCGCCATCCGCGCGGCCCAGGAGTGCTTGCCCGCCGAAGAGTGCGGTGTCGGTGCCGCAGAAGACCACGCGGGTGTCCGGTCCGTCCTGCGTGACCGCCACCCCGCGCGCCGACTGGTCGCCGAGCCCGCCGGCCGCGGCGCGCGTCTTGAGGTTCAGCTCTGCCCAGGCGCCCTGCGGCAGGATCAGGACGAGGGCCAGGCAACAAAAAACCCCGCCGGGCACAGCCCGGACGGGTTGCGACGCGTCGTGCCACGCTGCCTGTTGTCGTGGTTCGACTCGCTTCGCTCGCTCACCACGACCCTGAGCGAGCACTCCCAGCTGGGGGTCGCGGTGCGAGTCGAAGGGTCGGCCCGGAGACACCATTGGCCCTCCGCCTGCACAGGTCACGCGGACCTGGCGCCGGGCTGAGGGCCCTCCAGCGCCTCCGGTATAAGTCTACCTGACTTGCACGACACTTAGCCAGCGCGCGTGCATGCTGTAACTCACTGTTGTCGAATAGGTTATGAGGCCGCATGCGGACGTTGCTGCTCGGAGCCCTGCATCGCCGATGGGCCGAAGCAGTTGGGCAGGATTTTGGTACAATACCGGGACATGGTTGCCTACCGCCTCAATCACGACGCGTTTCTCCTGCAGGGCTACAACGAGGCGCGCCCCTTTGCGAGCTTCCTCCCTGGGATCGCCGGGCTCTGGGGCATTCCCATGTGGGTGTTCTACGTCAACCGCGGCCAGGCGATCGCCGGCTTCGGCATCCAGGACAAGGACCACCCGATCATGGAGTTCTTGCCGGCCAACAAGGCCTGGCGCAACGTGCCGCTGCGGGGCTTTCGCACGTTCCTCAAGGTGCGCGCCGGAGGGCGCAGTGTGTTCCATGAGCCCTTCCAGGCGTTCGGGCCTCGTGACCGCGCCACGGTCCAGCGCATGCGCATCCGCATGCATGACGTCGAGCTCGAGGAGTCGCACGCGCCACTCGGGCTCGACACAGCCGTGCGCTACTTCACGATTCCGAACGCGGCGTTCCCGGCGCTCGCGCGCATCGTGACCTTCACGAACCGCACCCGGCGCCCCGTGGATCTCGAAGTCCTGGACGGCCTCCCGCTCATCACCCCGTACGGGATGCAGGACCGGTTCCTCAAGATCATGAGCCGCACCATGGAGGCCTGGCTGGCCGTGGACAACGTCGCGCGCCGCGCCCCGTTCTATCGTTTGACCGTCGAGCCCCATGACCGGCCGGAGGTCGTGCCGATTGATGCCGGGAACTTTTTCGTCGCCTGCGTCGAGGAGGGCTCGCGCGCGCGGCTGCTCGACCCTGTCGTCAACCCGAGCGTCGTGTTCGGTCCGCGCCTGGATGGGGTGACACCCGACGCATTCCTCGCGCCGGGTTTCCGCGTGCCCCGCCGGCAGCTGGCCCTCAATACGACCCCCTGTGCGATGGGCCACTGGCGCACGCGCCTGCACGCGGGCGAATCCCGGCAGCTGTACGCGCTGTTCGGGCAACTGCCCAGCGTGGCGCAGCTCAACGCCCTCCTGGGGACGCTGACCGACCCGCGGTTCTTCCGCGAGAAGGCGCGGGAGAACGCGGCCCTGATCGAGGAGCTCACGCGGCCCATCGCCACGGCCAGCGGGATGCCGGCGTTCGACCTCTACTGTCGCCAAACGTTCCTCGACAACACCCTGCGCGGCGGCGTGCCGACGAGCTTCGGGCCCGACGACGCGCCGCCGGGGTCGCCCCGCCGCCGGATTGTCTATGTGTATGCGCGGAAGCACGGCGATCTGGAGCGCGACTACAACCAGTTCTTCATCCCTCCCACCCCGCTCTCCCAGGGCGACGCGAACTACCGGGACATCCACCAGAACCGCCGCAGCGACAGCTGGTTTTTCCCGGAGGTCACCGACGGCAACATCCTGACGTTCTTCAACCTGATCCAAACCGATGGGTACAATCCGCTCGTGTTCAAGGGGATCCGGTACGTCGCGCCGCCGGAGTTCGCGGCGCACCCGGACCTGCGAGACATCCTGTCGGCGCCCTTTACACCCGGTGAAGTCCTAGGCCATCTGGCTCGCAGGCAGGTGCGCCTGGCCGAATCACCGCACGCGTTCCTGGCGCGCTTGCTGAGCCGCTCGCGCGCGGTCGAGGATGCCGAGCACGGCGAGGGCTTCTGGACCGATCATTGGTCCTACAATCTCGAGATGCTCGAGCACTACCTCGCCCTCTATCCCGAGCGGCTGGCGGAATTGCTCATCGGCCAGCGGGCGTTGACCTTCTACGACAATGCCTACGTTGTGGTCCCGCGCGCCAGACGGTATCAGGTGGTCGACGGGTGCGTGCGGCAGCTCCAGGCGGTGCGCCCGGATCGCGAGAAGTACGAGCTGATCCGGCTGCGCACGAGCGACCCCCACCTGGTCCGGACCGAGCGCGGCACCGGAGAGGTGTACCGGACCACCCTGCTGGTCAAGATGCTGACGGTCATCGCGAACAAGCTCGCCTCGCTCGATCCCTCGGGCATCGGCATCGAAATGGAGGCGGACCGCCCCAACTGGTATGACGCGCTTAACGGTCTCCCCGCCCTGCTAGGCTCCTCGGCCTGCGAGACCTTCGAGCTGAAGCGCTGGATGCTCTTCGTGCTTGGCGCCCTGAACCAGCTGGACCTGCCCCCGCACGCCGCGGTGACGGTGCCCGAGGAGCTCGCGGACTTGATGCAGCGGCTCGACGCACGCCTCGAGGGCCCGCCCGGCTCCTACTGGGAAGGGGCCTCGGCGGCCAAGGAAGCGTATCGGGACCAGACGCGGCTTGGCCTCAGCGGTCACGAGGAGCCGTTGTCGCGTGAGCTGCTGGACCGATGGCTGCGGCGCGGCATCGCGAAGGTCAGCACAGGCATCGACGCGGCCTATGACGCCCGCCAGGGCTTGTACCACAGTTACTTCTATCACGAGGTGACGACGTACCGCCGGCCGAGCAACCCGCCCGCGGTCGTCCCCACCGGGTTCCGCCGGCGCGCGCTGCCGCTGTTCCTGCAGGGTGCGGTGCACGCCCTGCGCCAAGAGCCGCCTCCGACGCGGGCCCGTGCCCTCTACCGCGCGGTGCGACGGAGCAGTCTGTACGACCGGCGGCTGAGGATGTATCGCATCTGCGCCTCCCTGGTCGAGGCCCCGCTGGAGATCGGTCGCTGCCGCATCTTCACGCCGGGCTGGCTCGAGAACGAGTCCATCTGGCTCCACATGGAATACAAGTTCCTGCTGGAACTGCTGCGCTGCGGCCTGTGCGAGGAGTTCTACCAGGATTTCTTCACGGTGCTGATTCCCTTCCAGCCGCCGCGCCGGTACGGGCGCAGCATCCTCGAAAACAGCTCGTTCCTGGTGAGCAGCGCCTATCCAGACCCCGCGCTCCACGGGGCGGGCTATGTCGCGCGGCTCAGCGGGGCCTCGGCCGAGTTCTTGCAGATGTGGCTGTGGATGACGCTCGGCCGGACTCCCTTCACGCTGTCAGCCGACGGCACACTGGCGCTGCACATCGCGCCGATCCTGCACCGGCGGCTCTTCGACGCGCGGGGGCGGTTCGCCTGCACGCTGTTCGGCCGCACGCGCCTGGTCTACTCCAACCCCTCGCGCCGCTCGACCTTCGGGCCTGGCGCCGCGCACCCCGGCGCGGTCCGCCTCATCCCGCGCCGGGGGGAGCCGATTGTCTGCCGCGGCGGCGTGGTGCCGGCTCCCCATGCCGCGCGCGTCCGCGCCGGTGACTTCGAGCGGATCGAAGTGGACCTCGTGCCGGCGCCGGCCGGGCGCCGCCGCGCCGCCGGGCAGCGCACGCAGGCCGTGCGCGACCGCTGACGCGGCCGCGCCCCCTCACCGACGATGCCTCGCGCCCGCCCCCGTCCCGCGCACGCGACAGCGCGCACCTTCTCTTGGACGTTCCCTGACGCAGCGGATGCTGCGGCGCCCTCCGGGGTGTTTCACGCGCAAGGCCTGAGCGCCGCCGACCGGCTCTATGTCCCACTCGCCAATGACGCCGGCGCGCTGTCCTGGACCTCGCCCTGCCTGCACGGGGGCCTCGCACTCAGTCACCACGAGTACCTCAGCCCGCCCCTGACTGCGGAGGACTTGTCGCACAGCCTCCTGCGCCGCGAGTGCTGGATGGTCGAGGCGGGCCGTTCTCCCTTCGCGCTCTCCGGGCTTGGCGCGACGGCTAGGCGCCCGGGCGTGGAGCGCGCCACGGTGGACGCAGGGCCAGGGTGGTTCCAGCTGACGCGGCGGGATGCAACCGGGCGGTTCAGCGTCAGCGCAACGCTGTGGTGTCCGGCGGAGGCCCCGGACGCCCTCGAAGTCTTCCTCATCACCGTGACCAATCACTCACGCCGCCCGCTGCGGCTCACGCCGTACGCGGCGATCCCGCTCTTCTGCCGCTCGGCCGACAACGTCCGCGATCACCGGCACGTGACGGCCTTGCTGCACCGTATCCGGCTCGTCCCGCACGGCGTCGTGGTGGAGCCCACCATGGCCTTTGACGAGCGCGGGCACCGGCCGAACACCACCCAGTATGCCGTGCTGGCGTCAGGGCCTGCCGGCGTGGCACCTGCCGAGCGATGGGCGCTGGAGGAGGATTTCCTGGGGCCCGGCGGCACCTGGGCCGCGCCCGCCGCGGTCTGGGAGGGTCGGCCAGCACCCCGGCGCCGCGGCGCAGCACTCGCCGGACGCGAGGCCGTGGCCGCGTTCCGCTTTGCGGCCGTGCGGCTTGCCCCCGGCGCGTCTGCGGCCTACACCATCGTATCGGGCATCGCGCCCAGGCGTGGCGATGCGCGCGTGCGCCGGTGGGCCCGCTGGATCCGGCGCCCGCACGCCGTCGCGCGGTCGCTCGCGCGGACGCAGCAGACCTGGCAGCGCCGCGCGCGCCGCATCGTCTTCACGACCGGGGACCGCACGCTGGATCAGTGGCTGACGTGGGTGGGGATCCAGCCGATCCTGCGGCGCCTCTTCGGCAACTCGTACCTGCCGCAGTTCGACTACGGCCGGGGCGGACGCGGATGGCGGGACTTGTGGCAGGACTGCCTTGCCCTGCTCCTCCACGACCCTGCGGCGGTGCGCCCGATGCTGCTGCACCACCTGGGCGGCGTGCGGATTGACGGTTCGAATGCGACGATCATCGCGCGCGGCGGCGAGTTCATCGCCGACCGCAACAACATCCCCCGCACGTGGATGGACCACGGGGTCTGGCCCGTGTTCACGACGCTCCTGTACGTGGAGCAGACCGGCGATTGGAGGTTCCTGCTGGCGCCGCGCGCGTATTTCCGCGACCCGCAGCTGTTCCGCGGCCGGGTGCGTGACGACCGATGGACCGCCCGCGATGGCCAGGTGCTCCGCACGCGCGGCGGACGGACCTACCGCGGGTCGGTCTTCCAGCACCTCCTGGTGCAGACGCTGACCGCCTCCTTCAACGTCGGGGAGCACAACCTCTGTCGGCTGGAGGGCGCGGATTGGAATGATGGGCTCGACATGGCTGCCGAGCGCGGGGAGTCCGCCGCCTTCAGCGCGTGCTACGCGTGGAACCTGGCGCGCCTCGCCGACACCGCCGACGCCCTTGCGGCGCACGGGGTGCGCACGCTCCGGGTGCCCCGGGAACTGCTGCTCCTGCTCGACCGCCTGCCGGGACAGCGGCCGATCGCCTATGGGAGTGCGCCGGCCAAGCGCGCGCGGCTTCACGCCTATCTGACGCGGGTGGCCCGGGACCTCTCCGGCCGGGAGGTGGGCGTCCCGCTGACCGCCCTGGCGCGGGACCTGCGCGCGAAGCACGCGGACCTCGCGCAGCGCGTCCGGACGCGCGAATGGGTCGCAGGACGCGGCGCGCGATGGTTCAACGGCTACTATGACAACCACGGCCGCCGCGTGGAAGGTGCGGCCGGCGCCCGTGTGCGCATGACGCTCACCGGCCAGGTGTTTCCCGTCATGGCCGGGATCGCCACTGAGGCACAGGTCGGCGAGGTCCGCCGCGCGGTCCATCGCTTCCTGCGCGACCCCCGGACCGGCGGGATCCGGCTCAACACCGACTTTGGGGGGCCGCAGCCATCTCTTGGGCGGGCCTTCGCCTTCGCCTACGGCGACAAGGAGAACGGCGCGGTCTTCAGCCACATGGCGGTCCTGTACGCCTCGGCGCTGTACCAGCGGCGGCGCCCCGGAGAGGGCCGTGAGGTCTGGCACGCGCTCTACCGGATGGCGACCGACGCCCGAGCCCGGATCTTTCCAGGACTGCCGGAGTATTTCAACCGGGAGGGCCGGGGGCTGTATGCCTACCTGACCGGGTCAGCATCCTGGCTCATGCTGCTGCTGCTGACCCAGGTGTACGGCCTGCGCGGGGAGGCCGGCGACCTCGTATTGGATCCCCAGTTGATGCCCGAGGACTTTGACCGGCGCGGGAGCGCGGGTGTGGAGCTGACGTTCGCTGGGCGGCGGCTGGCGGTGACGTTCACCAATCCCCCCCGACTGCCGCCTGGCCGCTGCCGTGTGGCCGCGGTCCGCCTCAACGGCCGAGCCGTCCTGACTGTGCCGCGGGCCGCCGGAGGCGTGATAGTGCGCCGCCGAACCATCACGTCGCTCGCCCGAGGCCGGACGCACCGGGTGGAGGTCCAGCTACACGCCGCGCGCTGACGTTCAGCTGCGCGGCAGGTCGTGCAGGAACGGATTGAAGCCGGTTTCGACGAAGTACGCCCACGTCGTGCCATTGAGCGCGGCTTCGGACCACGGGCGGGCGATCCAGCCGTCGCTGAAACTGCGGCAGGGCTCCGGCGCATCCGTGTTGGGGATCGCGACGCCAGGTCCCACCAGCAGGCTGCTCCGGATGACGGCGGCGTGGGCGAGCGCGGCCCGGCGCAGGAGGCGTTGGGCATACCCGCTCTCTTTCAACGTCTCGAAGAACCGCGCCCAGGTCTGGTACGCCAGGGCCACCTGCTCGGTGCCCTCCAGCCACGTCACCCTCGGCCGGTCGGCGCGCGCCGCCTCGACCGCATCCGTATAGTCGTAGCCAGCACTCCCCGGCACACGGAAGAGCGCCTCCAACTCCTCGATCCACCGCGCGGCCCACGCGCCGAGTGCGTGCGCATCCGGCCAGGCCCCTTCCTCAAGGTAGGCCTCCGGGCCGATCAGTAGCGCGTTGGTATAGACGTCGAGCGCCTTAGTCGCGTCGGCGCCCCCGCCGCGCCGCCCGGCGTGGCGGCTCAACCACTCCCACACGCCCCGGCGTTCTTCGAGCAGGCGCTCGCGCACCGGGCCGTCCAGCAGGCGGCGCGTCGCGAGCCGCAGCGCGGCGTAATAGGCCCAGTTGTTCTCGACCGAAAACCGCTCGGACCACGGCGCGGCCAGTCCCATGGCCACGCCCCCTTCGCAGTGCGGCAAGTGGCTGTGGGCCCACTCCAGGATGGCCAACGCTTTCTGCAGATACAGCCCCTGCCGGCTGGCTTCCCCGTGCCGCATGAGCGCGATGGCCGCCCACGCCATCGGCCCCAGGTGGCAGGCCTGTTCCAGCGCCGGCAAACAGTGGTGGGTATCGTACGCGGTGTTGAAGTCTGGAGTGGCGGGCGTGGGCAGCGGCATGGACCGGAAGAACTCCGCGATACGCCCGGATTCCTCCAGCGACCGCTGGTGGCTGAACACCAGGGCGGTGAGCGCGAGGTCGTAGGTGAAGGCGACTCCGTGGAGCTCAGGATCCCCGCTGTGCGGGAAGCTCTCCGGCAAACCGGTCACCGGATCGCACGCTGCATGGAGGTAGCGATACAGGATCTGCGCCATGCCTCCTCCCGAGCCCCAAGTACTTCAACCTTACCCGACCAGAGGGGTGGTTGTGAAGGGAGCGCTACCTTTTTTCTGTCTGCGCTTCCCCCGAAGGGGTCAGGCACCTTTTAGTCAAAAGGGGTCAGGCACCTTTTTCACAAAAGGGGTCAGGCACCTTTTTGGCGAGTTGTCCACAGGGGTTAGCGGCGAGGGGGCTCTTGGAGGGGGAGGTCGACGAGGATGGGGTCATGGTCTGAGATCCGCTCCTCGAGGTACTTGTTCAGGCTGTTCAGGGTGCGGCCGAAGTGGGGGGCGAACAGGTACGACCCGTAGGCATCGAAGGGGCTTCGCAGGTAGGCTTTCACGAACATCCAATCCAGTCGGTACTTGCCCGCCAGCTTGGCCAGGGTGCGGTCAGTCCGGAAGCTCGTGCGGTAGGCCCAGAAGTCCCTGGCGTTCGAATTCGACAGTTTCCCGACTCGGCCCGCCGACCGGCGCGCGCTGCCCCGGAAATCGAACGTGTAGCCGTCCGCAAAGCGGTAGCGCTGGATCAGGCTGAACAACTCGCCGGTTTCGTTCGGCGCGAGGAGCGGGATGTGCCATGCCGTGGGGTTCTGGTAGTTTTTCGTGACATTCGCCACGGTGCGGGTGATCGTCAAGAGGAGCGTCGTCGGCAGGACATACTCGACCGCGCGGCTGAACCAGAACTCCGGAGACGACAGCCCGCGCGCCAGCACACGGGGGGTCGAGGTGGGACTCAGGTCCTGCGGCGCCGAATTGAAATCGCCGGCGAGGATGACCGGGTGGCGGATGTCGCGCACGTAGTTGAGGATCTCCGCCATCTGCGCCGTGCGCTGCTCCGGGGTGCACTTGATTTCGAGGTGGACGTTGATCACGGAGATCCGGCCCTCGGGCAGATCGGGAATGTCGAGGTCGACTCGGAAGTAGGTGCGGCCGCCGACCTTCAGCTCCCGGTGTGGGTGTTCCGCAAAGAACTGCCGCGCCCCGAACCGGCGCAGTTCCTCGAGATACGTGGGTTTGGTCCGCTCCCGCCAATACCAGTCGTACCCCTGGGTGAAGAGCCGGAACCCCTCGACCTCCCTGATCGGGTAGCGCGAGAGCACCGCACAGCCAAAGAGCCCCTTGAACCGGGCCGGGTCTACCGCGTAGTAGTCCGTCGCCTCCGGGTCCTCCATCCCCTCTTCGAAATGAATCCGCTGCAGGCCCAGCTGGACCGGGTCCACCTCGAGGTATTCGGGGAGGTAGGCATAGTTCATCTGCAGGGCCTTCGCCAGATCCGCGGCCGCATCGCGGTAGCCGGAGCGCTTGACCCCGATCTCCATCTCCTGCAGGAGGACGATGTCCGCCGACTCGAGCAGGGCCCGTTCCGCCAGCGCGCGGCGCTCCCGGGCGGATCCGCTCCGCGCCTGCCGGCGGTTGAGCCGCTGCCGGTAGGCTGCTTCGTCGGTGAACGCGTCAATGGCGCCATCGAGGTGGCGCGACTGTTCGATATTCCACGAGACGACGCGCACGAAGGGTCCGAGCCAGGAGTCGGTGGGCCGCCGGGCCCGCGCGCCGGCGTACTGGGCCTCGTTGTTGATGATCGGCGTGGTCCACAGGGCCTCGAACTTGCGCCGGACCTCGCCCGTGGGCTGCGGATCCTTGGAGAGCATCTTGAGCTCCTCGAACGTGAGGAACTCCGGTGTTTGTGCGCGCACGTACGGCTCGTCCGCCCAGGCCGTCGGCGCCAGCAGGAGTC
>SBAZ01000037.1 GCA_005239935.1 Planctomycetales bacterium | reverse complement strand
CAGCACGTTCGCTCCAGGACCAATCTACCCGCGAGGTGGCTTTCTGTTAAGGGGCTCATTCGTCGGGGATTTATGACGCACCCATAATCTATACCAACGCAATGGACGTGGTTGCAGCGGCCACGATTACGCGCTCGTAGCTCAACTGGATAGAGCATCAGCTTGCGGAGCTGGGGGTTCCGAGTTCAAATCTCGGCGAGCGCGCTGTTATTTCCCGCACGGACAATGAGGCGATGAGCACGACGACCGGGAACGTGGACGAGACGTACATCCGAGAAGCCCTGAAGGAGGCCGAGCAGTCGCTGGACTCGCGCGACCTGCCGGTGGGCACGATCATTGTGCACCAGGGGGCGGTCATCGCCCGGGCGCACCACCAGGTGCGGCTGCTGCGCGATCCGACGGCGCATGCGGTCATCATTGCGATCACCCAGGCCGCGAACGCCCTGCAGTCCGATGAGATGCCCGAGGCTACGATCTATGTCACGCAGGAGCCCTGTGCCATGTGCGTGGGGGCGATCCTCCTGAGCGGGGCCGCCCGACTGGTGTTCGGGGCGTCCGATCAGCGGCATGGCGCCTGCGGCTCCGTCGTGGACCTCACGAGCAACGAGCGGCTCAACCGCCGTCTGGCTGTCGTGCGCGAGGTGCTGGCCGGCGAGTGTTATGCGCTCCTGCGGCGCGCCTCCATCAGCGCCTAGGTCCGGGCGCCGCCGCAGCGGCTTTGGAGAGGTACCCAAGCGGCCGACGGGAGCGGTTTGCTAAACCGTTGTACGGGGTCAAACCCGTACCGAGGGTTCGAATCCCTCCCTCTCCGTTTCTTACTCAATGACCGGGAGGGATTCGAGCCTCACATCGTGAGGACGGAAGGGGTTGATGGCCTACCTGCCGTTTGCGCGTAAGTACCGTCCCCAGACGTTCGCCGACCTCGTCGGCCAATCGCACATCACACAGACTCTCACCCGGGCGCTTGAGCAGCAGCGCGTTGGCCAGGCGTACCTCTTCGCCGGGTTGCGCGGTGTGGGCAAGACCTCGGCGGCACGGATCCTCGCGAAGTGCCTGAATTGCGAGCGGGGCCAGACGCCCACCCCCTGTCAGCAGTGCGCCTCGTGCATCCAGATCACGCAGGGGAACAGCCTCGATGTGACCGAGATCGACGGGGCCTCGCACCGGGGGATTGATGAGATCCGGGCGCTGCGCGAGACCGTTGGCTTCGCCCCCGCAGCCGGCGCCTTTCACGTGTACATCATCGACGAAGTCCACATGCTCACGGCGGAAGCGTTCAACGCGCTGCTGAAGACGCTCGAAGAGCCGCCGGCGCACGTGAAGTTCATCTTCGCGACGACCGCACCCCACAAAGTGCCGGCTACCATCCTCTCGCGCTGCCAGCGCTTCGACTTCCGGCGGCTGGAGGCGACGACGATCGTTGAGGCGCTGCGAGGCATCGTGAAGGCCGAACGCCTCACCGCGGACGATGGCGCGTTGTACGCGATCGCCCGGGCGGCGGAGGGCAGCCTGCGGGACGCCGAGGTGATCCTGGACCAGTTGGCCAGCTTCGCCGGGGGTGCGATCACGGAGCGCGACGTGGCGGAGCTGCTGGGCCTTGTCGAGTCCGATGGGCTCCTCGCCTGGGCGCAGGCCATTCTGGCGCGCGACCCGGCGGCCGCGCTCGAGCTGCTCGCCCGGCAGGTGGATCAGGGCAGGGAGCCGGCTGCGCTCGTCGTCAGTCTCGCCCGTCACCTGCGCAACCTGCTCGTGACCGCCACGGTCCACGGCGGCGAGCAGGCCGGGGCCCTCGCCCGACTGGTCGATGAGCCCCCGGAGCGCCTGGCGCGCCTACGCGAGCAGGCCGGACTGGTGCCTGCGCAGGACCTGCTCATGATGCTCCAAGTCCTCAACAGCGCGTATGAGATGATTCGGCGCAGCCCCTTGGGCCAGGCCGTGCTCGAGCTGACGGTCATCAAACTGGCGACGCGGGAGGCCTGGCAGTCACTGGACGCGATCAGCCGGCAGTTGGAGCAGCTCAGCGGCAGCACCGGAGCAGGACCGGAGGCTGTTGGGTCTGGGCGCTCCACCGACATCCCAGCACCTGCGGAAGGCCGGGAGCCGAGCGCCGACGCGCCGGAGCGTGCGGCACGGCGCGCCGTGCGCGTGCCAGAGGTGTCCGCCCGCGCGGCAGAGGAGTTGACACAGCCCTGGGCGCAATTCCTGGAGCGGCTCGGGACGCAGAAGATGTCCCTCGCAGCCTACCTGGCGGACGCGAAGCCGCTGCGGCTCGCCGAGGGACGCCTGGCGGTCGGGTTGCCGACCTTCGCGCTCCATCAAGAAGTGCTGAACGTCCTCGAGAATCGCCGGCTCATCGAGCGCCTCCTGGGCGACGTCCTGCAGGCAGGCGTGATCGTCGAGTATGAAGTCCTCTCGAAGCCGGTGGCTGGTGAGGACGACTCCGAGCTGACCGCCGCGAAGCCGGAGACGCTCTCCATCGTCGGCGACATCGTCAAGCTCTTCAACGCGACGCTCGTGGAGCCGCCGCGTCCGGCCTGACGCTCCATGGCCTCCGCGGCCCCTCTCTTGCGCCTCCTGGAGGCACTCGGGCGATTGCCCGGCATCGGCCCTCGGTCTGCCGAGCGGATCGCTTTTTACCTCCTGAGGCTGCCGAAGGACGAGGCCCGCGCCCTGGCCCGGGCGATTGTCGACGTCAAGGAGCAGGTGCGCTTCTGCGAGGTCTGCTTCAACCTCAGCGAGCAGCCCCGCTGCCGCATCTGCCAGGACCCGGCCCGGGACCCCTCGGTCATCTGCGTCGTCGAGGAGCCTAAGGACGTGCTGGCGATTGAGAAGACCGGCGCCTACCGCGGACTCTATCATGTCCTGCTGGGTGCTATCGCGCCGCTGGATGGCCTCGGGCCGGAGCTCCTGAAAATCGACGAGCTGCTCCGCCGTCTTGGCGATGAGGGGGTCCAGGAAGTCATCCTGGCCACCGACGCGGACAAGGACGGTGAGACCACCGCGACCTACCTCTCCAAATTGTTACGCCCCAAAGGGCTGATGGTCACCCGCATCGCCTCCGGCATTCCCGTCGGCAGTCACCTCGAGTACGCCGACCAGGCCACCCTCGCGCGCGCGCTCGAGGGCCGCAGGGCGCTGTGACGACGCGACGAACAACTTCCATGAGGCACGATCGATGGAAGTTGAGGCCCGTGAGTGCCCCCTGACAGACTGACGCTGCCGCAGCGACGGCTGTGGGCTGTGGTAGAATCAAGCCGTCTGGCAACACGGATCTTTCACATTCCCCGGTAGCTCAGTCGGTAGAGCGGCTGACTGTCGAAAAGGCAGCTTTCTGCCGAAAGGCAGATTGACACTGCGGGTGAATTCAGGGAAGCCTAACCTCCCAGCGCGCAAGGGAGCAGGGTAATCCTGAGCGAAGCCCTGCCATTGGCGGGGAACGTGCAGAGACTAAGCGCCCGCCACCCGTACCCGGCCCCATCGGGATGGTGAAGAGATAGTCCAGGCCTTGCGGAAACGCAGGGGCACCCTGTAATCAGCATGTCGGAGGTTCGAGTCCTCCCCGGGGAGCCATTCACTACAGGAAGGCCCTTTGACGAAGATGTCGAAGGGCCTTCTGTATTCAGGACAAGGACTTCCGTTAAGCAGGGCGCAGTTCGAAAGTAAAATCCGCAACATTCTGCGTCGTTCATGAGGTGGCTGCTTAACATACAGTGGATACAGGCGTTGTGTGAGTTCTAAGATTTTTTCGCCTGTGTCCAGGGTGACACCGTTGGAGTGTCCGTTGCCGTTGATCGCCCGTTCGACCTCGGTTTTCTCCCGCGTCCATTCGGTGTGTTTCACCTGCCAAAAATCCTCGTTGATCTTGCCGTCCAGCTTGTCCTCGTAGAGCTTGTCAATGCGACGCTGTAGGGTGTCCCGGCGCGTCTGCAAGCTGACAAGCTGCGCTTCGCGGTAGTCGTGCTGCTGGCCCTTATCTCGCCGCAAGGCGGTGAGGATGCGGTTATGCACGTCGGGGGCAAGCTGAATGCGCTGTACCACGCCTAGCAGCTTCTCGTCCAGGCGTTCCTCCACAATGGACGGCTGCTCGCAGTTTCCTTTCGAATGGGTGCAGTGGTAGTAGATGTACCGCTTCTTTTTGATCTCAGACGTGATGGCGCACCCGCATTGGCCGCACGTCAGCAGCCCGGCAAAGGCGAAATCCCGCCGAACCATCTTGGGGATATTGCCCTGCTTAGCGACCCCTTGAACCTTCTCAAACAAATGCTTGGTGATGAGTGGCGGGTGGGAGCCCTGGTACAACTGGCCTTTCCAAATAAAGTCCCCGTAGTAGAACGGGTTCTTGAACATAATTTCCAGGTTCGCATGGTGGAATCGCTTGCCCGTCTTCGTCCGTAGTCCCTCGGCGTAGGCGAGTTCTTCCAACTTCCTGAGTGAATACAACCCCGTTGCTCGGAGTTCCCACAGCCGCTTGATGAGGGGGGCGCGTTCAAGGTCAAGATCAATCAGCCTGGTTTTCGGGTTGTTCAGATAGCCAAGCGGGGCCACCGACGGATAATTGCCCTTATCGGCTTTGTCACGTAAGACCCGCTTGACCTTGAACGATATCTCGTCGGAATAACGCTTGGCGGTCAGGGCCTCAATCCCCATCATGAACGAATCGTCGGGGCCGGACTCTTTGTTGATGATCTTGCCGGAGCGCGATAGATGGACTTCCTTGTCATGCTGCTTGGTGAGCTTCATAATCTCATGCACGTCAGACAGGTTCCGCGTCATGCGGTCAACGCTGTCGAAAATGACCACCGGCACATCAGGCTGTGCCTTGATGTAGGCGATCATTTCATTGAACGCCTCACGCTCCTCTTTCCAGGCTGACTCGGACACGCGCCACATTCTGACAATCTCCAACCCTCGCTGCGTGGCGTAGCGGACGCCTTCTCGCTCCTGCGAGTCGAGGGAATGGCCGTCCTCCTGCTCCTTGCTTGAGACGCGAACGTAGAGGACGGCTTTTCGTCGGGGTTCCATCAGGCTTTCCCTTTCAGCAGCTTCCTAATGCGAAACTCCTGAATCGCGTTGGGCGTGAAGTGTCCATTGAACCAGCGGTTGACCGTCTGGTAGGTGACGCCGAGTTGCACCGCGAGCTTGGCTTGACTGAGGCTGCGTTCGAGGCGGTAGAGGTTGAGGTCTGCAAGCAGACGAGGGAGCTTATCTTTCATCGTAATAGTGTATAACATTATAACACATATCTATCAGGAGCGCCGTATCATACGCGATGCACACCGACGGACGCGGCGTCGTAGACCCCCATGCACCCCCCAGCCGGGGTCGTATTGTTCATTCAGACCCCCTCATATTTTCCGGGCAATTTGTGGGGGGTGATCTGTTGTGAGGCATCTGGCGCAGCCGCCAAGCGTCTCTCTAGCTCCGCACGCGGCATCTCATGGATAGTGGCAACATCTCGTATTGCATCCTCGCGCTTCATCCCGCTCGCCTCAAGTTCACGCACCCACTCGACGGCGGCTTGCTTCTCTAGCTCTTCGCATTCTTGTTGTTCCTCCTTGCTGAGCTGCCTCGACTGATTGAACCAGAAGGGAACGTACTCACTACGTTGGCCGTGTTCATTCATCTCCAGCGCGTAGAGGAGGAGCATTCCTCCAACGGGTTTACCCGCCGCATCGGTGCGATTCCACAATTCCTGGATTTGACGGAGAGCGTAGGCGACATGCTGGGGGTGAGCCAGGAGTAGTGCCTCTTCCTCATGCGTCAGCGGTACGGCCTTCTCGTGCTTAATCCAGAGGCGGGCCTGCTTACCAAGAGCAGCGCACAACGCCGGGGATCGCCGTAGATCGTCCTCACTATACTGGTCATCCAGTGGAGATGGGGCGGTCACGGGGGTATGGCGCTTGGCAACCTCGATCTCTCGTTGCGCCCGTCCCAGGAGCCAAAGGCGCTCCTGTTCGGTCTCGAAAGCTGCCCGAAAGCCAGCATGATGATGCTTCCAACGGTTGATCGTCTCCCGGCGTAGCTCAAGTTCAGCGGCAACTTGGCTGTCAGAAAGCCCATTCAGCAAAAGCTCGATGGCACGTCGCTGTTTGATTGAAAGCGGCCCTTGATGCCTCCCGTGCTCATTTTGGCCGTGTGCGCCATTGTGACGATTTGTGCTCATTAGTGTGATCTCTTTTTGACCTATCCAACCCGCCCACACGTAAGAAAAGCTGGCGTGGACAACTTTTCTTCTTATGCGTCAATTGGTTAGCTCAAGCTGTCCAACGTGCCACGCGGACGAGCAGCTATCGCATGGCCGTCGCTTCACCTCGTCCACAACCGGGACAGCTTCATCAACGTCCCCGGCTGTCATGGGTTAACTTGTCCATGAGGCGTTTCCTCAGGTATGGATAGGTTCCCCAGGTTGCCGCTCGCTTGAATCCTGGCCTGTAGCGCTTCGGGAGTCAGGAGCAATGAGCGGTTGTTCTGAATCGGCCTGTCTTTGTCCAGCTGGTAGTGCGTCTTCTGCCCAATACCGGACGAGACGACCCCAACGTAGCCCGCCGCGATAACCTCGTTGATGCGCTTCGTCAGTGTCTTGCGATCCCAGCCTAGTTTTTCCCGAAGTTCCTTCAGGGTAAATTGCTTGTCCTTCCAGTTCTCCTGCGCTGTCTCAATTACCTGTTCAGCGCCTGGTGAAAGGGTTTCGAGCAGGCCAGGTAGCATGTGCGCGGATAGTTCATAGGCCACCCTGTAATCGTCGAGGTTTGCTACGATGCACTCGGCACCACCCTCTCTTTGGTATTGGTGAAGAAATGCGCTCGCTTCAATGAGCGCGAGAAAGCGCGGATGATCCCGCCGGACACGCAGCGGCTTTGTTGGAAACTCAATCAGATGAGCATAGGGAATGCGGACGGGACGAGATTGAAGCAATTGCTGTGCGCGGCGCCATACCTCAACTCGTGATGCAGCTATCCGCGCTTCCCGATACCTGTCTCGTTGCGACGTATGAATGCGCTTCGTTTGCTCTTCCGAATCATCAGCATAGATAGTGAAACATCGGCTTTCATTCTGCTCATCGAGTTGTGGCAGCGTAGTCGTTACGATGAAACAGATAGGGCCTTCCACCCTTATGCGCTGCGTAGAAAAACCAGTGGCTGGATCACCGATGGTAACGAAATGTTCCAATTGGCCCTCGCTTAGAAGAGTTCGAATCGCATACTCGACAGCTTCAGCACCGGCATGTTCCATCACCAGTAGCACCTTATGCGCGAGCGGTTCTTTCCAGTGGTAGAGGGATTTAGCGGTCATGTTACTTAAACCGATTACTTCATCGGGCGGGAAGAACTCCCCAACAGAGAGTACCAAGCTGCTCTTACCGCTGGCACTTCCGCCTTTGACGATGGTGCTGATAGGTTTTTCCAGTTTGCGAGACGTATAAATCAGGTACAGGAGTGTCTTGTTATGGACTTCTCCAACACACCCGCACTGCTCGATGATTTCCTGAAAATGCGTCAGTAGGTCTGGGCGTTTAAGTAGCGCGAGGGCTTCACTGTCTGTCGCTTCTTGGTGTGCGCTATCAGGATTGGGTTGACTCATCTTCTCGTCGCCATTCAGCGAGTAATTCGATAAACTCCACCAAGTTCCTGTTAATTTCGGTTACGTCGGCTGCGCTCACTGGCCGACCGTACCGAGCAGTCCAGAAATCAATTTCATCTTGTGACGGCGCGTCCGGCTGAGACATGACTATCAGCGGGCGCGGTCGGCATGAGACGGTCGCGCACCGTGTTTAAGGAACGGTTATAGGCGTAGAGCGGGACAACAAGGCGGCGAGTATTGAACTGTTCGACAACCGCGTGGAGAGCCTGCGCTGCTGCGGCTGGATAACCGAGCACGATCAGGCGCTTGCCATCAATCGAGGGAGAGTTGGAGACCCGAATAAGAATACTGTCGGGGATGTGAACGAGAATTGCAGAGGCAAGATGGATGCTGGTAGTTTCGAACAACCGCCGGTCTGTCGCTTGTCGGCTCTGCGCTTTCATCGTGTCCGCACATTACCACGATCAAGCCGACTCGCTTACGACAGATGGCGATTAGGGAGAGTTTCTTTTGGGAGGAGCGTTACTATCCTCCAAGCAAGGTGCTATGAAGGGGCTTCCGCTAAATGAGCATGGTTTGTTCAGTTTAGGGGGAGTCGAGTTAATGCATTCGTTTTCGTCCATGCTTCAACGCGACTTTCGAGAACATGCGGTCAATGAGTCCTCGGCGCTGTGGATCGTGCTTGTATAAGAATCTCCAAGTGGTTCCTTCCCAGGCGGCCAGCGGGCGTACCTTTGCCTGGTCAAGCTCCTTGCACGCCTCGTAGTGAGATAAACCGCGTCCTTTGCAGTCGCGGATAATATCGTTGCGTTCCTGAATGTCCTCCAATGGTCGTCGGCCACCTGCGGCTGGCTTCATTTCGGACAGCACTGGCAGGTCGTTGATGTAAAGATGGTGGTTGCGATCTTCCGGTTGAATGGGTGGGCATAGCGGGAAACTTTGCCGTTGAACTGGAGGGAGCCGCAAGTATTCGAGGTTCGCCTGCTCAAAACGTCGGACGTACCGGGGGTAGTGCTTGGGCCGCCTGCGCCGGGCGAGATGGAACCATTCTTTGACCATGCCAGCCCTGGCTTCTCGATACGATTGTCCATGCCTGACCAGAGGTGGCTGTGTCTTGCCATGTCGCAAATCCTCCGTCAGCTTGTTAAGCAGCTTAACGTGCTGAGCTGTCATGTCGTCGCTCATCTCTCCATCCCCTCCCGGTTGACCACAAACAAAAACGCCGACACCGCAAAGGGCGCTTGCCCTCTCGATGTCGGCGGTCGCCTTAAACGAGGCCGCCTTAGCTGCCTCCTTCGCGTGTAGGCTTAGGCCGAATCTGCACCTTGACTACCGTGGCCCGATCAAATTGTTCGCTGTCGCTGTGTGCCTCATCAAGGCGTAGTTATTTGATACAACATGACCAGGCTGATGTCAAGCAATCGGTGGATCAAGACTTGAAGAACTGCGAAAGCGAGATATGGAATGCCGTCGCCACTTTCTGCAACGTATCAACCTTTGGATAAAACCTGGGGTGCTTTGCTTCAAGCCGCTGCACACTCCTGTAATCTAGCCCGGCAAGCTCAGCCAGCTCTTGTTGAGTAAGATGGCGCTCCGCTCGCAATTCTCTGATGCGGTTGGAGATTTGCCTGCGGATGTCCTGGGCCATGTGCCGCAGTATCGCAAGCAGACCGCATCATTGACACCGCACCGGTGCCCCATTTACACTAAACTATCGCTAACGACGAAAGACAAGAGATGCCAGAGCTTTCACCAGAAGAACTTATTGAATTCGTTTACTACTCTTCAATGCGGGCGTCGGCTGACGCTGCGAAAGCCCTCCTTGATCGGATCGAATCTGAAAAAACCAGCCTCAACGAGGAAGAGAAAAAACTCCAGTTCGACTTGTCTATCGCTTTTCTCTTCATGGCGTCTGATTGCGTCTGCGGTAACAGACGGTTGGATGGGGGGTTTCAGACAGAACTTATGGATGGGGTATGCAATAGGTATATTGAAGACCTTGAGAAATACAGGGAGCAAGACCCGATACACAATAGCGTGGATGCGGATTTCTTCATACGAGATGCGGGAGAGCGAGCGAGTTTTCGTCGCTATGCGAACCTCGACACAGACAAACTTCCCAAGACAGACCTTTACACGCTTGCCTCGTGTCTCCTTCAGGAAAGATGGCTTGAATATCGAGAACTGCATAAGCAGGACATACAAGACACCCTTACCAAGCGGCCCGGCTTTGTTCCTCGGATGCCCCAAAGGGTCTACGAGCACTTTTCTGGAGAGAAATCCCGCACCCCTGAAAGGTTGATGTTTACGGTAGAACTTTATACTCGCCTAGCGGCCTTCGGCTTAACCTTGACAAAACAACTTTCGGAAATCAGTGTCAAGACCACCGAAAAATGAAGCCTAGCATGGCAATTCCGGTGGCTGCATTTCTTGTGTGGATATGTCTACTCGAAGGCGCGACCTTTGCCAGCGGCCACGAACGCACAGCGAGTAGTTACGATGACCAAATTGCAGTGCTGCGGAATGAACTCACACCAATAAGTACAGAAAAACTCAAAGCGCAAGCTACGCTTGCCATCGTGCGTGAAGGATTGCAACGTGATCCCACCAACGCTGAGCTACGCCGGGAAAAGGGCTTCTGCCTCTACGTGCTCGATGAAACCGATTTGGCGATTTCCGAGCTTGAGGCGTTACTGTACGAACACCCTCAAAACAGCCGTACGGCAGAACTACTCGCGGCAGTGTATCATTGGAAGGCAACGTTGCGCCTCAAAGCAGGCGATGCAGGCTCGGCGTCCAGTTTGATTGAAAGGGCATTGGCGCTGGTTCCCGGCGAGCCGTATTTCCTCAGCACGAAGGCCGATGTGCTGTCCAAGATGGGACGCCACGAAGAGGCGCTGCGGTATATGAGGAGGGCGCTAAGGGGCTATCCAAACGACGCTGAAATACTGCATCAGTATGAGAAGGTCAAAGAAGCCGCAGAAGTGCTAGAATAAACTCCGCGCACGCGCTTTCCTATCCAGGGAACTTTCCTCACAAACGACGAACATGTGGCTATGGCTGTTGGGTGGAATTGCGGCTGTATTCGTCCTCGTTTTTCTCGCAGGGGTCTTTTCTGCGGCATGGTTTGGACGCGAGAACAAACTGAATGCGTGGGCGCGTTCTGTGCCACTCACCGAAGCACAGCAAGCAGCGATGTGGGAAGTCTGGCAGGCGTTCAAGGCTGGCGTCGTCCCAAAGATTGATCCGCTGAGTCGCTTGACGGAAGCTGAGCGGGAGTACATCAAGGAAATGTGCAGTCCTGACCATAGACCGGCAGCGTTCTCATCTGGCAGGGGCGGAGACGTACTCCGAATCGCGCAGTTCGAATCGGCGCTAGAACGCGGCTATACCCCAGCGCAGGCTGCGGTGATAGTAGGTATGACGTTCAACAAGGTGGGACGGAAGGACATTTAATGCGAGCGCCCTCAGCCCAAGAATTGCAGATGATTCAGCAGGCTAAGCGACAGTTCGACGCTATTCCTCGCAGTGTCTTTCAGGCGATTTCCGAAATGCAGCAGATACCACGTTCAGTTTTTGCGGACTTCTCACGTCTATCAGCGGCCATTTCCTCTATGCGAGTAACGCTACCGGACAGCCTATTTGAGTTCGCCAGGGTCGCGGCCTCTCTCCCGGCCTCTCTCGTAGAACTCTCGCGCCAGTGGGCCGAAGTCGCGCAAGAAATGCATCGTTCGTGGAAAATCACTGAAGAAGCAGCGCAGGTCTTGTTCGATCTCGGCTGGTGGATTTATCCGGACTGGTCGTTGATCGCCTTGCGCGACATGGTTAGAGCGCACCAGGAGGGCAAGGATCAGGAAATTGAGACAGCTATCTTGAATTACTTTGATGAGAAACGCCTCGATAACATGCTGGCAAGCTGGCTTGCTAATCGAAAGCTCAAATCTCGACTTCATATTCTTTCAGACGTGATCGAGGCACATAAACTCGGAAAATACACTCTTACTATCCCTACTATGCTGACTCAGGTTGAGGGTTTGATTGTCGAGCATTTCTCGGTGAAAAAGAGGGGTGGGGTAAAGCATCCTGAGGTGATCTCGCTGGCACGCCAGGGTCTCAACGGTGGCGCGTCCCCAGGAAGCATGTCGTTTGCCCTTTCAAACGGAGTAGTGTTGTTCATCGAAAAGCTGCTCAAGGAACAATTCGAGTGGGGATCAACAAAACGCAGGGCGGGTAGAAGCGCCATCCTGCATGGTCGTTTTGTGGAGTATCCTTCAAAGGCTTTCTCGTTGAAGTTAATCTTGCTCATTGATTACATTCAGAGTGTGCTGAATGAAGACGATAACGCCACCATACGAGGTTGAGTCGGAGAGGCGTTTTTAGGCAGGTACGAGCTCGGCAAGACTGTTGGCAAGAAACTCCGCTTCTGGCGAGTTGTTGAGGAAGGTGCGAAACTCGTCATAGAGCGGGAGCCAAATTTCAGAAAGGCCATCAGCGGAGCCGTTGGTGGCCTTTCTGTTTTGGTAGGCGAGGTTCGTATCTGCAAGGATGTCAAAGGGTTGTCGGAAGGTGACGGTCAAGCGGCCTTCCTTCCAAGTGCAGTTCGAGAATGCGTAGTTGAGCAGCCGCCGCCGCTCCAACATGGGCTGCTGCTCGTACAGGGTGTGAGCATTCGAGGCCAGTTCCAGCAGTTGGACGCCTAAATCCACGTAGGAGCGGTTGGCCTTCTCGTGCCGCTCCAAGGTCCTCCGCAGGTCTTCTTGTTCACCCCGCCAGCGCTCGCTCAGGCGCAGGTAGGTGGTTTCCTCAACCTTCCCATCCAGCTTGTCCACGTACAGCGCGTCCAGCCGTTCCTGAAGGCGTTGGTAGTCATGCTGAAGCTTCTGGATCGCTTCGGTGTGGTAGTCCCGCTCATCCTTCATGCTGGCGTGTAGGGCCTCCTTGAGCCAGGCCAACACTTCCGGGTCAAGCTGAAGCACCAGTAGCGCCTCGCCAAACTGCCGGGATAGTTCCGCCTCTTTGACGTACTTCTCTCCGCAGCGTCCCTTGTGGCCGGTGCAGTGGTAGTAGGTGTAGCGGCCCTTCTTGCGCTCCGCCACCATCGCGCAGCCGCAATGTCCGCAGGACACCAACCCCTGAAAGGCCCAGTGGTACGTCTGAAACCGCGTCCGGCGGCCTTCTCGTTGCTCAAAGATCGCCTGTACCTGGTCAAAGAGGCCCTTGGTGATGATCGGCTCGTGCGTCCCACGGTAGAGCCGTTCCTTCCAGATGAAGTCCCCGTAGTAGATCGGGTTGTGCAGGATTTTCGCCACGATGCTCTTGTGGACTTTCGCACCTGAGCGCCGGTACGCCAGCCCCTCCGCGTTGACCTTGCGGGTGACTTCAAGAAGGGAGTAGTTGCCCGAGGCGTACCACTCAAACAGCTTGCAGATGAGCGGAGACAGCTTGGGATCAGGCTGGATGAAGCGCCGGTCTCCACACTGCACGTTGAGATAGCCAAGCGGGGCCACGGAGGGATACACCCCCTGCTCGGCCTTCTCCTGCATCCCCTTGCGGGTTTCCTCCGAGAGGTTGTCCACGTAGTTCTTCGCCAGCAGCACCTTGATGCCGTGGATGAACTTCTGGTGAGAGCGGGCGTCTTTGCTCAGGACCTCACCCTCCTTGACCAAGTGGACGGCCAGCCCCTGCTGCATCAGATCGTCCACCGTCACGTAGTCACGGAAGTTCCGATAGAGGCGGTCGGTCTTCTCAACCAGGAGCGCTTTGACGGAGGGCTTGTCACTGACGTGCTTCACCATCTCCGCAAAGCTCATGCGTCCGGCTTGCTTGGCCGTCTCCACATCAATAAACTCCCGGACGACCTCCAAACCCTCTTTGCGCGCGTATTCCTTGAGCAGCTTCAGTTGAGCCGGGATGGAGTAGCCTTCTTGCTCCTGGTCCTTGCTGGAGACGCGGGCGTAGAGGACGGCGGCGGTCTTTCCCATGGCTGGCTCCTACGGATGAAAGCCCATCCGTCGGCGGGGTGGTTCAGGGGGTGTCCTCAACTGCTTGATCGCATCGAACAGCGAGCGAATCTCGGCGTCGTGACGGGCCATTTTCCGCTCTAGCTGGGCCAGTTTTTCGGCTAAGCCCCGATGGGTCGCCAGCAACTGTCGGAGCTTCACAAAGGCCCTCACGACATAGATACTGACCTCAATGGCTCGTGGCGAGTTGAGGACGCTCGCCAGCATGAGCGCGCCGTGCTCCGTGAAGGCGTAAGGCGGAAAGCGCGGGTCCCGATGCTTCTGGGAACCGGTCACAATTTGTGACCGGTTGAGGTTTCCCACTTCAGCCTTGGTCAGGCGAAACATGAAGTCGGAGGGGAATCGCTCCTGATTGCGCTTGACGGCTTGATTGAGCGCCCTGGTGCGGACCCCGTAGAGGAGGGCCAGGTCAACATCCAGCATGACCTTGTGGCCTCGAATGAGCAGGATACGGCAAGGTAGACGTAGTAGTAAATCTCGTTGCCCCGTTTGTAAGGTTCGACGTGGCAACTCCGCCCCCGCCCCTCACGGCTGACGTAATACTCGCGGAGGGCGGCGGAGAGGTTGGTGAGCGCCTCAGGGTCGGTGCGCGGTTCGCGCTTGGGCAATCCGCTTCGCGTCCTCCAGGAGCGGGCGCTGAGGTACTCGGTCTGCTCAAAGAGATTGGCGACTTCAAAGACTCGCGGATAGCTGAGGAGGGTCCACAGCATTTTTTCGTGGAGGGAGTTCAGCTTGGCGAATGTCTGCCGTAGCTTCTCCGCATGGCCGTGGAACTCGGCTTCCTCAAGGACGGTGCTCAATTCTGTGTCGGAGGTCGCCATGTCATGGACGGCCCGCAACTCCGCCTCCATCGGGTCTCGGGCCTCCGGCGGCAAAGCCTCCCATTGCTGATACAGGGAGTCAATGTTGGGGTGGTCGGTGTCGTCAACGGTGAGACGGGCGGACTGCCCTCGAGTCTGAACATACTCCTTCAGCAGGGGGCCGGAGAGAAACCGAAACACCATCTTGGGGGTGAACTGTACGGGCATCACATCTACTCCACGTCTTGCGGAAGCCACGCAGGGAGGTGGTGTGACCAAAATGTTACCACGTTAACAGGTTGGGTAATTATCAATGATTTGACACCAGCCCTATACTGGTGTCATGGATCCGGTTGATGCGTTCCACCGACGGATACAGACCGAGCGCAAGGCCCGGAAAT
>SBAZ01000104.1 GCA_005239935.1 Planctomycetales bacterium | reverse complement strand
CAGCCCTGGGCGTTCTGCTGGGTCACGGAGTTTCCGCTCTTCCACCGCGATGAGACGGGCACGCGGTGGGATGCGGAGCACCATCCGTTCACCGCGCCACATCCCGAGGATGTCGCCCGGCTGGCCAGCGACCCGGGCGCCGTGCGCGCGCGGGCCTATGACCTCGTCCTCAACGGCGTTGAACTCGGCTCGGGCAGCATCCGGATCCACCAGGCGGACGTGCAGCGCGCGGTCTTCACGATCTTGGGGTTGAGCGAGGCCGTCGCGCAAGAGCGCTTCGGCTTCCTCCTCAAGGCGTTCGCCTACGGCGCACCGCCCCACGGCGGCTTCGCGCTCGGCCTGGACCGCCTCGTGGCGCTGCTCACAGGGGCGACCTCCATTCGGGAGGTCATCGCGTTTCCGAAAACACAGAAAGCCGTGGATCCGGTCACGGAGGCTCCGTCCGACGTCACCGACGCGCAATTGAAGGAGTTGGGTCTGGCTGCGCTGCGTCCGGCCGCACGGGCGGGCGGCCCGGCCCGCTGATGGTCAAGGACATGACGTCGGGGTCAGGCCCCGTTCCGGGTCCAGACCCCTTCAAGGTCGAGCAGAGTTCGGGGACAGGCCCCCTGCGGGGCCCAGACCCCTTCAAGGTCACCTAGACTTGGACAGGCCCCCTGCGGGGCCCAGTCCCCTTCAAGGCCAACGACCTGAGTAGGAGGGCAGAGATGAGAGGCGTTCGGATGGTCTGTGGGCTCGCCGCGCTGCTGGCGATGGGCTGCCGCACCGCAACCCGCGTCACCGAGATGCCACGGGTGGACCTGCACATGGAGGGCGGCGGCAACCGTGGCTTCCTCATCGGGACCCCGCCGCCGCCCCAGGCGCAGGACCCCACTCGGCAGATGATCAAGACGGACGTGGAAATTCCGAGCTTCTACAAACCGGCCGTCACGAGCAAGCCGGTGGACTTCGGCGCGCCCCCGCCTGAACCCGCGATGTCCGAGCCTGCGGCGATGCCGCTGCCCGACGCGCCGGCCGGCCCGCCGGGCTCATTCGACACCTACGTCGTGCAGAAAGGCGACTCGCTCTGGTCGATCTCGAAGGCCCTGTACGGGCGCGCGACCCAGTGGCGGCGCATCTTCGATGCGAACCGGGATCTGCTCAAGACCCCGGACAGCCTACGCGCCGGCATGACGCTGAAAATTCCCCGCGCGGGCGGCGCTGCGGACGAAGGCACCTCCGTGAAGTAGCGACCCGGCGGCCCGACACCCCAGCGGCGCTCACACCCATGGCGGAACACCTCCTCGCGCTCACCGGCGCCGACGACCTGCAGGCCCTCTTCGGCAGGCATGACCAGCACCTGCGCAAGATCGAGCAGGCGCTGGGCGTCACCGTCAGCATCAAAGACGCCAACCAGCTGCGCATCGGCGGGGAGGACGTTGCCGTCCGGCGCGCAACGACGCTGTTCGAGGACGTCCTCACGGTGGTGCGCGCCGGCGGGCCGCTGCGCAAGGAGGACCTCGACTACGCCCTGCGCGCGGTGCAGGACCCGCGGCTCATTCAACTCCGTCAGGTCTACCAGGCCCGGGTTGAGGTGCCCTCGAAGCGGCGGTTCGTCTTCCCGCGCACGCCGGGGCAGAAAGCCTACCTGGATGCCATGCGCTCCCACGACATCGTGTTCGGCATCGGCCCGGCCGGCACCGGCAAGACGTTCCTGGCCATGGCGATGGCGGTCGAGAACCTGACGAAGGGCGAGATCTCACGCATCATCCTCACGCGGCCCGCGGTCGAAGCCGGTGAAAAACTCGGATTTCTCCCCGGCGACCTGGCCGAGAAGATCAACCCGTACCTGCGGCCGCTCTACGACGCCCTGTACGAGATGCTCGATGTGGACATGACCCAACGCTACATCAGCCGCGGCATCATCGAGGTCGCGCCCCTCGCCTTCATGCGCGGCCGGACGCTCAACGACGCCTTCATCATCCTCGATGAGGCCCAGAACACGACGCCGGAACAGATGAAAATGTTTCTCACGCGCCTGGGCTTCGATGCCAAGGCGGTCATCACCGGTGACGTGACGCAGGTGGACCTTCCTCCTGGGCGCGCCTCCGGGCTCATCCAGGTACAGACCCTGCTCGCGAAGGTCTCCGGCATCGCGTTCGTGGGCCTGACCGGTTCAGACGTCGTGCGCCACGAACTCGTCCAGGCGATCATCCAGGCCTACGAGACCAGCAACCATCAGGATCCCCCACCCGCCGGATGACCGTGCGCCTGACCAACGCCCAGCGCGAGGCCCCGGTGGACCTCGCCCTCATGGGCCGCGTCGCCCGGCGCGCCGTGCGCCGGCTGCGCCAGCGCGCGCGGGGCGAGCTGTGCGTGACGTTTCTAAGCGCTCGCCGGATGCGCACGCTCAATCGCCGGTTCCTCCGGCACGACTGGACCACGGACGTCCTGAGTTTCCGCTACGACGCGAACGGCGCGCGGGGCCCGGCCGGCGACATCCTCATCGCGCCGCGCCTGGCGCGGCGGTATGCGCGGGCGCACCGCCTGCCGTACGCCGAGGAGCTGAGCCGCTACGTGGTGCACGGCATCCTGCACTGGGACGGCCACACGGACGAGACGCCGGCGCAGCAGCGGACCATGCGCCGCCTCGAGGACCAGCTGTTAGGACTTGAGTTCTCGGCCTTGAAGGGGACTGGGCCCCGCAGGGGGCCTGTCCCCGTCGTCTAGAGATGGGCATCCACACCACCGACGCCATCGTCCTGCGCCGCCACCTCTTCCGGGAGACGAGTGTCGTGGTGTCCTGCCTGACGGACCGGTTCGGCAAGATCAAGGGTCTGGTCAAGGGATTGCGGATGCACCCGAGCCGCCATCGCAGCGCGATGGAGCCGATGACCGTGAACCGCATCCTCTTTTACGACGCGCACACGAGCCACCTGCACCTCGTGAGTTCGTGCGAACTCCTGCAGTCCTTCTCGGCGCTCTCCAACGACCTGGAGACGATGCGCTGCGCGGCGTACTTCGTGGATCTGGTGGACGCCGTCGTGCCGCTCGAAGAGCCGCACCCCGCGATCTACCGGCTGCTGCGCGAGGCGTTGGAGCGGTTGACCTTGACGGCCGGCGACCTGACCGAACCCCGCGTGCACTTCACCCTGCGGCTCCTGCGGTTGACCGGGTTCCAGCCCCAGTTGGATCAGTGCGCCGCCTGTGCGGGCCCGGTCAGCGGGGAAGGGTTCTGGAGCGTCGGGCAGGGCGGCCTCTTGTGCCGGCGCTGCCTGCACCAGGATCCCCATGCCGAGCCGGCGACCCCGCGCGTGCTGGAGGCCCTGGCCAGCTTGTCCGACACGGATGCGCCGGTGCCGCTGGACGCCGCCAAGTGCCCGGACCGCGAGCTGGTGCAGGCCGCGCGGCGGTGGTT
>SBAZ01000050.1 GCA_005239935.1 Planctomycetales bacterium | reverse complement strand
GGGCATGGGGCGTGGGGTCCGCACCGACCTCGTCCCTCGCCCCCCGGCGGGGTTTTCGCTCGTCGAGCTCGTCATCTCCCTCGCCATCCTCTCCGTCGGCCTGGTCGGCGCGATGCGGGTGTTCCCGATGGGTCTGCGGGTCTCGCAGCGGGCCGAGCTCAACAGCCGCGCCATCCTGGTGGGTCAGCGGCTGCTGGAGTCGCGCAAACTCGACGCGTGGGAAGACCTGATCCTCGGGGAGAGCACGGTCGAGGAGCCACCGTTCACCGCCACGCTGCGCATCAGCCATCCGGCGGCGGAGCATGTGGAGGACGCGACGCGCCTGAAGCAGCTGGCGGTCACCGTGGCGTGGCAGCAGGAGGGCGGTGCACGCCAGGTCGTCCTCGTGACCCACGTGGTGCGCCCGTCCGGGACGTAGGGACATGCCAGGTCGTGACCCATCATGCGGTGTGCGCGGTGCGCCATGCGCTGATCGGTGCGGCTCGCGACCCCCGATCCACGAGCAGCCATCCGCGCGCCACGGCTTGACCCTGATCGAGCTGCTCGTCGCGCTGGCCATCCTTGTCGGGGTGAGCGGGTCGGCCCTGCTCATCTTCCGTGGAATCACCCGTGCCTGGCGCACCGGCGAACTGCGCACCGAACGGTATCAGCAGGCCCGCCTCCTCTTCGACCTCTTTGAGCGCGAGCTCACCTCTGCCGTCGCCAGCCCGCGCTACCCCTTGGTCGGCCAGGACCGGGGCGATGCCCCGCCGCTGTGGGCGGAGAGCGCGCAGGATGCGCTGTGGTTCACCGGGACCGTGCCGGGGCGCTCCGGGCTCGTGGAGCGCGGCTACTGGCTGACCGCCGAGGGCACCCTCATGTGCCAGGATGACGAGCCGGCGGACGGGGACTTGGGGACCGGGGTCAGCGAGTTGTGCGGCCGAGATGTGGAGGAGATGGAGTTCGCCTACTATGACGGCGAGACCTGGCAGCCGCGGTGGGACGCGCGCCCGGACGGCCCTCAGGCCGGCACGCTCCCGAAAGCCGTCTCCATCGTGCTGACGCTGGGCCGCGAGCGCCCGGAAGAGTTCGAGACCGTCGTCTATGTCCCGACGAGCTGATACCGGGAGTGGGGAGCGGGGCGTGGCGCTCCTCATCGTCGTCAGCCTGCTGACGGTCGTGGGGATCATGGGGGTCGCCTTCGCGTTCTCGATGTATCTCGAGACCCGGCAGGCCCGCGAATTTTCCGCCACGAGCCGCGCGCGCTACGTGGCCGAGGCCGGCGTCAGCCTTGCGCGCGCCCTCCTGGATGAGGACCGGCCCCGCACCCGGCTCGACACGCTGGATGAGCTCTGGGCCGAGGCGCCGGCCGGCGCCGACGTGGACGTGGACGGCGATTCGGTGCGGGAGGCGCGCTGGTGGGAGGTGGAGACCGACGCCGGCGTGCGCGCGGGGCGCTACGGCGTGCGCGTCGTCGATGAGACCGGCAAGATCAACCTCAACGCGGGCCTCGCGGCGCCGCCCGACACCGGGCTCGGGGCCATCAATCTCACGACGCTCTTCGCCCAGGCGTCCGTCCCGAACTCGGCTCAGGTGGCGCAGTCGGTGGAGACGTACCGCAATGGGCCCGATGGCCGGCCCGGCGTCGCCCTCGTCGATGATGACGGCGACGGCACGGTGGATGAGTTCGACGAGTACCGGCCGTTGGCGCTCCTGGGGGATGACCGGCGGCTGGAAGGCCCGGGGGATTTGGTCGGGATCGCCACCTTGGATGCCTCGGCCATGGCCCGGGTGCAGCGGCTGGCGACCACCTACAGCCTGGATGCCAACCTGACGGCGCGCGGTCAGCTGCGCCTGAATGTGAACACGGCCACGGCGGATGAGCTCTTTCCGCTCCTGGTCGAATCGGGCGTCGTCGACCCCTGGCAGGCGGCGGTCAACCTGGCCGACTTCGTGGACCCGGATCCGGTCATGTCCCGGCTCAGCAAGAGCGTGACATTGCTTTGGATAACCGATGAGGGACCCTTGGGCGGTTGGACCTGGGCGCCCACCCCGCAGGGGCACTACCGCAGCACAGACCCGGGCGGCGCGGCCCTGTCATGGGGCGCGGACGTTCCGCCCGGGACGTACCGCGTGCGGGCACTCGGCGTGGCCGGCGTGCCGGTGGGGGATCTGCAGCTCGGCGAGCGCCAGTGGCTCGGCGTGCAGTCCCATGAGTATCTCGGCTTGCTCACGCTGAGCAGCCTCGCGACGGTCACGGTCGAGCATCCGGAAGGTGAGGAGGTGTGCGCGTTCCGGGGGCTGGAGCTCATCCCGGAAACCGTGGTGGGCGGCACGACCGTGCGGGGCATCGAGGCGGTGCGGATCAACGAAGTGATGGTCGAGCCGGTCGCCAGCCTGCTGGTGTCCGCGGCGACGTTCGACGCCCAAGGCTCGGACTGGGGCTGCCCGGTCGGCCAGACGGCCTGCCAGAACAGCGGCGTGGGACAGGGGAAATGGACGTGGGCCTCGACACCGGCCCGGGCAGGGCAGCGCTACCGGTTGCGGGTCTTCGGCGCCGCGGCCGGACAGACCGTCGGGCAGGCGACCCTGGAGGGACAGCAGGCGCTGCTCGCGCACGGCGAGACGCACCCCAAGACGCTGACGGTCGGTGGCGACGGAAAAGTGGTCCTCACGCTTGGCAAGACCGCCTCAGAGGGGACATACTATGTGCAGCGCATCGAATTGTCGTTACAGCCTGACGCTGAATACGTTGAGGTGATCAACCTCAGCCCGCGCGAGGTCGACCTCAGCGGCTGGACGCTTGAAGGCACCGCCGCCGCTGGACGGCAGGCGACCGTGCCGGCCGGGACCGTGGTGGCGCCGCATGGGCTGCTGGTGCTGGCGGTGGATGTGGCAGACACGCAGGCAGGCCTCGCCAGCAACGGGATCTCGGCGCGGGAGGCATGGGAGCTGCCTGCCGACGTGGACGCGGTGACGCTGGAGTTTGCGGCCGGCGCGCCGACGGCGGACGACGACTGGCTCAAGACCACGATTCCAGGGGAGGGGAGCGCCCAGCTGGCCCTGGTGAGTCCGCAGGGCACGGTGGATGAGGTCGAGTACCTGTTGCCGCTGGCCACCACGTCGGCGTTCCAGAGCCTCGAGAAAGGCGATCCGAGCGCGGCGGAGGATGCGGACGCGGACGGGCTGGAGGACGCGTGGTACCCGGCGCTCCAGCTCTCCACGCCGGGGCGCCCGAACAGCAACGACGGCATGACGGAGGACGCGGGCGGCGAGCAGATCACGCATGACCCGGGTGACGAGGTGACGGTCGCCAATGCCCCGTTGGGCGGGATCGGGGAGCTGGCCGGACTGCCCAGCGGAACCGCCTGGCAGCCGTTCGCGAGCGCGGACCTGGCCGCGGTCGCTGACCGGCTCACCGTCGAGGGATTGCGCCTGGAAACGGAAGGGCATCTGACCGCGGGGGCCGATTCGTGGGATGAGACCAGCGACGGGTATGCGTTCAGCGCGTTGGGCGGCGGCGGGACGGCCGGGCAGTGGCAGTGGCGCGGGGTGGTCCCTGGGACCTACCGTTTGGGGGTCTACGGGGCATCCGGCGAGCAGATGGCGGTGCGGTGGCAGCAGCCGGATGAGACGTGGGGATCGTGGTCGCCGGCGCTCTCGACGGACGCCCAGGGGCGCGTGGTCGCGGGACAGCTGACGGTTGGCACGACGCAGGCCCCGACGGCGACGCTGACACTCGAGCTCGAGTGTCACTCGCCTGGAGGCGTCTGTCATGCCAATCACGTGTGGCTTGATCCGCAGTTGGTGCGGGTGGGTCCGGTGAACGTGAATACGGCCCCGCTCGAGGTGCTGCGCGCCCTGCCTGGGATGACGGATGCGGTCGCCCAGCGCCTGATCGCGGGACGGCCCTACGGAGACCAGGACGGGAAGGGGCGGGGGATCGGGGACCTCCTGCTCGGCGAGGTGCTGGGCACGACCGACGAGGATCGGCTGGAGGTCTTTCGCCGCCTCGGCCACCTCGTGACGACGCGCTCGGATGTGTTCCAAGTTCAGAGCCTCGGCGAGAGTCTCGGCGCAGCCGGGCAGACTGAGGGCCGGCAGCGGATTCACAGCGTGGTGCAGCGACAGTAGGGCGGATGCGGCAGCGAGGACAGGGGACAGGAAGCCGGGAATACACGAGGCGACGGCCAGGCGGCCGCGCCACGCTCGCGGTTCTCACGACGGCCTCGTGCATGGCTCTCGCGTCCCTGGTCCTGTGTCCGGCCGCCTCGGCCGCAGTCGGTGAAGGCGGCAACAAGCGGCTGGAGGCCGCTGGAGCCAGCCAAGGCGGCCCGACGGTGAGTTCGTCGAAATACCGCCAGCAATCTTCGATCGGCGAGGCCATCGCCGGGACCCGCATCACGAGCTCGAAGTTCCGCATCGTGCCGGGCTTTCTCGGGGCGGCCGCATCCTCGACCGCCGCGGTGCCGGTGTCAGGCCTCGATATCGCGGTGCTCTACGCGAAGACCGACGCCTTCGGCGACACCATTCCGGCGCAGGTGTGGCAGCGTGACCGCGATCCGCTCTACCTGTGGGAGCACCCGGTCGGCGTGCTGGAGGTGGCGGGCTACAGCTATGCGATCGATGGGCTGCCGGACGACACCATCGACACCACCTCGACCACGTTCGACATTGCCACGAGCGAATTCGTCTGGCTGCCGGACGGTGTGCATACCTTCACGGTGAAGGCCCTCAACTCGGCCGGGAACTCGGGCGCACCGGCCACCTTCGAAATCTGGATTGACACCACCCCGCCGTCGGTCGCGAGCTATACCCCCGCCGCCGGGGCGCTGCTGAACCTCCTCACCACCCCGGCGGTCATCATGGTGTCGGAGGTCTCGAGCGGGGTCGATCCGGCCGAAACCGAGCTGCTCGTGAATGGGGCGCCTGCGGCGACGGTCTTCGACCAGGATACCGGGCGGCTGGCAACCAGCAGCAGCACGCTGTGGACCGAGGGCGCCAACAGCCTCGAACTGCGCCTCGTGGATCTCGTGGGCAACGCGGCCACACCGCTCGTCTGGAGCTTCACGATCGATGCCACCCCGCCGAGCGGCACCCTGGTGATTCACGGCGGGGCGGCCTCGACCACGAGCGTGTACGTGACGCTGAGCCTCGACGCCTCGGACGCGGTGTCCGGCGTCACCCGCATGCTGCTGAGCAATGAGGAGGCGGGCGGCTACGTGGACGAGCCCTACGCCGCGGTGCGCGAGCTCTGGCGCCTCAATGCGGTCCGTGGACTCCAGTCGGTCTACGTCAAGTTCGTGGACGCGGCCGGGAATACGTCGGCGCCGGTCTCAGACACGATCGATCTGCTCCTGACCGCTCCCGAAACCGTGATCACGGCAGGTCCGGTCGGGCTGACCCCGAGCCGCACGGGGACGTTCTCCTTCCTGTGTCCGGAGGGCGGGTGCGTGTTCTCCTACGCGTTTGATCACGAGGCCTGGTCCGCCTGGAGCGAGGCCGGTTCGGCCACGGCGGAGTCGCTCTCGGACGGGAACCACTATTTCCGTGTGCGCGCGGCGCGCGAAACCAACGGCCTGCCCGGCATCCAAGATGACGAAACGGATCCCTCGCCGGCGGAGCGCACGTGGGCGGTGGGTCTGGAGCCGCCGCCCCTCGCGTTGCCGCAAGGCCCACCGATCAAATTGTGGCGGCTTGAGTAGTGATTCAACCTTGGACTGACCGACCGCGGGACCCGCGCGGGGCGCGACGCGCCCTGGCGAGCCAGGCGTCCGCCCGGCGGCGCACGTGCGCCCGGGGATCCGGAGGCGAGCGGTAATGGCTCCGGCCGTCGGCGTGGAACTCGGCGCGGCACACGTGCGTGCGCTCGCCCTGGAGCGCACGGGCACGGAGTGCCGGGTCACTGCGGTGCAAGAAGCCGCCTGCAACACCGCCAATCCCGAGGCCCTTGCGCAGGCGCTCAGCCAGCTGCGCCGCACCCTGCCGATCACTCAGCCGGTGGTCCTTGGTCTGCCGGCTGCCGCCGCGTTCCTCACGACACTCGAGCCGCTCGTCGTGGTCCCCGGGAGGGCGGACCTGGCGATTCGGTTCGAGCTCCAACATCTGCTGCCGTTTGACGTCGCCGACGCCGCCTGGGACGCCCACTGGTTGTACCAGGCCGCTCGCCGGGCACCAGGCGACGGCGCGGCCGGTTCCCGGCGCGCGGTGGTGATGGCCATGCGCCATCCGATCTTGCAGGAGCGGCTCGCCGCGTGCCGCCGCGCCGGGATCACCGTGCGTGCGGTCTCGAGCATCCCCTGCGCACTGCTCAACGCCTGGCGCGCACAACATCCTGGCACGGCCGCCACGGTGCTCCTCCAGGTCGCCGACGGGGAAGCCACGTGGATTGCCGCCTCACCCACCGCGATGACGGTGGCGGCTGTCTCGCTCCCCCAAGAGGCCTCGGGCCCGGGCGGCGCCGAGGCGCTCCTGGCCTCATGGGAGGCCGTGCACGCGCAGCTGCCGGAGACCCCGGAGCGCGTGGGCGTCGTCGGACTCCCCGAGGCGCTGGCCTCGGCCGAGCGCGCGCTCGCGGCGCAGGGGCTGCGGGTGGAGCGGCTGGACGCGGGACGGCTCGTCCGCAACGCACGCGTCCCGCAACCCGAACGCTGGGCAGCCGCCGTCGGCTTGGGCCTGCAGGGCCTTGGGCAGGCCTCGCTGGCCATGAATCTCCTGGCGGAATCACAGGAGGCTGCGCGCGTGCAGCGCATCCGCCGCGTGAGCGCGATGGTCCACGGCGCGGCCCTGGCGGCGGCCGTCGGCCTGGCCCTGAGCGGGATGTGGGCGGTGCACCGCCGTCAGCAGGCGGTCGTGCAAGCGCTGGAGCGCCGCCACACGCTGTACCAGCAGTTGCGGCCCGAGGTCCGCGCGCTCGTCCAGCAGCAGCACGAGCTCGAGCAGCGCAGCGCCCAGCTGCAGCGGCTGCTCGATGAGGCGCCGACGCTTGCCTGGCTGCTGGTCCGCGCCACGGGAGCCATGCCGGACATGGTCTGGTTGACCAAGGTGGAGTGGAGCCGGGACCCGATCCCGCAGGGCCTGCTCGAAGGCCGGGCACGCAACTTCCAGGACCTCACGGAATTCGTCGAGCGGTTGAAGAAAATTGAGGGCATCGCGAACGCGAAGCCGCTCTCGACCACCGTCAGCGCGGACCCGGCCAGTGGCCGCGAGGAGATCGTCTTCGCCGTGCAGTGCCAGGCGGCGGCCCCTGCGCCGGCGAGCGAGGCCGCGGAGCCGGAGACAACTGAATGACTGCCGCGCCGCGCCGATCGCCGCTGGGGACCCTGCTCGCCCTCGGGGGGCTTGGCCTCCTCCTGCTCGTCGGGCTCTGGCGCGCAGGCCTGCTCGCGGCCGAGCGGCGCCGCACCGATCTCGAGCGCGCGCTGAAAACCCTGACCGTCAGTGGCCGGGTCCCACCCAGCCAAGAAGTGATGACGTACCTCCGCAAGCGCCATGAAGCGCTGGTCGAGCGCGCCGAGGCCTTGCGCCGCCGGGTCGTGGCTGAGCCGAAAGCCCTGGAGGGCGCTGACCCGCAGCTGTACTACCAAGAGCAGTTCCACGCCATGGAGCGCACGCTTGAGCGGCTGACGGCGGCGCGCGGCACGGCCACACCGGAACGGCTGGGATTTCCGAAGGAGCTGCCGCCATCGGACACGGTGCCGCGGCTGCTCGTCCAAGTCCGGCTCATTGAGGAGGCCGCAGCCCTGGTGCTGGAGCAGGGCATCACGGGCCTGAGCGCCGTCAAGGTCGAAGATCCGGAACCGGGTCCGGCTGCGGATGATGGCACGGTGTTCGTGACGCGGCTGCCGGTCAGCCTGCGCTTCCGCGGGGCGCTGCCGAACGTCTTGCAGACCTTCGCAGCGGTGCAGCGCCTGGCACCACTGGCCGACATCCGGATCATCCGGCTCGTGGGGGAAGAGGGCTCAGACCAGTTGGACACCGAGTTGGTCCTCGCCCGGTATCTGCCGACGGCCCCGATCGCCGCCGGACCCGGCGGGACCGATGGGCCGGCCGGCTCGCCGCGCGAGCCGCACGCAGGCCCTGCAGCCCGCTCCAAGGCTCCGCGCAAGACGCCGGCGCGGACGCGCGCCCCATGACGCGCACCGCCTCGCTCGTGCCGTCGCTGGCAGGGGCGGTCGCGCTGGCCATGGCCGCGGGTGCCGCGTGGCTTTGGCGGCGGCAGGTCCTCAGCGTGCCGCCGCCGCAGCTGCCGCGCGAGTCCGCAGCCCAGGCGCAAACCCGGTATCCGCTGCCAGGCGAGGACCTGGAACCCCCGCGACTCTCACGGGAGGCTCTGATGACCGTCATCGAGGCCAATCCGTTCTCTGCGCAGCGCCGCGCCAAGCCCTCCGCAGGCGGGGCAGCAGGTGGCGGCCCGGATCAAGGGCAGGTCGCCGCGCCGCCGCAGTTCGTGTACAAGGGACAAGTCCAGCTGGGAACCCGCCGGCGCGCAATTCTCGAGGAGGTGACATCGAAAAAGACGCATTTCCTCGAAGTCGGGCAGAGCGTTGCCGGGTTCAAACTGCTTGACATCCTCGACGACCGAGTGCTACTATCGGAACCGCAAACGAGTCAAGAGGTTGTGGTGTTTTTGAGTTCGAAACAGCGGCCGTGAGGACGGTGGTCATTCGCGTGCGGGCACCGGGGCGGAGCGTTTGGGGGCTCTGGCTGGTGAGCGGAATTCTGCTCGCTGCCGCCGGAGCTGTGCGCGCCGCTGAGGTGGACGACACCCAGCGCGAGATCGCCCAGCACCTGGCCGCGGGCCAGCAGCTGCTCGAGCAAGGGCGGTATGAGGCCGCGCAAGCTGAATTCCGCGCGATCCTCAAGATCGACGCGACCCACCGCGACGCCCTTC
>SBAZ01000151.1 GCA_005239935.1 Planctomycetales bacterium | reverse complement strand
CCCGCCGATGGCAACCGGCCACTGGGTGCCGGAGCAGGTGGAGGCGGCCGGCGGGGAAGACGTGCTCGGCCGCGCCGGCGAGCCCTCGCGGCGCGTGACGTGGGATGACATCGCGGAGGCCGCGCCCGAGGCCCTTGTCCTCATGCCGTGCGGCTTTCCCATCGCACGCACGCGCCGGGAGCTGGATGTCATCACGTGCCAGCCCCAGTGGGCCTCGTTGCCGGCCGTGCGCACCCGCCGGGTCTACCTGGTGGACGGCCCGGCCTACTTCAACCGGTCCGGTCCGCGGCTCGTCGAGGGCGTCGAGCTCCTGGCCGGCCTGTTCCATCCCCGTCTCGACGAGCTCATCCCCTGCCACGCCGCCGAGCCCTTCGCCGGCCCGGCTTGCGTCGGGTGAGGGAACGCGTTACGATAGACGCAGAGACGGAGGCGTGATGTGCTGGGAACGGATCGTCGAGGCCGAAACGCCGATTCAGGCTCGCATCGCCTTGAGGGCACGTCCGAAGCCAGCCCGCCAGCCTGACCCGGCCGAGGCGCCGACACCCCACGCGGACGCGCCGCGTCCCGAGCCGGCCGTCGCGGCCGACGCCCGGTAAGCTCCCACCGCCCCCGTCGCCCGGAGATGGCGCAGACCTACGCCCAGCAGTACCTCTTCATCGGCCTGCTGACCCTCGTGGCCGTGTTCTTGGCCGCGTTCCCCCTCATCCTCTCGCGGTTCGTGCATCCCAAGAAGCCTGGGCCGACTAAGCAGGCGGCGTACGAGTGCGGGCTCGAGTCCCGCGGGGACTCGTGGACGCAGTTCCGGGTGCAGTACTACGTCTATGCGCTGCTCTTCGTGGTGTTCGACGTCGAGGTGCTCTTCATCTTTCCCTGGGCCGTGACCTGGCGCGAGTTCGGCGTGGTCGCTCTCTGGGAGATGGCGCTGTTCGTCGGCATCTTGGGCGTCGCCCTCGCCTATGCGTGGGCCAAGGGCCTGCTGGAGTGGGAGTGAGGTGATGGCGGTTGACGAGGGCCTCAGGAGCGAGCTGCAGAAGCAGGGCGTGTACGTGACGACCTGGGATCAACTCGTCAACTGGGGCCGGAGCAACTCCATCTGGCCGCTCCAGTTCGGGCTCGCCTGCTGCGCCATCGAGATGATCTCGACGGCCGCCTCCCGCTACGACATCGCGCGGTTCGGCTCCGAGATTTTTCGCGCCAGCCCACGCCAGGCCGATCTCATGATCGTGGCCGGCACCGTGACCAAGAAAATGACCCCCCAGGTCGTGCGCCTCTACAACCAGATGGCCGACCCGAAGTACGTCATCTCCATGGGAGCCTGCGCCACCTCCGGCGGGCCGTTCCACACCGGCTACAACGTCCTCAAGGGGATCGACCGGTACATTCCAGTGGACGTCTACATCCCAGGCTGTCCGCCCACCCCGCAGGCGCTGCTGGAAGGGCTCATGAAGCTTCAGGAGCGCATCAAGAGCCGCGGGTTTGGCGCGGCGATGGCGGACCGGCAGGGCGAGTACCCGGTGCCGGCCTTCGGCGAAACGGGCCTGAAGCCCAAGTATAATCCTGAGGTGTGGCAGCCGCCGACCCAGCATCCCTTCGACTACCAACGAGTTCCACAGCCGAAGCCGGCCGCACCCGGGACGCCTGCCTGATCCCACCACCTGCTGGGGGCGACCCACGTATGACACGTACACCCAACAAACCGCTCAGCAAGGCCCGCCTGGGGGTCGCCCGGGCCGGCCTGTACTCAGTGGCCCATGATGCAGCCGGCCCCGCCACGCCTGCGGCATGGCACCGGCAGGTGGTGGGATGATGCTTCCGCCCATCGAGGAACTCAAGACCGCCCTCGAACAGCTGCTTCCCGGAGTCTCGCTGAGCGTGGACGGCCACGCGCTGGTCGTGACGCCGAAGGATCTCGAGCCGGTCTGCCAGTGCCTCAAGGAGACCGAGCGCTTCGGGCTGGACTACCTCGCGAACCTCACGGCGGTGGACTATCCCCCTGACCGCATGGACGTCGTGTACCACCTCTGCTCGATGGCGCAGAAGCACGGGCCCGTCACCGTGCGCGTGAGCCTGCCGCGCGCCAACCCGGTGATCGCCTCGGTCACGCCGATCTGGCGGGGAGCCGAGTTTCAGGAGCGGGAAGTGTACGACCTCTACGGGGTGCGCTTTGAGGGCCACCCTGATTTGCGGCGCATCCTCATGTGGGAGGGCTTCGTCGGGCACCCCATGCGCAAGGACTACGTGCCCGAGGACCAGAACGCGCCGGAGGCGGCATGACGACGGCGGCCGTCTCCGAGCTCCTCGAAGTCAATCTCGGCCCGCAGCACCCCTCCACCCACGGAGTCTTCCGCATGCAGGCCACGCTCGACGGCGAGACGATCGTGGCCCTCAAGCCGGTCGTGGGCTACCTGCACCGCAACCACGAGCAGATCGGCGAACACGCGACCTACATCGCGTCGTTCCCCTTCACGGACCGCCTCGACTACTTCTGCGCCATGTCCAACAACCTGGGCCTGGCCATCGCCATTGAGAAGCTCGCCGGGATCCCGGTGAGCGAGCGGGGCGACTATCTGCGCGTCATCATGGCGGAACTCACCCGTCTCGTGAACCATGTGGCGGTGACCGGATTCGTCCTCAATGACATGGGGGCGTTCGGCACGCCGCTGCTCTATGCCTTCCGCGAGCGAGAGCGGATCCTGGATTTGTTCGAGGCCTGCTCCGGCTCGCGCATGATGTGCAACTACATCCGGCCGGGCGGGGTCAGGGAAGATGTGCCGGAGGGGTGGCTCAACCGGGCGCGCGGGGTGGTCACGAACTTTCCGCGCTTCCTGGACGAGTTCGAGCTGTTGCTGACCGACAACGAGATCATCCAGCAGCGCACGCGCCACGTAGGCGTCCTGCCCAAGGAACTTGCGGTGAGCGCCAGCGTCACCGGGCCTCTCTTGCGCGCCTCCGGCGTCAACTATGACATCCGGAAGGTGGATGGCTATTCCATCTATCCGAAGTTTCCGTTCAAGGTGCCGCTGGGAGCGGTCGGGGACGTGTACGACCGCTACTATGTCCGGATCCTCGAAATGCGCCAGAGTGTGAAGATTCTCGAGCAGGCGCTCAAGGAGATCCCCGGCGGGCCGGCGATCAGCCCGAAGGGGCTCGCGCTGGTCAAGGCGCCGCGCACGTTCCGGCCGCCCAAAGGCGACGCGTACGGCCGTGTCGAGGCGCCGAAGGGCGAACTAGGCTTCTATCTGGTGAGTGACGGGTCCCCGATTCCCTACCGGTACCACGTGCGGGCGCCGAGCTTCATCAACCTGACCGTGCTCGAGGACATGTGCCGCGGGCAGAAAGTGGCGGACGCGATCATCATCCTCGGCTCGATTGACATCGTCATGGGCGAGGTGGACCGCTGATGGCGCTGGTCGGTCGCGGCGTGCTTGCCGGACTCGGCGTGACCCTCACGACCTTCTTCGAGACCTACCCGTGGGGGCGCGCGGTGCTGCGTCTCATGGGGCGCCAGCACACGAATGGCGTCGTGACCATTGAGTATCCGGACGTCAAGCAGCAGCACGCGGAGCGGTTCCGCTACTTCCCGTTCCTGGTGTACGACAAGGAGCCGGACAACCTGCGCTGTGTCGCCTGCAAGATCTGCGAGGTGGAGTGTCCCCCGCAGTGCATCCACATTGTCGGCCCGGCCAAGGACGAGCAGGGCCGGCCGCTCAAACCGAAGGGACGGCCGTACCCGGTCGAGTTCGACATCGACGTCTCGATCTGCATGTCGTGCCGCATCTGCGTGGACGTCTGCCCGTTCGACGCGATTGAGATGGACAACAACTACGAGTTGTCGGATACGGACCGCTTCGGCCACCTCGTCTACAACAAGGAGCAGCTGCTCAGGCCGAACGAGTACTTCCAGCAGATCAAGCCGACAGAGGCCTCGGTCGTGGACCAGCGCCTCGCGGCGAAGCACGCGAAGGCCGCGGCGGTTCCGCCAGCGGCCGGAGCGCCTCCGCCAGCGCCACCGGGTCCTGCCGCATGAGCCTGGACCAACTCTTCGTGACCGCTCACGACAAGCTCGTGCACCTGGCCGAGGCGTGGCTGCCGGATTGGACCGGGCCGTGGGCGTCGATTGCCGCCCGAATCGGCCTCGTTGCGGCAGTCGCACCGGCCATTATGATGTACCTCACGCTCTATGAGCGAAAGGTGATCGCGCGGATGCAGAACCGCCTCGGACCGACCCGCGTGGGCCGGTACGGACTGCTCCAGCCGCTGGCCGATGGGCTCAAGATGTTCATTAAGGAGGACCTCGTGCCTGAGGGCGCCGACCGGCTCATCCACCTGCTCGGGCCGATCCTCGCGGTCGTGCCAGCTCTCCTGCTCTTTGCCGTCATCCCGTTCGGCCGGAACATGGCGGCGGTGGATCTCAACGTGGGGCTGCTCTACGCGCTCGCCGTCGCCTCGGTCGGCTCCTACGCCATCTTCATGGGCGGGTGGGCCTCGCGCAGCAAGTTCTCGATCCTGGGCGCGATGCGCTCAGTCGCGCAGATCATCTCGTACGAGGTGCCTGGGGTGCTGTCGGTCGTCGCGGTCATCATGGTGACGGGCACCCTCTCGCTCGTGGGGATCGTCGAGGCCCAGCGCGACGGGTGGTTCATCGCGACCCCGTGGGGCCTTGTGGCCGGCGTCATCTTCTTCCTGAGCGGTGTCGCCGAGGTCAACCGGACCCCCTTCGACATGCCGGAGGCCGAGTCCGAGCTCGTCGGCGGCTTCCACACCGAATACAGCGGCATGAAATTTGCGTTGTGGTACATGGCGGAGTTCCTGGAGTCGTTCATCGTCTGCGCGCTGACCGTGACGTTGTTCTTCGGCGGCTGGGACGGCCCTGCCGTACCGTTCTGGACCGTGGCGGCGCTGCTCGCACTGCTGGTAGCGACCGCGACGCGGCTCGCGGTGCCCACCCGGGCCGTCGGCGCGCTCGTGTGTCTGGGAGCGGGCATCGCCTTCGCTCGTGAGCCGCTGCCGTCCTGGATGTGGTTCCTCGCCAAGACCTACTTCTTCTTCTTTATCCTGGTGTGGTTCCGCGGGACGTTCCCGCGCCTGCGCGTGGACCAGTTGATGGGGCTGGCATGGAAGTTTTTCCTCCCCATGACGTTGCTCAACATCCTCGTCGCAGGCGTGTGGGTGGCGGCGCCCTCGGGGGTCGCGCGGTGGCTCGGCAGTGCGACGCTCGTCGCGGCCGGCTACTGGTGCTTCGTACGGCTGAATAAACCCGCACCCCTTGAGCGGCGCACGTACGTCCTCGCGGACTAACCGTTTCGTCACCGCCCCTTGCCGAGGGGCCACTGTGTGAGGGCTTGACCATGGCGACACCCCCCACGACCGGTGCGGCATCGCCTACCGCGGACGCCATCGAGTGGGAGCGCAAGCCGAAGACCATCGACGCCAATCTGAAGGACTACGACGCCGCCTATCAGTCGTTCAGCTGGAAGGACGTCGAGCGGGAATTCGACTGGTCCAAGACCGGCAAGGTCAACATGGTCCACGAGGCGGTGGACCGGCACGCGGCGTCCGCCAAGCGGACCAAGGTCGCCTTGTTCTACACCGACTACGCCGGCCGCGAGGAACGCTACACCTTCGAGGACTTGAAGCGCCAGAGTAGCAAGGTCGGCCATGTCCTGGCGTCGCTCGGCGTGAAGCAGGGTGACCGGGTCGGCGTCTTCCTGCCGCGCACGCCGGAGCTCTACCTCGCCATCCTCGGCATCCACCGCATCGGGGCCATCCCCGTGCCGCTCTTCGAGGCGTTCATGGAGCAGGCGGTCGAGGACCGGCTCGGCAACAGCGAGGCCAGCGCGTGCGTCACCTCGCCAGCGCTCAAGCAGCGCATTCCGCTCGCCAGGCTGCCGGCGCTCAAGCGGCTCGTGTTGGTCGGCGCCTCCGGAGCCCTGGCGGCCAACGAGATCAGCTATGAGCAGGCGGTGGCCAAGGCCCCGGACTGGCTCGAGCCGACATGGCTGACGGTGGATGACGGCCTGGTCATCCACTACACCTCCGGCTCGACCGGGAAATCCAAGGGTGCGCTGCACCGGCAATACGCCATGGTCGGCCACTATCAGACCGCCAAGTGGGCGCTCGATCTGCGCGATGACGACACGTATTGGTGCGTCCCGCCGTCCACGCGAGTCATCGGCAATCCCGAACCAAAGCGCATCGACGAGCTCAAAGTTGGCGATCGGGTCCTGGCGCATGACGGGACGTTTGCGCACGTCCGGCGGCTATTCCGCCGCCCGTATAAGGGGCTCCTGGTCCGCGTCAGCACCATGTATCACGACGAGCCCTTCCTCTTGACGCCGAACCATGAAGTGCTATGCGGACGCATGGGGGTCACAGGGCTTCATTGGAAGCGGGCTGATGAGCTGTCTGCAAGAGATTACGTACTGCTACCCCGCATGAGGGAGGTCCGGGACCGCGCATGTGTGCGTCCAGCTGATGTCCTGCACGGATGCCACGTGGAAGACGGTAAGGTCCGGCGTGCCCACATTCGGCGGTGGTTGCCGGAAGCGATTCCGGTTGATGGCGATCTTCTGCGCCTGTGCGGCTACTACCTGGCGGAAGGCAGCCTCGCAGCTCACCGTCACGTGGTCCAATGGTCGTTCTCGAAGGATCAGGAGGCCTATGCAGACGATGTGCTGCATCTCCTGCACACGCGGTTTGGTTTGGCTGGCAAGAAGCGTTGGATCAACAGTCTCTGCGAAGTTCGGCTTGGCTCCGTCTTGCTCGCTGAACTCTTGGACCGGTGGTTCGGCCATACGGCGAGCGCCAAGCGTCTGCCGGACTGGATGCTGTATTTGCCGGATGACAAATTGAAGGAGTTGCTGAAGGGGTATTGGCGAGGAGACGGAAACACCGACAGAACGACGTTCCGCTTCCACACCACATCGGAACTTCTTGCCTATCAGATCCGTCTCATCCTGACGCGGCTGGGTATCTTCAGCACGCTGAGCTGCCGCAAGGTCGGCACGATTGGCCAATGCCGGGTGGGGCCACGTACCATTACCGCGAAACACGATTGTTTCTGTTTGACTATCGGCGGCCGTTCGGTCCAGGAGCTGGCCGCCATACTCGGTGCGGCACATCCGTTCATCGGTAGACGTTGGTGCAGCTACCAGCGGGGCAAGCGTTCACCACGTTACCTTTGGTTACCGATCCGCTCGGTCGGCCGACAACCATACGATGGGGATGTCTGTAATATTGAGACCGATAAGCAAACATATGTCTTGGGGAACATGGCGGTGCATAACTGCACGGCCGATCCAGGTTGGGTCACCGGCACCTCCTACGGCATCTACGGCCCGTGGACGCTGGGCATCACCAGTGTCGTGATCGGCGGGCGGTTTGACCCGGAGCGGTGGTACGAGACCATCCAGAAGTATCGGGTCACGATGTGGTACTCGGCACCCACCGCGTACCGCATGCTCATGTCGGCGGGCGAGGCGATCCCCAAGAAGTACGACCTCACGAGCCTGCGCCACATCTGCTCGGTCGGCGAGCCGCTCAACCCCGAGGCGCTGCGCTGGATCAAGAAGATCACCGGCCTGGCGCCGCACGAGACCTGGTGGATGACCGAGACCGGGATGCAGCTCATCTGCAACTACCGCAGCAAGGATTTCCCTATCGGCTGCACCGGCAAGCCGTTCCCCGGCACCTACGCCAGCGTCGTGAATGAGCAGGGCCAGGAGCTGCCGCCGGGCACGCTGGGCTACTTGGTGGTCAAGCCGGGCTGGCCCTCGATGATGAAGGAGATCTACAAGAACAAATCGAAGTACGACGAGTACTTCCGCATCCCAGGCTGGTACGTCAGCGGCGACTCAGCGTTCAAGGACGCGCAGGGCTACATCTGGTACCAGGGCCGGCAGGACGATGTGATCAAGACCGCTGGCGAGCGCGTCGGGCCCTTTGAGGTCGAGAGCGCGCTGGTGGCCCACCCGGCGGTCGCCGAGGCCGGCGTCATTGGCAAGCCCGATGCGGTGCGCGGCGCGATCATCAAGGCGTATGTGGCGCTGCGCAAAGGCTTCACCCCCTCCGATCAGCTCAAGAAAGAGATCGCCGACTTCGTGAAGACGAACATGGCCGCGCACGCCGCGCCCCGCGAGATCGAATTCGTCGAGAAGGTGCCCAAGACCCGCTCCGGCAAGATCATGCGCCGTGTCCTGCGCGCCTGGGACGCCGGCGAGCCTGTGGGCGACATCTCGACGATGGAGGAATGACTGGAGGCCTGGCTCCGAACAGGGGCCAGACTCTGCTACGGTGTCTGACACCATTCGCGCTGGCGGGGTTCCTCGTCGGATGCGCGGCGGAGACCTCGGACTGGAGGCCGCTCGCGGCGCCGGTGCCTGCGGTGGATTTCACGCTCCCGCAGGTCGGCGGCGGCACGGTGCGGCTGGGCGAGCTTCGGGGCCGGGTGGTGCTCGTGGAGTTCTGGGCGACGTGGTGCGAGCCCTGCCGGTATTCCTCGCCGTCCCTCGACGTGACATACCGCAGGTTCCGTGACCAGGGGGTGATGGCGCTGCTCGTCAACCAGGGAGAATCAGAGGACGTGGTGCGCCGCTGGGCCGGGAAGCGGTTCGTCGCCCCCATCCTGCTGGACGAGGACAGCGCGGTCGGCGCAGCCTACGAGGTGGATGGGATTCCCACACTGCTGGTGATCGACCGGGCCGGGAACGTGCGGTACCGGGAGAGTGGCTATGCCGGAGGGTTGGAGCGGAACCTACGTGTCATCCTGACCGGCCTGCTGGCCGAGCCGCCGGCCGCCGGGGTGCCGGGGAGGTCCCGCCGTGGATAAGCTGACGATCCACAAGCTGGAGGCGCAGTGCCATCTCGGGGTGACCGAACTCGAGCAGCGGCAGGTGCAGGCGGTCTGGGTCGACCTGGAGCTGGCGATCGATGCGGCCCGGCCGGCGCACCGCGACGAGGTGCATGAGGCGCTCGATTACGCGGCGCTGGTGACGCAGGTCCGTGAGCTGGTCGAGAGCAAATCCTACCGGCTCATGGAGACGCTGGCCGAGGACGTGGCGACCCTGCTGGTGCACGACCTGAAGATCGTGGAGGTCCTCGTGCGGGTGACGAAGCGCGCGCTGCCAGGCATCGAGGCGGCGGCGGTGGAGATCCGACGCGGCACCGCTAGCGCCGCGCCCTGACGGGAGGGCGGTAGGTCGCGTGGGAGTGCGGGGTTTCCCACAGCCGCACGGCCGTGACCGGAAAGCCGGTCTGCACACCGTAGGCGAAGATCACCTGGGCGATCCGCTCCGCGGTGGGATTGCCATCCATCAGAAAGAGCCGCTCCCTTTTCAGCATCGGCACCAACGGGTCCTTCCGGTTCAGCAGCATCGCGTGATCCAGCACGTCGTCGATCCAGCGCTGGATGGTCCGCGACACGTCCTCGAAATCCCGCACCATCCCGCGCGCATCCAGCCGCTGGGCAGAGAGCTCGATCTCAGCCTTGCCGTTGTGGCCGTGGAGGTAGCGGCACTTTCCCCGGTAGTGAAGGAGGCGATGTCCGTAGCAGAAGTGGATGACCTTCGTGACAGAGTACATCAGGCGATCAGTTGTCCGCCGTCCACAAACACCACCGAACCGGTCATGAAGTCTGTGCCCTCAATGAGGAAGAGCGCGGTCGCGACGATGTCGTCGGGGCTGCCCCAGCGCCTCAGCGGCACACGGCGGACGACCCGGCGGCGCTCGGCAGGCGTCATCCGCTCCGGCGGCAGGATGGGCCCCGGTGCGATCGCCACGACCTGCACGCGCGGCGCGAGTTCCTTGGCGAGCGCCTTGGTCAGCCCGATCACGCCGGCCTTGGAGACACAATAGGGCAGGTACCCGCGGTAGGGCCGCACCCCGGCCCAATCCGCGATGTTGAGCATCTTGCCGCGGCGCATGAGCCGACTGCCATAGAGCGCGCAGAGGAACGACCCCTTCAGATTGGTGTCGAGGGCAGCGTCCCAGTGGCGCTCGGTGAGCCGGCGGAACGGGGATCGCTCAAAGTTCGCCGCGCTGTTGATGAGGACGTCCAGCCGGTCGTAGCGCCGGCGAATGCGATCCATGAGCGCGCGGACATCGGCCGCGCGGCTGAGGTCAGCACGCACCGCAAGGGCGCGGCTCCCGAGGCGGGTGAGCTCGGCGACGACCCGGCGCGCCTCGGGGGCGGACGTCCGATAGGTGATGATCACGTGGGCGCCGCGGCGGGCCATCCCCAAGGCGAGCGCGCGCCCAAGCCGCTTGGCGCCGCCGGTGACAAGGACAATGCGACCGCGGAGTGTCATGCTGGGAGTCAGGTTCAACCCGGTCGGACGGGTGGGGCGCGCGTTACCGGCTGCCGCGGCTCTGCAGCCGCTCGGCCATGGCGTTGATGGCCTTGGCCAGATCCTCGAGGGCGTCGCCCTCGCGCAACGTGATGCGCTTCGAGAAATCGCCCTCGCCGATGGCCGCCAGGGTCGCTTTCAGCCGGTTCATCGGCCCGACGATGCGGTGGCTCTGGCGGATCCCGAGGTAGAAGACGATGGGGATCGCGATGAGCAGCTCCATCAGGAGGGTGATGGCCACCGCGATCAGGGACACCGTGAGGTGGATCTGCATGCCCAGCTCCGGCTTGTACATTGTATTCCAGAGCAGGGTGGTGGCGATGAGGGAGCTGATGACGGCGACCGCCAGCACCACCGCGAACACTCGTGTCACGAACCGCAGCTGGTACGGGCGGTCCACCAAGTACTGCTTGCGCAAATGCTTGAACTCTTGCTCTCCCATCGCGCGCTAGTATAGCATATCACCGCTGGCTGATTGACTTTCTTAAGCGCCTTTGTTAGGCTCGCACGTGTATGCATGACCCCACTCCGCACGGCCGCCTGTGCGCTGGTCAGCGGCGGACTCGACAGCGGTGTCCTGCTCCATCGCCTGCTCGCACAAGGGGTTCTGGTGACCCCGCTCTACGTGCGCTGCGGGCTGCGCTGGGAGACGGCTGAGCTGTACTGGCTGCGCCGCCTGCTGCGCGCGCTCCGGCATCCCCGCCTCGACACGCTCGTGGTCGTCCACATGCCCATGGTCTCGCTCTACGGGGCCCACTGGGCTTTTGCCGGGCGCGTCCCTGGCACCCGGAGCGCTGATCGGGCGGTGTACCTGCCAGGGCGCAACGTGCTGCTCCTCACGGCGGCCGCCATCCAGGCCGCGCGGCGGCAGATCCCGGCGGTTGCCCTCGGGATCCTGGCAGGGAACCCCTTCGGCGATGCCACGCCCTCGTTCCTGCGGCGCTTCAGCGCGTGCATGAGCGAGGCGCTAGGGCACCCTGTCCGGGTGCTCGCGCCCCTGCGGAGGATGTCCAAGACCAAGACGCTCCGGGCCGGGCGCGGCGCGCCGCTCGGCCTCACCTTTTCCTGCCTGCAGCCCCGCGGGTCCCGGCACTGCGGCCGGTGCAACAAGTGCGCGGAGCGCCGCCAGGCCTTCCGGCGCGCCGGCCTCAGCGACCCCACGGCCTACGCCCGCTAAGATGCGCCTCACCTCGTCGCTCGGCCGCAAGTACGTGATGGCCCTGAGCGGAGTCCTCCTGCTCGGGTTCGTCGTGGCGCACCTCGCCGGCAACCTGCTCGTCTTCGCGGGCCCGGAGGCGCTGAACGCGTATGCGAAGAAACTGCGCCTGCTCGGCCCAGGGCTCTGGGCGGCGCGCCTGGGCCTGCTCGGGCTGGCGGCGGTCCACGTGGTGACCTCCATCCAACTGGCCATCGAGAACCGTCGGGCCCGGCCCCAGCCGTACGCAGTCGTCCGCCACAGTGCCTCGACCCTGGCTGGACGGACCATGGTCCTCTCGGGTCTGCTGGTCCTGGCCTACCTGGTCTATCACCTCGCCCACTTCACCTGGCAGACGGCACACCCCGCCGTCGCCCACCTAACCGATTCGTCGGGCCGGCACGACGTCTACCGCATGGTGGTCCTGAGCTTCCAGCAGCCGGCGATCGTCCTGGCGTACGTCCTCGGCGTGGGACTGGTGGGCCTGCACCTGAGCCACGGCATCGGCAGTTCCTGCCAGACCCTGGGCGTCACGAATGAGCGTGTCGTCGAGGCGGTGCGCCGCGCGGGACGGCTGATCGCCTGGGCGCTGTTCCTTGGCTACGCTGCGATCCCGGCCGCCGTGCTGCTGGGGGTTGTCGCCTGATGCCGGAGGCGAGGGTCCCGCCGGGTCCGCTGCCGCAGAAGTGGGAGGCCTGCCGCGCCTCGCTCAAGCGTCTCAGCCCCTCCGACGCGCGCCGGTACCGCGTCCTCATCGTCGGCACCGGCCTGGCCGGTGCCTCCGCCGCCGCGACACTCGGCGAGCAGGGCTTCCAGGTCGAGTCCTTCTGCTTCCAGGATAGTGCGCGCCGCGCGCACTCGATCGCTGCGCAGGGCGGCATCAACGCGGCGAAGAACTACCCCAAGGACGGTGACAGCATCGAGCGGCTCTTCACCGACACGATCAAGGGCGGCGACTTCCGCTCGAGAGAAGCGAACGTCTACCGGCTCGCGCAGGTCAGCAACGCGATCATCGACCAGTGCGTGGCCCAGGGGGTCCCCTTTGCCCGCGAGTACGACGGCTATCTGGCCAACCGGTCGTTTGGCGGCGTCAAAGTGCGCCGGACGTTCTATGCGCGCGGCCAAACCGGCCAGCAGCTGTTACTGGGCGCCTACCAGGCGATGATGCGCCAGGTGGAGGCTGGCCGCGTGCGGCTCCATCCGCGGACGGAGATGCTGGACCTCGTTGTCGCAGACGGCGCGGCGAAGGGTCTCGTGGTGCGAGACCTCGTCTCCGGCGCCATCACGACGTACGGCGGCGATGCCGTGGTGCTGGCCACGGGCGGCTACAGCACGATCTACTATCTCTCGACCAACGCCATGGGCTGCAACGTCACGGCCACGTACCGCGCCTACCGGCGGGGCGCCTGCTTCGCGAACCCCTGCTTCACCCAAATCCACCCCACCTGCATTCCTGTCGGCCATCAGCACCAATCCAAACTCACGCTCATGTCGGAGTCGCTGCGCAACGACGGGCGCATCTGGGTGCCGAAGCGCAAGGGGGACCAGCGCTCCCCGGACCAGATTCCCGACGGGGAACGGGACTACTACCTTGAACGCCGCTACCCAAGTTACGGCAACCTCGCGCCGCGTGACATCGCTTCGCGCGCCGCCAAGGCGGTGTGCGACGAGGGGCGCGGGGTGGGCCCGGGCGGCCAAGGGGTGTACTTGGATTTTCGCGACGCGCTCGGCCAGCTGGGCCGTCGGACGATCGAGGAGCGTTACGGCAACCTGTTCGCCATGTACCACGAAATCACGAATGAGGACGCGTACGCGGTGCCGATGCGCATCTATCCCGCGCCCCACTACGTGATGGGCGGCCTGTGGGTCGACTACAACCTGATGAGCACGATCCCCGGACTCTTCGTGATCGGCGAGGCGAACTTCTCCGACCACGGGGCGAACCGCCTGGGCGCGAGCGCGCTGATGCAGGGGCTGGCCGACGGCTACTTCATCCTGCCACTCACGCTGACAGCCCACCTCGCCGCCCATCGGCCCAGGCAGGAGGGCCCAGAACACCCGGCGTTCGGTGACGCGCGGCGCCAGGTAGAGGAGCGCACCCGTCGACTGCTCGCCGTGCGAGGCAAGAGGACGGTCGACGACTTTCACCGGGAGCTGGGAAGGCTCATGTGGGATGCCTGCGGCATGGAGCGAAGCCGCGAAGGCTTGACCCGCGCGCGGGCGGAGATCCCCCGGATTCGGGAAGCGTTCTGGAAGGACGTGACCGTGCTGGGCAGCGGCGAGGAGCTCAACCAGGCGCTGGAGAAGGCCGGCCGCGTCGCCGACTTCCTGGAATTTGCCGAGCTCGTCTGCCAGGATGCACTCCATCGCGAGGAATCCTGCGGCGGCCACTTCCGCGTCGAGCACCAGACGCCGGATGGCGAGGCGAAGCGCGATGATGCACACTTCTGCTACGTCGCCGCGTGGCAGTTCCAGGGTGACGGCCAGCCGCCGGTGCTGCACAAGGAGCCCCTGACGTTCGACGCGGTGCCGCTCACCGAACGGAGTTACAAATAATGAACCTGAGCCTTGTGGTCTGGCGGCAGAAGGGTGCGCAGACGCCGGGCCGGTTTGAGCGGTACGAGGCCAAGGACGTCAGCCCGGATTTGTCCTTCCTCGAGCTGCTCGATGTGGTCAATGAAGGGCTGATCACGCAGGGCATCGAGCCCATCGCCTTCGACCACGACTGCCGCGAAGGGATCTGCGGATCGTGCGCGATGATGATCAACGGTCTTGCGCACGGGCCGCAGCCTGCGGTCGCCACCTGCCAGCTGTACCTGCGCCACTTCAAGGATGGCGAGACGATTACCATCGAGCCGTGGCGGGCCAAGCCGTTTCCGATCCTCAGGGACCTCGTGGTCGACCGTAGCGCCTTCGACCGCATCATCCAGGCCGGCGGCTACGTGTCGGTGAATACGGGCGAAGCACCTGAGGCCAACTCGATCCCAGTGCCAAAGAAGGATGCCGACATGGCGATGGACGCGGCCGCCTGCATCGGCTGCGGAGCGTGTGTGGCCGCGTGTCCGAACGCCTCGGCGATGCTCTTCGTGGCCGCGAAGGTGGCCCATCTCGGCCGGCTGCCGCAGGGCCGGGTCGAGGCCAAGCAGCGTGTAGACCAGATGGTGGACGCGATGGACCGCGAGGGTTTCGGGAACTGCACCAACCATTACGAGTGCATGGACGCCTGCCCCAAGGCGATTCATGTGAAGGCCATCGCGTTCATGAACCGCGAGTACCGCTTCCCGCGCCGAAAGCCAGGCACGTGACCGCGCGCCGACTATGAGCCGCGGCCGGTGGGGCCGCCTGCCGCCGTACCGCAGCGGCACGCTCCCGCGCTTTCCCGGCTGGTCCGCCGCGCTGGGACCCGGGATCGTGTGGCTCGCGCTCGCCCAGGGCTCCGGCGAGCTCATCTGGTGGCCCTACCTCATCGCGAAGTATGGGCTGGCGTTCCTCTGTTTGCTCATCCCCGCGTGTCTCCTGCAGTTCCCGATCAACTACGCGATCGGCAGCTACACGCTGCTGACCGGCGAGACGGTTTTCCAGGGCTTCATCCGCATCAGCCGAGCCGCGGCGCTCATCCTTTGGGTCCTCATGACCCTCTCGTTCCTCTGGTTCGGGGCCTTTGCCTCAGCCGGCGGCACGGCGCTGGCCGCCCTCACCCAGTGGCCGGCCGGCTGGAGCGAGCGCGCGCAGAGCCTGTTCTGGGGCTATGCCTCGATCGCCGTGTTCCTCGCCGCGCTCGTGTTCAGCCGCGTCGTGTACACGGCGGTGGAGCGTGTCATGAAGCTCATCGCGGTGCTCACGCTCGTGGGTCTTGTCGTGTCGTGCGCGCACCCGTCGGTGCTGAGCCAGGTGCCGGCGTTCGTGCAGGGGCTGGTGGTCCCCACCGCACCGGCCAGGCCCTGGGACCCGTCGGATGCGCCGAAACTGCTGACCGCTATCACCTTCGCCGGCCTCGGCGGATTCTGGACGCTGTTCTATTCCTACTGGCTGCGCGAGAAGGGCGTGGGCATGGCCAAGACCATGGGTCGGGTCGAGGGGTTGATCGGCCGGCATGAGGTCGCCTTCGACACCGGGGTCGTGCCGGCGCACCCGGCGCCGGGCGAGGTGGGGCGGTGGCGCCGGTTCCTGGCCGCGGACAGCGCCGTGGGGATTGTCGGCAACATCGTCACGACGCTCATGACCTGTCTGCTGGCCTATGCCGTCTTGTTTCCACAGGGCCTGGTGCCGAGCGAGTGGCAGCTGGCCGTGGTGCAGAGCCGGTTCTTCGAGGTCAGCTGGGGCGCGGCCGGCCGGGTGCTCTTCCTGGTGGTGGCGGCCGCGTTTCTCGCGGATACCTGGATGGCGACGGCGGACGCGGTGGCGCGCATTCACACCGACTGCCTCATGAACTTCGTGCCGGCCGCCCGGCGCATCCCGGTGCGGCGCTGCTACTGGTTCTTTCTCGTGAGCCTGACCGTGATCACCGCGGCCACGATGGGCCTGGCGACGCCGGGCACGCTCATCGTGCTCTCCGCCATGATCGGCTTCCTCGGGACGGTCAGCTATGCCTTTCTGCTCTACGTCCTGAACCACCGGTGGCTGCCGCGGCACGTCGGCGCCTCCGTGGCCCCCCAGCGGGCGGCCCTGGCAGGACTCCTTGTGGCCGGTGCAGCATACCTGGGACTGGCCGTCGGGTTCATCGTGCTGCAGCTGAGCGGGCTGCGTTGACAAGCCTGCTGGCTGGTCGCTATGCTAGCGACGGTGTGTGAATGCCGTCATCGTCCTCTCCGCGCATCGGGTTCCTCGGGCTCGGGACCATGGGGACTCCCATGGCCGCGAACCTGCTCAAGGCGGGGTTCGCGGTCCAGGTGTGGAACCGGACGACCGCGAAGATGCAGCCGCTGGTGGAGCGCGGGGCGAAGGCAGGCAAGGGACCGGCGCACGTGGCGGCTGAAAGCGACCTCATCATCACGATGGTCTCGCGTCCTGAAGACGTCGAAGCCGTCGTCCTCGGGCCCGACGGGGTGCTGGACGGGCTGAAGGCCGGCTCGGTGCTGGTGGACATGAGCACGGTGCTGCCCGCCACGTCACGCAAGCTGGCCGGTGCTGTCACCACGAAGCAGGCCGAATTTCTCGACGCACCCGTCGTGGGATCCACGGGTCCGGCAACCGGGGGCGCCTTGGTCATTCTCGTCGGGGGCCTGCCCTCGACGCTCGAGCGTTGCCGGCCGGTGCTCCGGGCAATGGGGACGACAATCATCCACGCGGGCGGCGTGGGGGCGGGCTCGGCGCTCAAACTCGCCACCAACCTCATGCTGGCGCATCTGGCGGCGGGGTTCGCCGAGGGGCTGCTGCTGGTGCAGCGCGCCGGCCTGGACCCGGCGCGGTACCTGGACGTGCTCGAGGCGAGCACCTTCCGCTCGCCGTGGTATCAGACCAAAGGCAAGGGCATGATCAAGCGGGAATTCGCCGCGCACTTTGCGCTCAAACACATGCACAAGGACCTGCGCCTCATGCGCGCCCTGGCGGAAGAGGTGCAGGCCGAACTCCCCATCACTGAGGCCGTCCACGCGCTGTATGCGCAGGCCGAGTCTGCGGGACGCGGGGACGCGGACTACTCGGCCATTCTCGCGCACCTCGAAGCCGCCCCATGAGCCTGAGTCGCGCCCAGGAAGCGAAACTGAGTCCCTTGAGGGCCGACGTCCGCTTTCTCGGGGAGCTGCTCGGCGAAACACTTCGGCACCAGGAAGGCCAGGCACTCTTCGAGACGGAGGAACGGATCCGGCGGCTCTCCATCCTGGCGCGGCGCCACGGGGACCGGCGCGCCGCCGCGGCCCTGCGGCGCATCCTCGACCGCCTGCCCGCGCCGGCGGCGGAGAAGATCATCCGGGCCTTCTCGGTGTATTTCCAGCTGGCGAACATCGCCGAGGAGGCGCACCGGCTGCGCCGGAAGCGCCACTACGAGTCCTTGCCCGGGTTCCATCCGCAGCGCGGGTCCTTCGAGGACGCCGTGCACCGGCTCCACGCGGCCGGCGTCACCTATGAGGCGCTGCTGAAGCGGGTCCAGGATCTCAGCATCACCCTGGTGCTCACCGCGCACCCCACGCAGGCCTTGCCGCCCACCATCTTGACGAAGCATCGCGTCATCTGGGACCTGCTGACCCGGCGCCAGCTGTTCGAGCCGATCCCCAAGGAGCAGCGGCTCCTGGGGCAGGTGCTGCGCGAAGAAATCATGACGCTCTGGCAGACGGACGAACTGCGCACGACCCGCCCCACAATCCAGGACGAGGTGGAGCAGGGGCTGTTCTACCTCTCCTCGGTCTTGTATGACGCCCTGGGTGAGCTGGGCTTGGCGCTCCGCCGCGAAGTCAAGCGAGTGTATCGCCGCCAGCTGCCACTGGTCGGGCTCGTGCGCGCGGGCAGCTGGATCGGCGGAGACAAGGACGGGAACCCCAACGTCACCCACGAGTCGCTGCGTTGGGCGCTGCTGCGCTACCGCCAGGCCATCCTGGCGAAATACCTGGAGTCGCTGGAGTCGCTGCAGGACCGGCTGACGCACTCCGACGAGCTCTGCCATATGTCGCCGGCGTTCCTGCGCTCGCTCGCGAACGACCGGCGCAACCTCCCGGCGCTGGTGGAGTCGCTGGACGCGCGCTTTCCGCGCCAGCCCTACCGACAGAAGCTGGCCATGATGAGCCACCGCATCCGGCAGATGTTCCGCTCGCCGTCGGAGAGTGAGTACGGCTACGCGAGCGCCGAGGAGTTCGCACGCGAGCTGGAGCTCCTCCATCGCAGCCTGATCGCCCACCGAGCCGATCCGGTGGCGGAGCACGCGGTGGCGAAATTGCGCCTGCAGGTCGCGCTCTTCGGGTTCGTGTTCGCGCGCCTCGACGTGCGCGACCACTGCCGGGCGCATCTCGAGGCCTTCACCGAGGTTGTACGGCTGCATGAGCTGTCGCCGGAGGACCCACGGACCATGTCCGAAGAAGCACGCTGCGCCCTGCTCACGCGGCTGCTCACGACCCCCAGGTACATCGAGCTCCTGCGCGGCTGCTCCGGCCCCACCCGCGAGATCGTGCGCACCTTCCAGGTGATGGCCGACCACCTTGAGCAGGTGGACACGGAGGCGATCGACGGATACATCATCAGCATGACCCATGCGGTCAGCGACGTCCTGATCGTGCTGTGGTTCTTCCAGCAGACCGACCTCTTCCGCCGGACCACCCGCGGGTGGTACAGCGCGGTGAACATTGTGCCGCTCTTCGAAGGCATTCAGGACCTGCGCCGCGCCCACCTCATTATGGACGCGCTCTACCGGCATCCGGTCTACCGCCAGTACCTGCGTGCCCGCGGCGGGCGCCAGCAGATCCAGCTGGGCTACTCGGACTCGACCAAAGACGGCGGGTTCCTGACCGCGAACTGGGCGCTCTACCAGGCACAGGCCAATCTGTCCGCCGTCGCGAAGGCGCGGCGCGTGCGGCTGCAGCTGTTTCATGGCCGCGGCGGCACCATCGGCCGCGGCGGCGGGCCCCTGCACCAGGCCATCCTGGCTCAGCCCCACGGCACGATCCAGGGCCACATGAAGATCACCGAGCAGGGCGAAGTGATCGCCGCGAAGTACGCCAACCCGATCATGGCGCTGCGCAACCTGGAGCTGGTGCTCGCGGCGGTCCTCGAGGCCAGCCTCATCGCTCCCCGCGCCTCGGCGCACCTGCCGGAGTGGCGGGGGGTCATGGAAGAGCTCTCCGAGACTGCCTTCCGGCGCTACCGCGCCCTCGTGTACGAGCAGCCCGCCTTTGTGGAGTACTTCCGGCAGGCCACACCGATTGACGCGATCCAAGAATTCAACATCGGCTCCCGACCCGCGCTGCGGCCGGGGACGAACGCGAAGGAGGTTTCTCCGGCCCACGAGTTCGATCGCCTGCGCTCGATTCCCTGGGTCTTCAGCTGGGTGCAGAGCCGGCATGTGATCCCGAGTTGGCTCCCCTTCGGCGCGGCGGTCGAGGCGTACTGCCGGACGCACCGCGGGGGGATGGCACGCCTGCGGCGGATGTACCAGGAGTTTCCCTCGTTTCACGTGATGGTCGAGTTCGTGCAGATGAGCCTGGGAATGGCGGACGTGCGCATTGCCGAAGAGTATGCGCGCCTCGTCCGGCCGGCGTCGGTGGGGCGAATGGTCTATCGGACCATCGCGGAGGAGTACGACAGGACGCGCCGCGCGGTGCTGGCCATCTCGCAGCAGCGCGAGTTGCTGACGCACAACTATGTGTTGCAGCAAACCATCCGGCTGCGCAACCCCTACGTGGACCCCATCAGTCTGCTCCAGGTGAGGTTCCTGCGGCAGTGGCGGCACGCGCGGACTCGTGCTCAGCGCCGGCGACTGGCGCACACGCTGGCGCTCACGATCAACGGCATCGCGGCGGGCATGCGGCACACCGGCTAAGCTTGAGCAGACGATGGGGGG
>SBAZ01000108.1 GCA_005239935.1 Planctomycetales bacterium | reverse complement strand
CCTCCCGCCCCCGCCCCCCAGTAAGGTGCCTGATCCCCTGTGGAAAACTCCGAAAAAAGGTGCCTGACCCCTTTTGCCCGAAAGGTGCCTGGCACTTTGGGGCAGTGGCTTGACGGTTTGAGACACGGTCAGGCATACTTCAAACTGTAAGGCCCTACTGACAAGGCTACACCCGGAGTAATCCGGGGTCGGAAAGCCGCGGGTCCCGCGAGGGATAGCCGGGCTGCCAAAGGGGGACGCAGTGAACAGCGCGTTGAACGGCCTAACTGCTCTTCGCGGGTTAGGCATTTTTTTTGGGGCGCGGGTGTGCCCTTTTTGGGCGCACCTGGACCCGGGCAGGGCACAGTGATGCTTGAAACACTTGTGCCCTCCAAGGTCCGGCGCGCCGTCCTGGCCTACCTGCTGGCCCACCCGGGCGAGCGGTTCTACCTGCGCGGCCTTGCGAAGGACTTGGGCCTCTCGGTCAGCCCCTTGCGCCGCGAACTCAAGCGGATGGAGCAGGCTGGGCTCCTGGTGTGTTCGCAAGAAGCCAACATCCTCTTCTACCGTGCCAACGCCGCTTCGCCGGCCTACCACGAACTGCAGCGCTTGGGGACGGAAGGTGCTGCTGCGCGCCTTGAGCCTGTCTCGGCCGCGGTGCCAGGTACCGGCATGTCCGTGGGAGTCCTAACCGATGAGGCGCTCGCAGTCACCCCCCCACTGGAGTCCACTGGAGCAGGGGTCCGAGCCGCCCTGACGCGTCCCTTACGCGGGTTTGGGCTGGTGCTGGCGGCCCTGCTCGGGTTGGGTGGCATGCTCGCGGTGGTGGATCGTGCGATGCACTCGATGACGCACCAGCGCTTGAGCGCGGTGGCGAAGGACGCGCTGCGCGAACACCACCCGGGCGCGGCGACCGCAGCGTCCGGAGCCATGCGTGGCCAGCGCTGGCAGGTCGTGCCGGGCGGTTTCGGCGGCTTCGCAGCCGGCGGGCAAGGAGGCACCCAATGACACGTGCGCTCGCCTTGCGGGCTCTCCTGGCCGTGGTGTTGTGGGGCATGTCCCTCGCCCCCCGCCCCGCATCCCTTGCCCCTGTGGTCGAGGCAGCCATCCCCTGGATGATCAACTACCAGGGGCGCTTGACCGATGCCGTCGGCGGTACGAGCATCGCCGGCAGCTTTACTTTCACCTTTCGGCTATATGATGCGGCCACGGGCGGCACCAACCTGTGGCAGGAACAGCAGACCGTCGCGTTGGCCGACTCAGACAGCGGCATCTTCAACGTCGTCCTGGGTTCGGTCACCTCGCTGAGCGGTGTCGACTTCAACAGCCCGGTCTGGCTCTCCGTCCAGGTGGACTCCGACAGCGAAATGACGCCGCGCCAGCGGCTCACGGCCACCGGCTACTCGATGAACGCCGACCAGGTGGACGGCCTGGACTCGACCAAGTTTCTGCGCTCGGATGTGGACTCCTCGACCTCTGGGAAGCTGACCATCACGCGCGCCGGCACCGCGCTGGTCATCACCCCCTCGACCAACCCCTCGGCCGACACGAAGCTCGTTGACGTCCAGAACGCGGCTGGCACGAGCAGGTTCAGCGTGGACATTGAGGGAGACACGACCGTCGCCGGCAACCTCGCTGTGAGCGGCACGATTAGTGGTTCCACCTCGACCTCCGGCACCACGAACACCACCTGGACGGTGGATAACGACAATACGAGCGGCACCGAGCCAGCCAGCGGCGCCGGGCTCGTGATCGAGGGTGGCTCGGGTGACGCCTCCTTGCTGTGGGACGCGACGAACGACGAGCTGGACCTGAATAAAGACCTGAACCTCACCGCGCAGTCTGACCTTCGGCTGGCGGACGCCGACTCGTCCAACTATGTCGCGCTGCAGGGCCCGAGCACGGTCTCGACGAATGTGACATTGACGTTCCCGACCACGGACGGTGACGCGAGCCAGGTGCTGCAGACCGATGGGTCCGGGGGCCTGACCTGGGCCACGGTGGACACGAGCACCTCGGATGATGCCCCGAGCAGCGCCAGCTACCTGACCCTGGGAGCCGACAGCACGCTCAGCGCGGAACGGGTGCTGACGGAAGGCAACTACCTGGATCTCACTGACGCGGGCGCCAACAGCACGCTGACCGTTGCGATGGACCCGACCGAGGTCGGCTCGGTCACGTGGGGCACGACGAACGCGACGTGGACCTTCGACACGAGCGGCACGGATCCGACCATCGGTTGGAGCAGCGCGGCGTTTGACATCGACGCGGCCGTGACCGTGGACGACCTGGCCTGCGAGACCGCCGGCTGCCTCAGCGCGACCGAGCTGGGCACCGACAGCGTGGCCGCGGATGAGCTGACCGCGAGCGGAGTCACCGCCAGCACGTACGGCACCTCGAGCGCCGTGCCGACCATTGCCGTCGATGCGGACGGCCGGATCACGTCGGCATCGAACACAACCATCGTCGTGACGGACGCCGGCAGCAGCACCACGAGCACCACCTTTACTATTGATTCGGATAATACGAGCGGCAGCGAGCCGGCCAGCGGGGCCGGGCTCGTCATCGAGGGCGGCACCGGCGATGTGTCGGCGACGTGGGACGCGACGAATAACTGGCTGGCGGTGAACAACGACGTCACGATCGACACCGCCGCCTACAGCCAGTCGAGTGCAGCCGGCGGGCTGCACATCGCGGTCGATCCGACCGCAGCCAACTCGGACGGCGTCATCTACCTGGGGCGGGACAGCGATGAGACCGGGGGCTGGGGCAGACTGCGGTTCAACAGCAGCAATGACAAACTCACCTGGAATGGCGCCGAGTTCGAAGTCGAGGGCGACAGCCCCTCCTACATGTCCTTCAGCGCCAGCAGCGATCCCACCACGCGGTATTCATGGAAGTTTAACCCGGACATCACGCCGAAGGCGCTCAGCTTTGTCCAGATCACCTCAGGCACCGAGACCGAACTGCTCCGCTTCAGCGCAGACGGCTCGATCGGCGCCCAGGACCCCACTGGGACGATTCGGGATGTCATTGCGGCCGGCGGCAAGTTCAAGACGCAATTGAAGAACCTGATCGGCAATGGCTCGTTCGAGACGCCGGACCCGGGCGGATGGGAACTCGCGGATGCCAGCGCCACCGCACCCAGCAACACCACCACCGCGAAGTTCGGCACGTACGCGGTGTCGGTGCTGGATGACAGCCCCACGCTCGCCGAGGGCATCAAGCAGCGGTTCCCGATGTTCCATGAGTACAAGGGCCAGCTGATGACGGTGGGTGTCTGGGCCAGGCACTCCGGAGCCTCAGGCACCGTGACCGCGTCCCTGGGTTTTCGGGACGGCGTGACCGCAGCTGCGAGCCGGTACAAGGACATCACCCTGACCACCACGTACCAGCAGTTCACATACACCTTCACCGTCGACGCCACGGCGACCCAGCTCGAGGTCGTGTTGTACGGCGCGGGAGCCGGGGATGCCACCGTGGCCAATACGAACACCAACTCGGTGTACTACGATGGGGTGACGTTCGCCTTCGGCCCCTTTGCCATGGACTTCGGCCCAGGCGTGCTGACGGATACCGGTGACCAAACCCTCTACGGTGACCTGACGGTTGCCGCGGACACCGATCCCAACATGCCAGGAGCCGTGGGGACGCTCGCCTTCGGCAAGCCCTTCGGGACCGGCCCCACAGAGTTCAACCCGAACGCCAAGACCTTGAAGTGGATCAAGGACAACGAGCGGTTCGAGTTCAACCAGAACATGCTCATCTCCGGCTCGACCGGCGCGCCCCCGACCGGCACGGCCCATAAGACCCTGCTGCAACTGGGGAACGCCCTGGGCACGCCCGACGCTGGCGGGGCAATCATCGGCAGCAACCCTGCCGGCGGGTTTGCCGGCGACTTTATCGAGTTCGAAGTGGGCGGGACCCAGAAGTTCCGGGTGGATGAACACGGCAATGTAACCGCGGCCGGGACGATCTCCGGCGCCAACGGCACCGGCACCGGCGACATCACGGATGTGACCGAAGGCAACTATATCGATGTCTCCAGCCCGGGTGGGCCGGCTCCAGCGGTCGCGATGGATCCCACGGAGGTCGGCTCGGTCACCTGGGGTGCAGCCGACAGCACCTGGACGTTCGATGCCACCACCGGCACGAATCCAACCCTGGCGTGGACGGACAACCGGCTGAATCTAGGCGGTAACGTGGCGGTGACCGGCAACATCGTGCTGTCCACCGGCGGCGCCACGGTGGACGGGGTGAACCTGGACAACGTCTTGAACCCGACCGGCACGAACGACCTCACCTTCGGCACCGGCGGTGCGGCGTCCTTCACCCATACCTACAATGTGACCGGCACCGACCCGACGCTCAACTTTGGCAATGGGCTGATCACCACGAACTCCAGCCTGACTTTCTCGGGGGATTCCACCATCAGGATTGGCGACTCGTTGGGCGTGACCCAGCTCCTCGCCTGGGACGTCACCCCGTTTGGTCAGCACGCAGCACTGACAAGCGATATGAACATCTACTTCAGTATTGACGAGAACAACAATGACGCCGATACCACGGTCTTTGACTGGCGCCACAACGGTCTTGGGGCGAACGCGACGCTCATGGTGCTGGCTGAAACGGGCCAGCTCCGGCTCCCGATCACCACAGGCTCGACAGCCGGTCTCCTGATCGGCGGCGACGCCAACCTCTACCGCTCGGCCGCCAACACGCTGGCGACCGACGACGCGCTGAACGTCCTCGGGGTCCTAAGCGCAGGGAGCAGCAGCAACTACTCGACGTTCTCCACGAGTGGGGCGCTGACTTATGTGGGCACGGCGCGGCCGCTGCGCACGATGATCCTGACCGCCAACGGCGCCATCACCGCCAGCGGCGGGGCCGCGCAGACCCTGAGTGGGACAAACTTTAAGTACTACTCAGTGGACTTCGCCGACGGCTCGACCAAGGACGCGTACTGGCAGTTCGTGGTGCCAGACAGCTTCGACGCGAGCACGACCACGGCGGCGGTGACACTCTACTGGATGTCGAGCGCGACGAGCGGCGACTGCCGCTGGTCGGTGGCCATGGATGGCAAGCCGGTAGGGACGGCCACCGTGTTCGATGGGGCGCTGCAGACCGCCTCGGCCAACAACTTTGCCACGAACAGCACGGCCAACGCCCTGACCACCGCGTCGCATGCGACCGTGACCACCGGCTGGGCGGACGGGGAGTTGGCTGTGGTGAAGGTCTCGCGCGTCGGGGCCGATGCCGGCGACACGCTGACGGCGACCGCCAAGCTGGTCGCGGTCAAAATCGAGTACACCGCCAGCGCCGAATCCGACTAGCGACGAGGTCTGGCGCCGCCGGGGGTCAGACCCCGCTAGGGGGTCTGACCCCCTTGTGGTATCATGACGTCACTCGTTGTGTCTGAGGGACTATGCCAGCCGGGCCAGTTGCTCAGTCAGCGCCACACCTTCCCCCACCCGCGTCGTCCCTGTCACTTGCCGAGCTGTTCCGGATCGCCTTCGCGTCCTGGGTCCATCCGGGGCGCGTCTTCCGCGCCATTCCTACGCTGCCGGCTCCTCGCCTCGCGGTGCTGCTGCCGGTCCTCGTGGCCGGCGGCCTGATCTTCTTCGTCTTCCACAGCCGCCTGGTGATCGGCACCTGGGTGTGGGACCTGGCGCACGCGCCCCTCATCATCGCGCAGTACGCGATGGCCGGGGTCTGGAACTGGCTCGTCGGCGGCATCGTGTTGCACTACACCTGCCGGTGGTTCGGGGCGCGCCAGCCCTCGTTCGCCGAGCTCGACATCGCCGTGTTCTGTCTCTGGGTCACCTGGGCGGTCATGCCGCTCTTCGACTTGCCGCATCTCTTCGGCGTGCCGACGATGCCCCTGGTCGCCCACGCCCCATGGCGCCACTTCCTGCTGGGCCACCTGTCGGTTCTGCTGACCTCGCCGGTGCGCGCGGTGCTGCTCTACCACCTGCTGCGGGCCCTGGGGCGCATGCCGCCTGCGCGCGCGCTCGGGCTCGCCGTGCTCCTCGCCTTCGGGGCCCGGTTTCTCGTGGAGCCCTCCGGGGCCTTCTTCTTCCTCACGATGGAGCACTTCTTCGGCTGGACCGTGCCGTTCTGGATGGGGCAGTACCACCTGATTGGCCACTTGCTCATTTACACGGTCTTCTGGCGCGCCTGGCTCACCGGCCGGTCCTGGCCGCGCGCGGCGATTCAGACGGGCTGGGTCACGGCATTGGTGGCCGTGCTCACCCTGGGCGCGGTACACCCCTCCTGGGCTGCGCTCATGCCGAAGAGCCGTCCTGCCCCTCGCATACTCCCGCTGATGACCGCGTCCGGCGCGGCGAGCGTGGAGCCCCCGGGTGTCGGAACCTGGGTCTGGACGCCGCCGACGCCGTTGCAGCTGCCGGTGCTGTGGGACGGTGCGGACCATGAGCAGGTCGTCCGAGTGGCCCTCTCGCCCCCGGCGGCGGGCGCAGTGAGCTGCGAGGCGCAGGTCCAGGCGCGCGACGGCCTACCTCGGGACGGGCACCCCTGGGTGGTCTGTGCGCCGACCGCGCTGCGGGACGCCGTGGAGGTCCGCGTGGGCCTGCACGGGGGTGGCGACTACACCGACCCAGACCAGGTCGAACTGCTGGGCGTGCGGGTCAGGCCGGCGGAGGGGTCGGCATGAGCCGGTACGACGCGATCATCGTCGGGGCCGGGCCGGCTGGCGCCACGTGTGCGTGGTTCCTGGCCCGCGCCGGACGGCGCGTCCTCGTCGTGGACCGCGAGCGGTTCCCGCGCGACAAGGCCTGCGGGGATGCCATCAGCCGCACCCGTGCGTTGCCGGTGCTGCAGGCGATGGGACTGGCAGACGCTGCGCAGGGCCTGGCGACGGCGCGCTGCACCGGTTTGCTGATCGCCGGCTCAACAGGGCCCACGCTGCGGCTTGCGCCGGCGCCAGGAGCGCGGTACCCGGCGCATCTCGTCTGCCGCCGGGCCGTCTTCGATGCATGGCTGCTTGACCAGGTGCGCCCGCACGCGGAGGTACGCGAGGGCACGGCCGTCACCAAGCTTCTGTGGGAGCGCGGACGAGCCGCAGGCGTTGCCCTCCGCCAGGAGGGCACTGGGCCGGAACAGGTGTTCTCCAGCCGTCTCGTGGTCGGCGCGGACGGGGCGCATTCGTTGGTCGCTCGTCAGGCCGGGCTACGTCCCGGCGCAGTCCGGAGCCTTGGAATTGGCTTGCGCGGCTACATGAATGGCGTGCAGGGACCGGCCGATCAACTGGAGTTCTACTATCTCGACCGGCTGAGGCCAGGGTATTTCTGGGTGTTTCCGCTCGGCGGGGGACGGGCGAATGTGGGCCTGGGGCTCCTGAAGCAGGATGTGTCCCGCAGGGGCGGCAGTCTCGCGGCTTTGTTCCGGGATATCGTCGAACACCACCCGGTCCTGCGCAGTCGTCTGGCCGGGGCGGTCCTCGACGCGCCGCTGCGGGGGTGGCCCTTGACCAATTGGCACGGGTGGCGCCGCCGCTCGTCCGACGGCGTCCTCCTCATCGGCGATGCGGCCTGGCTGGTGGACCCAGTGACCGGCGAAGGCATCGGTAACGCCATGGTGAGCGCCCGCCTCGCGGCCGAGACGGCCCACGAGATGCTCGCGCGGGGTGCGACCTCCAGGCGGGCCCTGCGGGCCTACGACCGTCGGCTGCGGCAGGAACTCGGCTCGGACCTGCGCCTGAAACGGGCGCTGCAGTACGGTCTCATGATCCCTGGCGCGATGGACGCGCTCGCGCGGCTGGTCGCGTCGCACGCGGCCCTGCGGGAGTGGCTGAGCGCGCTGGTGACGACCCCCTATGCCCAGCGGCGCCGGCTGGTCTCGGTGCGCGGCCTCGTGCGCTGGGTGCGCGGAGCCGCCGCGCCCACGATGCAGCCATCATGAGTGCGCCGCGTTCACTGGCCCGGGCCGCCTCGGACCTGCTGGGCTTCTTCCGCCTGCGTCCGGACGGCGCGCAGGTGCCGTGTTATCGCGCGCTGGTCTATACCGCGCTCGGATCAGCGGTGGCCGGCCGGTGGGCGCCCATGCTGCTGCTGGCCAACGCCGCCGCAGTCGGGCTCCTCTTCATGTTTCTCGGGGCGTACGATAACTATTGGGATTGGCGGCTGCGCGGCGAGGCCAACGCCACCGGCGCGGCCCTGACCCGCTGGCGGCTGCCGCGCGCCGGGGGATTGGCGCTGGCCGCCGCGCCCTGGGCGCTGCTCATTCCAGTCCTCGGCGCCGCCAACGCGTGTGGACTCTCGCTGGGCGCCGAGCGCGCCCTCTGGCTGCTCGCAGGACTCGGCCTCGTGCACGCGACCCCTGGCGTGCGGCTCAAGGAGCGGCCATTCAATTTCTTCCTCGCCCCGGCCTGGGCAGCACTGCTCTTCTGGCAGGGCTGGGCCGTCACCGGGACGGCCGGCTGGAGCGCGTCCCTGGGAGTGCTGTGCGGTGCGGTGTTCCTCCTGCAATGCCACGCAGAGCTCATGCATCGCGTGGCGGACCGCGTGCAGGCAGGCTTGTCGGACGCGCCGTTGCACCGGCTGTTGACCTGGTTCCGCTGGCTGCCGGGGATTTCGGTCCTGCTATCCGCCGCCGCGGCCACGGTGAATGCCCTGTTCCTGAATACCACCGTGTGGTCGCTCGTCCGCTTGCAGGCGGTGCGTGGCCTGGCGCCGGAGCGCGTCGGCGCGATCCGGCAGCGGGTGTGGCATCCGGCCTGGTCGCTGTATGAGGTGGGCATCTATGGCCTCGTGGGTTGGCTGCGCCCCTGGTCGTGACGCGCGGCGCGGCGCGTGGCGCGCGGCCGGGCTGGTTGCGGCGTTGGCCGCGGCCTGGCCGACGGCGCTGGCCGCCGATGAACAGAAGCTCGCGCGGACCGCGCATCGGCGCGGGGTCGCCTTTCTGGAGCAGGCTCAACTGCCTACCGGCGAGTTCCGCATGTGGGCGTGTACCGACGAGGCCCTGAAGGACTGCGCCATGGAAAACGAAGCGCTGATCACGGCCACGATTGCCCAGGGCCTGGCGGTGCTGCCGGGGGGCCGCGCCGAGAAGGTGGCACAGCAGGCGGCCAACTTTCTCATGAGCCAGATGGCCGCCGACGGGTTTTTCCGCTACCACTTGAAGGAGCACCCGCTCTCGCTGGAGCAGCCGCCGACGCTGGAAGATACCGTGGTCAACCTGATGATGCTCGAGGCCCTCGGCCGGGAGGTGCCGGACGTCACAGCGGTGCTGAAGACCTACCAGACCATTGGCGGCTCCTTCCATCTCTTCGCCTTCCCCTTGGCCGATCTCCAAGGCCTGCGGACAGACCCGGCGGTGCGCGAGCAGCTGTCGCTGCGTGTCAACCCCGCGTTCGTCGAGCTGTTGGACCAAACGGAGCCGGTGGCCAATGCGAACATCCAGGCCTACCTGGCCAGCCATGGACAGGCCTCGGAGCCGCTATGCACCTACCTGGTGGGGGTCGCGCAGCAAGGCCTGCCGCCAGGGTACTCGATGTTCTACGGCAGCCCGTACGCGTTCCTCTATGCGGCCAGCAGGGCCTGGGGCCGTGGAGCTACCTGCCTGAAGCCTGCGCTGAGCGAGTTCGAGCGGCGGCTCCTCGCTGACCAGCACGCCGATGGCTCGTGGGGCAGTGTCCTGAACACCGCGTGGGCCGGCAGCGCCCTGCTGTGGCTCAACCATCGAAGCGCCTCCCTGGAGCGGGCGGTCGCCTGGTTGGCGGGCCAGCAACGCGAAGACGGGAGTTGGGCTAGAGAAGTGGCCTGGAGTCTTGCGCGCCCACCGCTGTGGTTCGGCTCCGAGGAGCTGACCACCGGGCTGGCGGTCGAATTGCTGGCGAGGTACCTCATGCTGCGGGAGGCGGAGCGCTGATGACGGTGCTCCGGATCGGCTGGTTGGTGCGCGAGGGCCTGACGGCTGTGCTGCGCCCCGGGCGGGTGATGGCCCGCATCCCGGCTGCTGGCCGGCTGCCCTATGGGTGGCTGCTGGTCTTGTTGGCGACATGGGGGATGGTGTACGCGTTCCTGCATTTCCGGGCGATGGAAGGCGTCTGGCCGACCGTGCGGTGGTCATGGTCGTGGCATCATGCAGGCCTGTGGCGCGTCTTGACGTTCGTGGGCGGGTCCGTCGTGAACTGGCTCATGGCCGCCGTGGCGCTCTCGACACTGTCCTGGTGGCGGCGATGGCCGCTGAGCGTGGCGCAGTGCGACATCGCCGCCTTCTACTTGTGGTGCGTCTGGGCGCTCATGCCGCTGGTGGACCTGATCCATCTGTTCGGGGTGCCCACGCGCGTCATCTTCCTGCCCCTGATGATCCGCGAGTCGCCGCTGGCGCTTATCGCGCACGCTTCCTGGTGGTTTGCGTTTCCCGTGCTCGCCGTCGAGTTGTGCGTGCTGTTCCGGAGCCGGTTCAGATTGCCGGTCCTCGGCGCGGTGGGGATCGGCCTGGGGCTGCTCGCCGCCGGCCGGTTGGTGTTTGAAACCTTGCCCGTGTGGACCGCCCCGCGTCTGGCAGCACAGGGGTGGCTGATCAACGAGTGGGCGCTGAACACCCTCCATGCGCTCCTGGGGATCGCGCAATGGGGTTGCGTCCGGCTGTGGATGGGCGGGCAGCGGCGCTGGCCGGTCATCGGGGCAGGCAGTGTAGCCACCGCGGTGGGTTGGGCCGCGTTCGTCGTATGGTGAGGGCGATGCGTCGATCAGTCATGATCGGGTTCGTGATCTGGTGCGGTGGCGTGCTGGCGCCTCAGGCCGGCGCGGTCACGCGGGTGTGGGACGGTGGCGGCGCCGACAACAACGCCTCCACCGCAGCCAACTGGTGCAATGGGGACACCGGGGCCGATGAAGCCACCGCCCCGACCACCGGAGATGCCGTGCGCTTCGGAGGCGCCAGCACCGGCAGCTGCGTGCCGCACGCGACCAAGAACTGCACGTTCAATATCAATCTCGGCGGTTATGACTTCAACTCCTTTATCCTGGTGAATACCGGCACCGCGTACACCGGCACGGTGACCTTGTCGAATTCGATCGGCATCACCAACGACCTGACCGTGGCCAGTGGCACCTTCACGATGGGTTCCGGGTTGATTGTGGAGGCGAGCACGTTTGGCCAGACCGGCGGGACGGTGACGCCGACCGCAAACAGTTTGTTCGTCGTCAGGAGCCACTGGACCAAGACCGGGGGAACCTGGACCGGAGGGAACGGGACCATTCAGCTTTCGGGGGCGGGGAATATGACCCCCGGCTCGGGCACGACGTACAACAACATCACGATTGACACCTCCACCTACACGCTCCAGGGTGCGCTGTCCCTCGCTGGAACGCTCACCATCAACGCGTCGGGCGGCCTGAACACGAACGCGACGTCCAATTACGCCGTCACCGCCACCGAGATCGCGATAGCCGACTCGGGCGTGCTCACAGCGAACGACAGCGTCATCCAGGTGAACGGCAACTGGACGAAGACCGGAGGCACCTTCACTGCGGGCACGAGTCTGGTGGACTTTCGCACCGCGGGGAACGTCAACTTCAATCCGGGCGGGCTGGAGACCACGTACTATGATGTCCAAATCGTCAAGGGCGCCGGCAATGCGGTCACACTGACCGGGGATCTCAAGGTCTCCAACCAGCTCATCCTGACGGTGGCATCGTCGGGAGCGCTGAATGGGAGCTCCTATCGGATTGAGCTGACGAAGTCCGGCGTCTCTCCCAACCACCCGTTCACCGTG
>SBAZ01000103.1 GCA_005239935.1 Planctomycetales bacterium | reverse complement strand
GTGGAGGCGCGGATCAACGAAGCCGTGAAGGCGCTCGGCCTGCCGACGGTTCCGGTCACGCTGCCGCACATCGACAAGGCGATCGCCACGTACTACGTCGTGGCGACCGCTGAGGCGAGCTCGAACCTGGCCCGGTATGACGGCGTCCAGTACGGCGCGCGCACGGCGCGTGACGGTAACCTGGTGGACATGATGCTCGACACTCGCACGCAGGGTTTCGGCGCCGAGGCCAAGCGGCGCATCTTGCTCGGCACCTATGTCCTGTCGCAGGGCTACTACGATGCCTACTACCTCCAGGGCATGCGCGTGCGGACGCTCATCAAGCGGGACTTTGATGAGGCCTTCAGACAGTGCGACGTCCTCGCGATGCCCACCTCGCCGACCGTGGCGTTCAAGCCAGGCGAGAAGCTGCAGGACCCGCTGCAGATGTACCTGTCGGATGTCTATACGATCTCCGCGAACCTGGCCGGGCTCCCGGCCATCTCGGTGTGCTGCGGGACGGACGACCAGGGGATGCCGATCGGCCTCCAGTTGCTCGCCGCGCCCTTCAGGGAGGACCTGCTGTTGCAGGTGGCGTACCGGCTGGAGCAGGCGCTGCAGTGGCCCGGCCTGCGTGCATCCCTGCGGGGACCATGATGACGTACGAGCCGATCATCGGCCTGGAAGTCCACTTGCAACTCAGCACGCAGACGAAATTGTTCTGCGGCTGCCGGACGACGTTCGGCGCCGCGCCGAACAGCCAGACCTGCCCGGTCTGCTTGGGGTTACCAGGGGTGCTGCCGGTGCTCAATGCGCGCGCCTTCGAGTGGGGGATCCGCGTAGCCGTGGCGCTCGACTGCACGATTGCCGGGGTCATGAAGTTCGACCGGAAGCAGTACTTCTATCCAGACCTGCCCAAGAACTATCAGATTTCGCAGTACGACCAGCCGCTCGCGCGCGACGGCTGGCTGGAGGTGACGGTCGGCGGGGAGACGATGCGCGTCCGGATCCGTCGCGTCCACCTCGAGGAGGACGCCGGCAAGCTGCTGCACGACCAGCACGCGACGCAGTCGCTCGTGGATTTCAACCGGACTGGCGTGCCGCTGTTGGAGATTGTGAGCGAACCGGACCTGCGCTCGCCGGATCAGGCCTACGAATATCTGGTCGCGCTGAAAGCACTCCTCCAGTACCTCGACGTCTCGACCTGCAACATGGAGGAGGGCAGCCTCCGGTGCGATACGAACGTCTCGCTGCGGCGCGCCGGCGACTCGGCGCTCGGGGCCAAGGTCGAGATCAAGAATCTGAACTCCTTCCGGGGGGTGAAACTGGCGCTGGAGTATGAAATGCAGCGGCAGGGCGCCCTCCTCGACCGCGGGGAGCGCATTGTCCAGGAAACCAGGCTGTGGGACGCCCGCAAGGAGCTCACGAGTTCGATGCGGAGCAAGGAGGAGGCGGCGGACTACCGGTATTTCCCCGAGCCGGACCTGGTGCCGTTCGTCATTGCCCCGGACGTCGTGAAGCGCGTCCGCGCGGGGCTGCCCGAGTTGCCGGCCCAGCGCCGCAAGCGGTTCCAGGACGCGCACCAGCTCTCGGAGTACGATGCCCGGGTGCTCACGCAGGATCGGGCGCTGGCCGGGCTGTTCGAGGCGGTGCTCGCGACGTACCCGAAGCCGAAGCCGGTGGCGAACTGGATCATGGGAGACCTCTCGGCCTACCTGAACGCCAAGGGTCTGCGGGCCGACGCCATCAAACTCCGCCCCGAGGCGCTGGGACATCTGTTAGAATTGATCGATGGGGGCACGCTCTCGGGGAAGATGGCCAAGGAGCTGTTCCCGGAACTCATTGAGCAGGGCGCGGACCCGGTGCACGTCGTCACACAGCGCGGGTTGCGGCAGATCGTGGACACCGGCGCGCTGCAGCGCCTCGCGGATGAGGTCGTGGCGGAGTTTCCGAAGTCGGTGGAGGATTACCAGCACGGCAAGGCGAATGCGCTCATGTACCTGGTCGGCCAAGCGATGCGGCGCTCCAAAGGCAGCGCCAACCCCCAGCAGATGCAGGACATCCTGAAACGAAAATTGGACGCTCGGCACACGCCCGCCGGAGGGTCGGCCTCATGAGGCCCTCGCGCTGGGTTCCCGCCGCCGTGGTGCTGGGCCTGGCGCTGACGGCCGCCTCGACCGCATCGCTCGGCGCGCGGCGCGCGGCCCTCAGCGCCAACGAGGAGTTCTACAAGGAACTCGAACTCTTCGAGAATGCGCTCGCGATCATTCAGACCGACTATGTGGAGGAGGCGGAGGCGAAACAGCTCATCTACGGGGCGCTCAAGGGCATGCTGGCGACGCTCGATCCCTACAGCCAGTTCCTCGACCCCGACAGTTACAATGAGCTGAAGGTGGACACGGAGGGAGAGTTCGGGGGCCTGGGCATCGAGATCACGATTCGCGATGAGCTCTTGACCGTCATCACGCCCATCGACGGGACTCCGGCGTATGAGGTCGGGCTGCGCGCCAAGGACCGCATCGTGAAGATTGATGGGGAGTTGACGCGCGGACTCTCGCTCCTGGATGCCGTGAAGAAGCTCCGGGGACGGCCCGGGTCCCAGGTGCGCCTCACGGTGCTGCGCGAGGGCGAGAACGAACTCAAAGACTTCACGATCACGCGCGCCGTCATTAAGATTGAGAGCGTGCGCGACGCCAAACTCCTGCAGAATGGGATCGCCTATATCCGGTTGTCCGACTTTCGGGAGCGCACGACGGAAGATCTGCGCGGGGCGATCGAGCGGCTCAAAGGCGAGGCGATGTCCAGCCTCGTGTTGGATCTGCGCAACAACCCGGGCGGGCTGCTCGATGTCGCCGTGTCCGCCTCGGAATTGTTCCTCACGCGAAACGACTTGATCGTGACCACGAAAGGCCGGCTCCGGAACCAGAACTTGGAGTTCCGCGCACGGGGCGAGGGACTGCTCAATGGCCTTCCGCTCGTGGTCCTCATCAACGAGGGCTCGGCCTCCGCGTCGGAGATCCTCGCCGGGGCTATTCAGGACCACCATCGCGGGGTGATCCTCGGGACCACCTCGCACGGCAAGGCCTCCGTCCAGACGGTGTTCCCCCTGAAGGACGGCAGCGCCCTGCGCCTGACGACGAGCAAGTACTTTACCCCGGCCGGCCGGTCCATCCATGGGGAGGGCATCCAGCCCGATGTCGTCGTGCCCTTCGTCGAGCCGCCGGAGGAGCCCGCGGCCAAGAACCACGCGGAGGAAGTGTTCGAGCAGCTCGCGGTCGAGGAGCCGGCCGCGCAGCCGACGGAACCCCTGGAGCTCGCCCGCGACAACCAACTCGCGCGAGCCGTAGATCTGTTGAAGGGCCTCAAAGTCTACCAGGAGCGAGGCACCCTGCAGTGAGCCGTCCGGTCCGCATCCTGGGGGTGGAAACCTCCTGCGATGAAACCGCGGTGGGATGTGTCGAGGACGGACGCCGTGTCCTGGCCAATGCCGTGGCCTCCAGCCTTGAGCTCCACCGCCCCTACGGGGGGGTCATCCCCGAAATCGCCGCGCGCCTGCATGTCGAGACGATCTGGGACGTGTGCGCCCAGGCGCTCACCACGGCCGAGCTCACCCTCGAGGATATCGATGCGGTGGCCGTCACCCACGGACCAGGACTGCCCGGCGCCCTCCTCATCGGAGTGGCCTTCGCCAAGGGGCTGGCGGTCGCGCTGGGGCGTCCCCTGCTCGCGGTGGACCATCTGGCCGCGCACCTGCACGCCGGACAGATGACCGAGCCGTCCCTCGAGCCGCCGTATGTGGGGCTGGTCGTGTCCGGCGGCCACACGCTGCTGTGCGTCGTGCATGGCGAGGGACGTTATGAGGTGCTCGGGGAGACTCGGGACGACGCCGTGGGGGAGGCCTTCGACAAAGTCGCGAAACTCCTGGGGCTCGGCTACCCCGGCGGCCCGGTGATCGACCGGCTCTCAGCGCAGGGGCAGGCGGCCCGGGTGACACTGCCCAAGCCGCATATCAAAGAGGCGTTGGATTTCAGTTTCAGCGGACTGAAAACCGCCGTGTACCAGTACGTCAGCAAAGCCCAGGCGACCGCCGAGCCGCACGCGGAGGACCGCGAGGGGGCGGACGGACATGCGCCGCTGGGGGAGCAGCAGGTGGCGGATGTGGCGGCCGGGTTCCAGGAGGCGGCCGTCAGTGTGCTCGTGTCGAAAACCCTCAAGGCGTGCCAGCGCACCGGACTCTCCACCATCGTGGTCGGCGGGGGCGTGGCCTGTAACCGGCGGCTGCGGGCCCGGTTTGCGGAGGAGGCCCCGGCCAAACACCTGCGCGTCGTCTTCCCACCGCCGGCGCTGTGCGTGGACAACGGCGCCATGGTGGCCGGGATCGGGTTTCCGCTGCTGCAGCAGGGCCGGATCGCGCCGCTGGACCTGGTGACGGATCCCAGCCGATGCTTGACCTGAACACCCTCTGGCCGACGCTCCGCGAACTCCTGCTCATCACCGCGCTCGCCGGGGCGATCGGCTATGAGCGGGAGCGGACCGGGCGCGCCGCCGGATTTCGGACGCATATCCTGGTGGGACTCGGCGCGTGTGTCATCATGCAGACGGGTCTCCACCTGCGCGGCGCCCTGGTTGGGCATGGGGAGCTTGACCCAACCCGAATGGCCTCCCAAGTGGTCAGCGGACTCGGGTTCCTTGGGGCGGGCACGATCCTGCGCTTCCGCGCGTCGATCCGCGGCCTCACGACGGCCGC
>SBAZ01000101.1 GCA_005239935.1 Planctomycetales bacterium | reverse complement strand
GTCGCCGAACTCGAGCTGGCCAACTGCCCCCACTGGATCCGGCTCGTCGGCCGGAGCCCGAACCTCGAGGGCCGCGGCGAAGTCCCGCTGCGCACGCTGGTCAAGAACGCGCTGCGGATGCGGCCGGACCGGCTGATCCTCGGCGAGGCGCGAGGCGGGGAGGCGCTCGACGTCGTGCAAGCCATGCACTCGGGCCACGACGGCGTGATCACGGTGCTGCACGCGAACACGGCGCGCGCGGCCCTGGACCGGCTCGAAACGCTGATGCTCATGAGCGGCCTCGACCTGCCGCCGGCGGCCTGCCGGGTGCAGATTGCCGGGGCCGTGGACCTCGTCATCCATCTGGGCCGATTCGCCGACGGCAGCCGCCGCGTGGCGGCGATCACGCAAGTCCTGGGCGCGTCGGCCGACGGCTTTCAACTGGAGGATCTGTTCGTGTTTGAGGCCTCAGGGTTTTCTCCGGACGGACAACTGCTAGGCGCATACCGCTACACGGGGGCACGGCCCAAGTTCCTGGAGAAGTTTCGGCTCAGCAACATCAACCTGCCGGCGTGGATCCGAACCACATGACGCGTTTCGTGCCTCTCCTCGCCGCCGCGGCGCTGGCCGCGGCGGGATGCGACCGCTTGCCCTGGGCCTCCAAGGACGACGCCTCGGCTGCCGGCCAGGTGACGACCGCGCAGAGCGGGGCGGTTCCGACGCGCGCCCCGGTGCTGCCGGCCGAGGTCGTCGCGGTGGTGAACGGGGTGGCCATCTCCAAGGCCGACGTCCAGCTGCGGCTGCAGGAACTCAAGGCGCTCGTCGAGGGCGCCGGCGAAACCTGGACGCCCTTGACGGCCGAGCAGTCGGCCGCGGTGCTGGACGAGCTCATCGGCGCCGAACTGATGAGCCAGGACGCCGTGGCGCGCGGGCTCGACCGCACCCTCGACCTGCAGCGGCGGTGGGACTATCTACGGCGTGGGTTCTTCGCCCAGGCCTGGTTGCAGCAGACACAGGAAAGCCTCGAGGTCGGCGCTGGCGAGGTGGAGGCCTACTACGAGCAGAACAAAGAGGGATTCCGTGACCGCGAATCCGTCCAGCTGCGGCAGCTCACCGTGACCTCGGAAGACCAGGCCAAGCAGGCGCTCGCCCAATTGTATGGCGGCTCGGTGAGTGTTGAGCAGTTGGCGAAGCAGATTTCGGTGAGCCCCAGTGCGCCGCAGGGCGGGCTCCTGCCCCAATGGGCCATGCGGGCGACGGATAAGGAATTCATGGCCCTGGTGGATCCGGCGCTGGACGTCATCGCCCTAGACCCGGCGCTGGAAAACGCGGCCTTCGCGATCGCCGACCTCAACGGCCTGAGCTCGTACGTCAAGGGTGCCGACAACCGCTACCACATCTTCCAGCTCGTGGCCCGCCGACCGGCCCAACAGCGCGCCCTCACCGAGGTGTGGGATCAGATCAAGAATTTCCTGCTCCTCCAGACCTTGCAGGAGCGCGTGGACGCGCTCGAGGCCAAGGCGGCGATCGAGCGACATCCGGAACGGCTGGAGGGCATCGCGCCCTAGCGCGCAGGCGGAGAGATGATCAAGCGCTACATTCCGTTCATCTTCGCGGGACTCTTGGGGATGGGAGCCGTCTACTTGGTGCAGCAGTACGTGCAGAGCGAGCGGCGTGCGCTCGAGGCGCAGAAGAAGAAACTGCTTGAGCAATTTCAGGCCATTGCCCCGATTGACGTGGTCGTGGCCCGCAAGGACATCCCCGAAGAGGCGCAGATCATCGCGGACATGCTCGACACGAAGCAGATCCCGAAGGCGTTCGTTCAGCCCTACGCCACATCGCGGGCGATGGACCTGTTGAACATGGTCGCGAAAGTGCCCATCGCCGCGGGGGAGCAGGTGCTGACCAACAAGGTGCGGTCGGCCGAGGCGCGTTCGAAATCCGAATCGCTGGCCGCGATCACCCCCAAGGGGATGCGGGCGGTGACCATCGGCGCCGACATGCTCACCGGCGTCGGCGGATTCGTGCGCCCGGGGGACAAGGTGGACGTGGTGTGGTCGCTGCAGGTGCCGCGCCCGGACACAAAGGAGCCGGATCTGGTCACTATCACCCTCTTTCAGGGGGTGGATGTGCTGGCGGTCGGGCGGGACATCGCCGGCCGGGCGGCCCAAGAGGAGGCGCCCTCCGGAGAGCACACGGTGACCCTGTCGCTCACGCCGGAGCAGACGGCGGTGATCCTCTACGCGCGCGAGCAGGGCCGCGTGCAGCTGAGTCTGCGGTCTAAGACGGACAAGGGCGAGGCGATCGCCCTGACCCCGACCGACATGGATGCCGTCATGCAGGCGGTCATGGGCGAGGGCAAGTTCCCGTCGGCCGCCAAGCAAGCGCCGCGCACCGTCGAAGTGTTCAAAGGATTGGAAAAGAGTCTTGTCGCTGTCAGTGAGTGACGCCGCCGCCGACTCCTGGCGCCTGGAGTCTCCGCGGGCTTGGCGCCGCGCGCCTGGCCTGGTGGTGGCGGCGTGTCTGCTGCTCGGCACCACACCCGCCCGTGCGCATGCCGCCGAGGGCTCCGCGCCCGGAGCACCCCTGCTCGTCGCCGTGGGGCAGGTCCACACCCTCGCAGTCTCCGAGATTCAGCGCGTGGCGGTGGGCGACCCCGAGGTCGTCGACGTCACAATCGTCTCCCCCTCCCAACTGCTCCTCCAGGGCAAGAAGGTCGGCGCCACGAACCTGATCCTCTGGGATGCCGAGGGGGAGCGCCATACCGCCGTGCATGTCGTGGACCCGCAGCCGCAGGCGATTGAGGAGCAGCTCACGAGTGTGATTGCGGAGCAGGGGTTCCAGGGGGTTGAGGTCCACCGACGCGGCGACAAGGTCTTCGTCACGGGCGCGGTGGACGAGGTGACCGCGCAGCAAATCGACCAGTTGGTGTCCGCGTTCCCCGCCACCGTCGTGAACATGGTCGCGGCGCGCCCGCCGCTGCCCGCGCCGATCGTGCCGGAGCCGATCGTCAGCCTGGCCGTGCAGGTGCTCGAAATCAGCCGGACGGACCTGGACAAGCTGGGCGTGAAATGGTCGGAGTCCATCAAGCTGACAGAATCGACGATGGCCGCCTCGAGCTTGGGGGACCAGCTCCTGCGGTTCGGGCAGGCGGTGCAGCGCGAGGGCCTGGTCGCCACGCTCAACATGCTGGTCGAGCACAACCGCGCGCGGCTGCTCTCGGAGCCGCATCTGGTGACCGCGAGCGGGAAGGAAGCCTCGTCGTTCATCGGAGTGGAGGTCCCGATCCTCTCGGCCACCTCGGTGGGGACGGACTCCACCTCGGTGAGCGCCACGATCGAGTTCCGCAAGACCGGGGTGCTGCTGAAGATGACCCCCGTGGTGCTGCCGGATGAGAGCCTCCCCAGGCAGATCAAGACGGCCCTGCGGGCCGAGGTGTCCAAGCTGGATTCGACCGTCGGGCTTCAAGTGCCGGTGGGCACGCGCACGATCACCGTGCCCGGTTTCAAGGTGCGCGAGGCGGAGACAGAGGTGACCGTCGCCTCCGGCGAGACGATTGTGATCGCGGGCCTGCTCGAAGCGGAGGACACGGATGACGTCTCCCAGCTGCCAGGGCTGGGGAACATGCCTGTGCTCGGCCGCCTCTTCCGCAGTCCCGAAGTGCAGAGTACCCGTCGGGAACTGGTCATTACCGTGACGCCCGAGATCGTGACTGACGCGGCCGCCACGGTCGACCGCCAACTGGCGCTGGAGCAGGCCCTGGCCGTCGCGGAAGTCACGGCCTCCGTGGACGACCCGCGGCTGCGCTACGCGCTGCAGGTGCAAGAGCGGATCGCGAAAGCCCTGCGCTACCCGCAGCGCGAGCAGGAGCTCGACATCGACGGCACGGTCAAATTGCGCCTGCACCTCTTCGCCGACGGCACACTCGGGCGCGCGATGGTGTCGGAGTCCTCCGGCATCGAGTCGCTGGATCTCGAGGCGCTCAAGGCCGCAGAGTCGCAAGCGCCATATCCCGGGTTCCCATCGGGCATCGCCGAGCGCGAGTTGTGGCTCGAGGTGCCAGTCATTTTCCGGCCCTAGCCCCGGCGGCATCCAGAAAGGTGCCAGGCACCTTTTCGCCAAGAAGTGCCAGGCACCTTGTAACCAACCTGTAACCGGCTCAGGTGGTTTGCCTTCCAGCGCGCCCATCGGGCATACTTTATGGGATGTCCCGGCTCTGTCGGGCCGCCACCGGTGCGCCCCGAGGAGTTAATCGTACGTAACCGAGCACAAACTCGTGCTGCTGATGATGCAGATGCATAGGAACACTCGAACCTGCGTAGCGGACGCCGATCGGCGCCCCGGAGGATGGGCATGAGCGCAGAAGACGCCCCGAAGGCCGTGCCGGTCGCCGGCGGCAAGTGTCTCGTTGTCTTCGGCACCAAGGGCGGGGTGGGGAAGACGGTCGTGGCCGTCAATCTCGCCGTGACCCTCGCGACGCTGCTGCGCAAACCGATCTGCCTCGTGGACCTCGATATGATGGCCACGGGCGACCTGGCCAAGATGCTGGGGCTCAACGCCCTGCACACGATCTCGGACTTGGCCCCCCAGCTCAAAAAGGCCGTTGGTCCTGCGGGTGCTCCGCTGGAGGGGCTGGCCATGGAGCATGCCTCGGGCGTCCATGTCATCCAGGCGCTCAACAATCCCCGCCAGGGCAACCTGCTCGAACCCAAAGTCCTGCAGGTGCTCTTTCAGGCGCTCAAGGCCCGCTATGAGTACGTGATCGTGGACGCGGGCAAGGGCCTGACCGATCCCTTGATCGCGGCCTTCGACGAATCCAACCTGATCGTGCTCGTCGCGACGCCGGACATCGTCTCGCTCTACCAGACCAAGTGGGCGATGAACATCATCGAGAGCCTGCTCTTCCCGCCCAACATGGTGAAAGCCGTCCTCAACCGCGCCGAGAGCCGCGGCGGTGTCGGCTCGCAGGACGCGCGCATGGCCGTCCCGTGCGACGTCATCGCCGAGATCCCCTCGGACGGCCGTGCCGTGGGGACCGCCGTCAACCAGGGCCAGCCGGTGGTCACCGCGTTCGGCTACTCGAAGGTTGCGGAGAGCTTCCGCCGCCTCGCCGAGACGCTCGCGACCTCGCCGAAGTTGTTTGTGTCGCACCAGGACATCCCGCGCCACCGGCAGGGTGCGCCCGTCGCTGAGCGCACCGGCTTCGCCGGCTCCAGCCGCCTGTACGCCGCCACGGAGGCGGCGGCCATCGAGGCGCAGGAGGATGAGATCGTGCGCCTGAAGCGGCGGATCCACGAGCGGCTCGTGAGCGAGCTCGACCTGAAGAAGGTGGACCTGACCGTGCTGGGGAACACGAACCAGATGCAGCAGATGCGGGAGCGCTGCGAGCGGGTCATCGCGAACCTGCTCTCGCGCGAGCTGGGCGGCGTCATCTCCTCGCACGAGGTCCGCCAGCAGCTGGTGAAGGAGATCGTGGACGAGGCCCTCGGCCTCGGCCCGCTCGAGGAATTGCTCGACGACGACACGGTGACGGATATCCTGGTCAACAACAAGGACCAGATTTACGTCGAGCGGCGCGGGAAGCTGGAGCTCAGCTCCAAAAAGTTCATCTCCGACGACCAGGTGCGCGCCGTGATCGAGCGCATCGTGGCACCCCTTGGGCGGCGCATCGACGAGTCGAACCCCATGGTCGACGCGCGGCTGCCCGATGGCTCGCGCGTGAACGCCATCATCCCGCCCCTCTCGGTCAAAGGCCCCTCGCTCTCGATCCGGAAGTTCGGGCACATCCACCTCGGGCAGGAGGAACTCGTGCAGTACGGCAGCCTCACGGCGCAGATGGTGGACTTCATCCGGGCGAGCGTCGTCGTGCGCAAGAACATCATCGTCTCGGGCGGCACCGGCTCCGGCAAGACGACGATGCTCAACGTGATTTCAGGCTTCATCCCTGAGACGGACCGGATCATCTCGCTGGAGGACGCCGCCGAGCTGCGGCTCAAGCAGGCGCACTGGGTCAGCCTCGAGGCCCGCCCGGCGAACGTTGAGGGCAAGGGCGCCATCGCGATCCGGGACCTCTTCCGCAACGCGCTGCGCATGCGGCCCGACCGGATCATCATCGGCGAGTGCCGCGGCCCGGAAACGCTGGACATGCTGCAGGCCATGAACACCGGGCACGACGGCTCGATCACGACCGTCCATGCCAACTCGCCGAAGGACGTCGTAAGCCGCCTGGACTCGATGGTGCTCATGTCGAACATCGAGCTGCCGGTGCGCGCCATCCGGGAGATGACGGCGTCGGCGGTGCACCTCATCATCCACACCGCGCGCCTGTCGGACGGCACGCGCAAGGTCATGTCCATCAGCGAGCTGGGCGGGCTGACCCGCGAGGGCGACATGGTCATCCACCTCATCTTCGAATTCCGGCAGACCGGCGTGGGCAAGGACGGCACGGTGCAGGGTGAGTTCGTCGCGACCGGCCACGTCCCGTCGTTCCTGCGCGAATTGCAAGTCAAAGGCATCCCCATCGACGAGTCAATGTTCCGGGGCAACGGCCTGCCTGCCGCAACGGGTGCAGCCCAGGCAGGTGCCGCGCGCCCGTCGCGCGCCGAGGCCGAAGCACCTCACACACAGGCGGCCTGATGGAGCGCGCGGCCGGCGAGTCCTGGATCATCCGGACGCCGAGCGGGGAGCCCCTCGCGACCCGCGCGCAGGTCGCGCGGACACTGCCGACGAGGATGGTGGGGCTGCTCGGGCGGCGCGCCCTCAGCGACGGGGAGGGATTGGTCATCATGGCCTGCCGGTCCATCCATACGGCATTCATGCGGTTCGCCATCGACGCGGTCTTCGTGGACGCGGCCTGGCGGGTGGTGCGCGTCTGGGAGGCCCTGGGCCCCTGGCGGGTGACTCCAGTCGTGTGGGGGGCCACGGCGGTCATTGAGCTGCCGGCAGGCACCCTCAGGCGGCGCCTGGGGGTGGGGGACCAACTACGGTGGGAGGCGGCCGGAAGCGCTTAACCGGCTTGACAGACGATGCTTAGGGCGGGTAGACTTGAGCTGTTCGAAGGTGGTGAGCGGGCACGCCGGACGTGTCAGGCGTGGCCCAATCGCTCATTCGACAACTCGTGCTGTGGTGGATCCTCGAAACGGCAAACCCCGAGTAATCGGGGGGCGCAAAGCTACGGTCCCCGAGCGCACGTGTTCAGTCGCGGTGAGTGGGGAAGCCGAGCTGCCGAAAGGTGGCCCGGCATTTTTATTTCACCAGTAATTAAACCGTTCAACAAAGAATAGATGATGAATAGATTATCAATGAAGCGATCAATGCGAGGACTCGACGCAGGCATGCGCGGCAGTGCGTACATCGAGTACTTCGTGGTGGCTGCGGCGTTCGCGGCCGCGGCGCTGTGGCTCTTCGACGGCGGCAACTTCCACGGCCTGCGCGGGACGGTGGACGCGCGGTTCAACGCGCAAATGGTCGATCTCGCTGGGCCAGTGATGTGAGGCGGCTGATGCGCGCGGGCAGGCGGCAGCGGGGGCAGTCGATGATCGAGTACGCCGTGCTCGTGGCGGCGGCGAGCTTGGCGGTCGTGGCAGCGGCGAATTTCGTCTATCGGGCCTTCACCGGCCATGCGCAGCGGATTGAAGAGCACGAGATGGTCTTTTGATGGCGATGGCGATACGGCGGTCATCGAAAGGGCAGAGTTCGATGGAAACCGCGCTCTTGCTGGGGGCGGTCGTCGTGGCCGCCAGCCTGATGGCCGGCTATGTCCGGGGCTCGCTGCGGGCGAGCGTCAAAGTGACCGAGGTGCAGTTAAACGGGGCGATGGCCGACAACCGGCCGTGACGAGAGAGAGGGGGGAGAGTCCATGGGCAAGGGCAAGGGCATACGGGGGCAGGCGATTGTGGAGTACCTTGCGGTCGCGGTGGCCATCCTGGTGGTCATCCTGACGTTCGTGGCGCCCCGGATGGGGGCCCGGTACGAGCTGCTGATGGGCAACCTGATCGACCGGATGCCAGTCGATGACGGGGGCTAAGGGGGGAGACAAGAGCTGAGCATGACCGCCCGGGGCGGCCGCGGCACTGTGCGCGGGCAGTCCATCATCGAGTACCTGGCCGTGGCGATGACGCTCATCGCCGTGGTCTGGATGCTGGCCCCGCGGATCCGCAGCGCGGCGCAGGGGATCATGGCGCAGGCGCGCGGCCAGCTGCTGAGCCCGGCCGCGACGGCGGACAGCATCATTCCATGATGACAACGGCGCGAGACACAGAGGGAAGCGGCGTGGGGCTGTGGAGCTGGAGAGGGGGGTGAGCACATGCGTGGCGTGGTCACGGCATTGCGGGACCGACGGGGGCAGTCGCTGATTGAGTATCTGGTCGTCGCAGCGGCGATCATCGGGGTCATCATCCTGACGGTCGGCCCGTTGGTGGCGGGTCGGTTCACGAACCTCGGAACGGAGGCCGGCAACGCGATTGACCGGTCGGCGGCGAGCGTGGCGACCATTGACGCATCCCCGCACTAAGGGGGTGCGAGTGGTCGCGTGTGGGACATCAGCACTCGGATGAGGAGGTGAATTGGATGAAGCTTCTCAGCAAGCGTGGGCAGAGCACGGGGGAGTACGCGGTGTTGTTCGCCATCGTCCTGGGCGCGGTCATCGCGATGCAGAACTATGTGCGCAACCGCATCGCGGCCGGGCTGCGCGGCCAGGCGGACGCGTACGAGGCGGCTGTCGGCGGGACCGCGGCAGGCATCACGTCGGCCTCGGACAACACGTCGACCCAGACGGCGACCATGACCGACGCCCTGACCGGGAGGTTGGGCCAGACAGGGACGGGCACGTCCACCATCAACTACCCGGAGTGAGTCGCACCGGGTCACGCATGACGGACGGAGTGAAGGAGGTGAGTTGGATGTTGCGGAATCGACGCGGGCAAGTGACCGCCGAGATGGCGGTGCTCTTCACGTTCATCATCGCCGCGTTCGTGTTCATGGGGGTGTACCTCCAGCGGGCGGCGCAGGGTGGCGTGAAGCAGAACGCTGACGGGCTGGGCCAGCAGTTCTCGACGGCCGGCTCGTGGACCTCGACGGTGACGACGACCAGCAACAGCACGGCCGGGACCACAACCAGCACGAGCACCACCGACTACACGCACGACGTCGTCCCCTGACACCGGGGGCGGGCCCCGAGCTGACGGTCCGAGCCTGGACCGGCGGCTGGGCGTGAGCGTGTTGGCAAGCGAGTGCGGCGAGAGCTGCGCGCAGGACCGGCAGGGTGCCCGTAGGGCATCCGACAGGCCTATCGTCTGTGCGGCTGCCCGAGGTGTCCGGCGGCATGCTGAGGTAGGCCCTCCTGGGCCGCGCGGCGCACTCGACAAGAGGCGGGGGGAACATGTTGGGCAGGCACGGGCAGCACCTGGGAGAATACGCGGTGCTCATCGGCATCGTGGCGTCGGCGTTTGTCGCGACCCAGATGTACATGACGCGCCGCATCGCCGGGGGGCTCATCGCGACCAGTCAGATCGTCCTGGGCCCGCCCGATGTCCAGGAGGCTTCCTCCGGTTCTTCCTCCACCACCACCGTCCGCGAGACCGGCGCCGGTGGGCAGGTCACCACCGTCATCACCAGCTCCGGCAGCGGCTCCAGCTCCGCCGGGCACGTCCTGGCCGAAGCCTATGGCCCCTACATCGGCGAGTACCTCACGGTCAATGAAGATACATCCGTGCACCTCTCCAATCTCAGCCGCTATGACGTGGAGCGGGACGGGGTCATCGACGACCAGGACCTCGAGAAACTCTTCGACGATCCAGAGGACTTTAACCGGGACGGCCACGAGGACGTCGCAGATCTGCAGACCGTGGCCTTCAACTACGGCGAGGCCGCGCCGCCCAAGCTAACCCTCAAGAAGAAGAGCCAGTTCAAGGACTACGTGTCGGAAGACGGGCTCGTCCACATGGCGCCGGGCCTCACGCGGACGTTCGATGCCCGGACAGACCTGCGCGACGAGGCCAAGGGACCCTTGATCGGCCTCGGGGCCCTTGTGGACGCCGAGCTTGAGCAGTTGGGAGGGGAGGAGGACGGGGTCGAGCCGATTCTCCTGAAGATCTCCGGCGAGGGAGAAGCCGATTTGCTGAACTACCTGCTTGAGGGCGGCACACTCGACATCAGCGTCCTCGACTCGCTGACCCTGGCCGACCAGGACACCGCGGGCGACACCGGCGCCTCCGCGGAGCTCAAGGCGCTGCTCGACGAGCTGGAGATTCTACTGAGCCCAGACCAGGTCATGGTGTCAGCGACGCCCATCGACGAACTGGACCTGGGCGCGGTCCAGAATGCCACGCGTGAAGACCATGACCAGTGGCCGGATCGGCTTGACGCGCAGGAGCAGGAGGCCGAGACGACCATCCGCGCGGAGATGTCCGAAGAGACCGAGGATCAGATCGCCTTCATCTATCAGGAGAATGTCATCACAGCGCTGGGGCTCAACCGGGACGCCATCGAGGGCCGGCCGCTGTCAGAGGAGAGCACGTGGGACGCCTTCGCTGACTGGGTCTTCAACCCAGACAACACCCAGACCAAGGATCTCGTCTCTGACGAGGGACTCCAGAAAGCCGGAGTGGAGCTCTCCGCTGAGGAGTTTGAGGCGGCTTTTCGTGAGCTCGGGAAGAGCGATGACCCGGACACGAACAAGAAGGAAAACGCCGCATGGGTGGCATTTTCTCAGCGGAACCGCGTGAATTTGTACGCCAATTTTGGCGGCCTGTTGGGTGACCCGCCGCCCATCCCGGTACAGTCCGTGGAGCTGCGCGATGACCAGGGCAACGTCGTGGTGACGATTAAGGGCAATGGAAGCAGCCTGGGCGAGTTCATGGCGAACATGTTCCGGGGCGAGGTCGACGATGCGTTCGACATGACATTGGGCGACCAGTACAAGGGGGGTCAGCTGATCGTCAAGAAGGTCGGCACCGGCGAGAAGCACGGGACGCTCTTCGACGTGGCCGAGCGCAAGGCCCAGATCCCGCTCGGCATTGACATGAACAAAGACGGCGACCTGAACGACGATGGGGATGTCCGTTTTGTCAGCTTCGCGCACGATCCGCTCGCCGGGGAGATCGGCGTGGACGGCTTCATCCGCAATGGCGAGGGGGGGGCGGTCAACGTGCTGGTCCCCCGGGTGACCACCGAGGGGGCGTTTGAGACCGCAACGATCGGGCTTGATGACCAGGGTGAACTCAAGCAGGGCCAGGTCTGGAACCCCGACACGGAGTCGATCAACGAGGACGTGCAGATCTTCGTCCCGGTCGCAGGCAAGGAGGGGGATCAGCCGTCGGGTTGGGTAGTGTTCGAGAGCACGCAGCAAGGCGGCATCACCTCGGCGGCAGGGCTCAAACCGGTCGGGCTCCTGCGGGATAGTGACCATGACGGGAAAATCGGCGAGGCGGACTTCAAGGCGGCAGCCGACACGCCCCTGGTATTCGTCACCGGGGACACCCCGTTGGGGTGGCAGCCGACGGACGTCGTGATGACGGACGTGCCGACGGTGGAGGAGCTGCTTGCCTCGCACCGGACCTCGGCCGGCGACGCGGTGCTCTACAAGCGCTACAACGCGGAGACGGTCGCGCCGGAGGACCGCGCACAGGTGCCCAGCGGGCTGACGCGCGAGGCGGTGATCGACTTAGTGGCCCAAGGCGGCGGGTCGGTGCCGGCCACCCCGGCCCGCGCAGCGTGGGCCGCCAAGTTTGTGGATGCCAGCTACACGGTCGTGGAGGACCCGGAAGGGGTGAACGCCTTCGCTCCGGGCGAGGCGCCGCCGCTGAAGGCACCGAGCCTGAGCAATCGGGTTGGCGGCGTCACTCTCGATGTCACCATTAATGTGCTCGATGTTGTCGGGGATACAAACGTGGAGACCCCGCCGACTGCCGGTGCTGGTGGGAGGGTCACGCCATGAGCGCGTTCCGTGTGCGGGGCGGGGGACGTCGCGGGCAGTCCGCCGGGGAGCTGGCTATCACCCTGGGGCTGCTCGTGCTGGCCATTCTGGCCATGAGCACCTATGTCCAGCGCGGGCTGCAGGGCGGGCTCTATGCGGCCACCTCCAGCATCGGCCAGCAGTTTGATCCGACACAGAACTGGAGCGAATCCCAGGGCATGTCCTCGACCGACACCGACCACGCAACGGTCATGTCAGGCGCGGTGACCGCGCACATCTTGGAGGGAGACTTGATTGGCCAACCCAACCCGCAGGTCGGGATGCCGAACCTGCCCACGGCCTGGATCCATCGGGAGCCCGCCGTCTTGAAGGAGCGTGAGGTCACCGCGAGTTGGTCCACGAACGGCTCAGCCTCCTACTGCACGGGGAGCGGATGCTGATCACGTGGTGGGCGCGACATCGGAACGCGTCTGGTCAGGCACTGATGGAGCTGGCCGTGTTCGGCGCGGTGGCGCTGGCCGCCCTGGGCTTCCTCATCCGGATCGGCATGAAGATGAACTATGACCAGGACATCCGGATGGCCGCGTTCCGCAAGGGGCTGGCCGCTGCCCGGGCGGACAACGGCACGAACCAGGACTCGCTGGGCGTGGTCTACCACTATATCGCGAACCGGCAGATGCCGAACCCGACCGACGGCTTCATGACCCTGCCGCGCACCCGCACCGAGGCCACGGCCTTCGTCGAATGGGGCGACCGGTTCACGATGGCCTACCGGGCGCCGATTCCCGGCTCGCTCGAGAACGGCCGCAAGACGACCACGCGGTACGTGGTGCGCTCGGACGGCGTGGAGCAGACCTTCCGGGGGAGCGATTTCCCGTACGACTACGTGTTTGCCGGGCGGGCGGTGGACAGCTTCGAGGGCATCGTGCGGGAGTTCTCGACCACGAATACCACGAGCGGTGGCATCAACTATGACCCTGGTGGGACCTCGGCCGGGTCCACGACAACGACGTGTGCCACCTCGACCGTGAACACCAATGCCGGAGACACCGTGGGCTCGTGCCTGACGGCGTCCACCGGAGTGAGCTGGTGAGGGCGCGATGAGCCGTTGGGTGCGCCAGGCGCTGCGGGGGCAGGTGCTGGTTGAGACCGCGCTCGCGGCCGTCGGGATCGTGGTCATCGCCTTCATGATCGTGCGGGTGGGTGTCTGGCTGAATGACTCGCTGGTGCTGCGCAACCGCGCCTTTCAGAACACCCGGGTGGCTGCCGCCAGCAGCTCTCCGGGCATGCCCTATGGGGTGCCGACGCCCATCCATCTGATCGGCCCAGGCCCTGAGAGCACCGGGGGCGTACCGCCCCAGGGGCTGCTGGGGAGCGCAGTACCGCCAGGCTGCACCGGGGCTGGAGCGACGTGGCTGACGCAGGCGACGGAGAAGCGCTGGGATGTGCTGACCAAGCAAAGCGATGCCGCCATCCTTCAGGAGGAAGCGGAGGTGCTGTCGGACCGGGCCCGCGACCTCATCGTGGCCTCGCCCGAGTCGTACCCCTGGCGGCGCGCGGCCACCGAGTGCAGCGGCAATACCTGCAAGAGCGCGAACTGGTTCTGGGTGAAGGCTGAGGAGCTCGAAACCAAATTGCGGGAAATCGCGGACACCGAAGCCCTCATCGCCTCGTTGCAATCACAGCTGGCGGCTGCGCAGGATGCGCTGGCGGCCTGCGAGGCCGGAGGCGGAGGGAAGGGCGGCGGAGGCGGCGGGAAGGGCGATCCGTCGCCGGACTGCTCAGCGGAGCAAGCTCAGGTGGACAGCCTCCAGTCCCAATTGGCCGATGCCAACACGCGGCTCGCCGACCTCATCGTGCAGCGCGACGCGATCTGCCCGGCGATCAGCACCGGCAATCCCTGGGTCGGGGGTGCGCCGGCCTGCACCCCGGCCGCGATCCGGGCCTACGCGGCTGCGGTCAACAACAGAGCGGTGACCTGGGCGGACGAGGTGAAGACGAAATCCACCCGGCTGCAGAATCTTGGCCAGGACATCCAGACCCTGGTGCTTGATGCGGAAGACTTGGAGCGGCGCGGGCGCGCGGCGTGCGCGTCCGGCCACGACTGATGTGTTGTGGAAAACTGCCCAAAAAGGTGCCTGACCCCTTTTGGGCAAAAGGTGCCTGACCCCTTCTAATGATGCGGTGGGTGAGGAGACAGCGGCGGGACAGCCGGCGGGGCCAGATCGCGCTCGCGTTCGTGGTGCTCATGGGCGCAGTCCTCGTCTTTGTCGGCATGACCGTGAACCTGGGCCAGATGGCGCAGGTGCGCGCGGCTGTGTCGAACGCGGCGGACGCCGGTGCCTTGGCCGGAGCCTCGTGGATGGCCAGCGGCCAGAACGAGGTCGCGCTCATCGCCCGCAAGATGTGGGACAGCATCTTCATGGTGCAGGCCCTCATGCTCGTGCCGTTCTGCCCGCGGCCGCCGCGACCATCGCGGATGAAAAGTCAGGGAGAGGTCGCCAAAGGCGACTCGCCGTGGCGAGGGCTGGGGG
>SBAZ01000149.1 GCA_005239935.1 Planctomycetales bacterium | reverse complement strand
GTGCGCGGTGGGACACGAACGATATCTTGAGCAGATACTCGGGAGATACGCTGAACGTGTAAGCAGCAGAACCTGTGGGTTCCGGTAATTCTGACCGTGGAATTCCGGATATTCTGACCACCTCCCCGGAGGGTGCCTCCGGGGCGGATGGATCGTCAAGGCCGAGATGCTTGGTGCGCATCGATGGCCCGTCGAGATGTAGCAGCCGTCCGCGCTCGAGCACGCGATCGACGATTGCCTGTGCGAGATCCTCGTCGTGAAGCACACGGCCCCAAACGGCCAGTGGCTTGTTGGTCGTGAAGATCATCGAGCGTTTGCGCTTGTGCCGATCGTTGACGACGTGGAAGAGCATGTTCGCCGCGTCGGTGCCGTAGGTGAGGTAGCCCACTTCGTCGACCACCAGGACGTGCGGATGAGTGAAGCGGGCGAGCGCCTCGGCCAGGCGCCCTTTGCGGAAGGCCGCGGAGAGCTCGTCGATGAGCTCTGCGGCGGTGACGAAGAGCGCTTCAAAGCCGTTCTGGATCGCCCGGTAGGCGATGGCCACGGCGAGATGCGTTTTGCCACGGCCGGGCTTGCCAAGGAGGACGAGGCTACGGCCCTCGGTGACGAAGTCCGCCGAGAGCGCCGAGCCAAGGAGCGCGAGGCGCACGGTGGATTGGTAGGTGAAGTCGAACTCGTCGATCGTCTTGAGGAACGGGAACTGTGCCCGATGCGAGAGGCGAGCAAGGCGCGTATGGCTGCGCTGGGCGATCTCCTCCCCGACCAGCGTGGCGAGGAAGTCATGGAAGGACCATTGCTCTTTCTCGGCACGCGCGATGAGATCGCGCCAGACGCGCCGTGTGTTGGCGAGGTTCAGGCGCTTAAGCAACCGGTCGAAGTCGATGTCGGCGGGCTTCACAGCGCGAGCTCCTGCTGGCGGCGGCCGGGCGCAGGCGGCAGCGACGGCGAGAGCGTGTGTGCGATGTACTCGGCGCCGAACAGCCGCTCGGCGAGGCCACGCTCGAAGGCGGCGCGCAAACTGTCGGCGCCGTGGCTCTGGAGCAGCTCGTGCAATTGATGCACGTCGCGCATCCACAGGCGCGGGCGCCGGTGCGTGAGCTCGGTGAGGTACTCCAAGGTGGGCCGCCCGAGAGCGAGCAGATGCTCGCGCTGCAGGTAGCGCTTGGCGCGCCGCCCGGAGACGGCGGCGACGAGCTGCGCCCGGTGCTCAGGCAGCGTCGAGCGAGCGCCTGGCTCGAGTTGCCGTGGGTGCACCGCCTCGAAACGTCCGGCGACGATCCTCACCCGCTCGCGGTACAGGTACAGGGTCCCGGCGATGCCGATCGCCTCGGGCGGCATCGAGTAGCTGCGCCCTTCGTGCGAGACGACTGCGGTTGGCCCGACCATCACAGGAAAGCGCAGTGCCAACTCCTCGGGCTTCACCTTGAGGGGTCGCAGCCGCGCTCGCTCCTCGGCGATGCGTGCCGCAGGCGGCACGCCCGTGGCGCGCGAGGGGCGCTGCACGTTCACCTCTTCGTGCCACTCAGCGAGCTGACGGCGCAGATCCTCCTCGTCGAAGAAGCGCCGCTGCTTGAAGAACGAGCCCTTCACCCAGCCGACCAGGTTCTCGACCGCGCCCTTCTGCCGCGGGCTGTAGGGCCAGCATAGCTCGATGCCCAGCCCAAGATCCAGCGCCACCCCGGCGAAGGTCGGGTTCCACTCCGTGACCACACCGTCGCGCCGCCAGGCAAGCGCCACGGTCTTCGGACGATCGAACACCGCCAGCAACGGAATGCCTCCCATCGCGGCGAAGTGATCGACGAGCGAGCGCACCAACGCCTCGACCCGCTCATCGTCGACCAACGACACCTGCGCCCAGCGCGAGTACTTGAGCCGCGAGGCGAAGAAGTGCACGCGGCGCGCCGTGCCGTTGCCGAACTCGACATCGACCTCGCCGAAGTCGTGCTGCGAGAACTCTCCTGGCAGTCCCTCGAAGCGCACCAGCGGGCTCGCCCCCTCGCGCGGCCGGACGGCCGCAATCAGCTCGTAGAGCGCGCTCTTGCCGCCGGCGTAGCCCGCATCCCGCGCCCGGCGCAACAGCTCTACGCCTCGCACATTCGGTTGCTTCGCCAGCTCGGCAACGAGAAGGGCGCGGAACGCCTCGGCCTTCGAGGGTCGGCCAATGCCCCGGCGCACCCGCTCAGCGACACTATCGAGCATCGTCACCGGCGGCTCAGCTGCGACGCGCTGCGCGCTGCTTTGCGAGACGCCGGCGAGCTTGACCACCTCCTCGAGCGTGTGGCCGGCCCGGCGCAGCACCCGAATCTCGTGTCGCTTGAGCATGTCGATCATCCTTTCCTCCGCCAGTCGGATCGCTGGCAGGCCTTCTACCCGGAGCCTCGGCCGGGCCGCCGAGGTGGTCAGAATTTCCGGAAAAGATGTGGTCAGAATTTACGGAACCGACAACTGAAGTTCTCCGCGGCGAAAGGCCGCGGCCTTATTGAAGCTTCTCGGCTTCGATATGCGCTCCGTGGGGAACCGCACGCAGTTCTCCGC
>SBAZ01000033.1 GCA_005239935.1 Planctomycetales bacterium | reverse complement strand
TGGCGTAGCGCTCCTCCGGCTACGCCGGCCTCCTCGCGCCTGGCGGGCCTCGCGGCTAGGCCCAGCGCGGCCGCGGGAGGCATGGAAAGGCGCTCTTAGTACACGCGGACGGCCCGGAGCCGTTCGCGCAGATCGTCCAGCTGCCGCCGCACCGACGCGTCGATGACCCGGTGGTCCAGCCGGATTTGCATGCCGCCGATCAGCTCCGGGGCCACCTCGGCGCGCACCGTGATGGTCTTGCGCTCGCGCCGCTCGAGATCACGCGCGATGCGGTGCAGGACCGTCTCCGATAACGGGTGCGCGGAGCGCACGACGACCGCGAGCCGCCCCTCATCGGCATCGACGGCCGCCTCGAAGGCGTCCACCATCGCACGCAGGGACTCGGCCCGGCCCAGGCGCAGCACCAGCAGCAGGAAGTCGCGCACCAGCGCCACCCACCCCTTGGACACGGTGTGCTCGAGCACGCCCAGCTTCTGCTCCGGCTCCACGTCCGGGTTGCCCAGGAAGGCTGCCAAGTCCTTGTGCGCATCCATGAGCGACCCGATCTGTTGCAGCTGTTCCCGCGCAGGGGCGACAGCCTGCTGCGCCTTGGCCGTCTCCAGCAGGGCCTGGGCGTAGCGCGCCGCGACCGGATCCTGGCTCATCGGCTTGCTGTGAAATGTTTCATACTCTGGGACATCAAACAGCGCGCCCTCACGGGCGCACGCGCTCGTGTTCGAGCTCGTCCAGGGCGGCGTCGATGAGCGCGCGGTCGGTCTTGGCGTCCACTTTCTTCTGCAGGACGCGTTCGACGGCCTCCACCGTCATGTCCGCGAGCTGGTCGCGCAGCGTCACTTTCGCCTTCGCGATCTCCAGCTCCACGGTCTCCTTGGCCTTCGCCAGGATGCCCTGCGCCTGGGCGCGGGCCTGCTCCTGTACCTCGATCGCAATGCGCTTGCCCTCGAGGATGCACTGCTGGAGTTTCGTGCGCGCCTCGTCGTCGATCTTCGCGAGCCGACGGCCGTACTCATCCTGCACCCGTGCCAGCTCGTCGCGCTGGTGTGCGGTCTCGCGCAGCTCGCGCTCGATGCCCTCCCGGCGCTGGTCGAGCATGCGCAAGAGCGGCGTCCAGGCGAACCGGCGCAGGATCACCAGCAGGACGACGAACGCGATGGCCTGCGAGAGGATCTGCTGGAAGTCGAGCGCGAGCACGGCCGACTCCTTACCCGGCGATCCGGCCCTGGAAGATGAAGACCGTCACGAGCACGTAGATCGTGAGGGCTTCGATCAGCGCGCAGCCAATGATCATGGCCGTCTGGATCTGGGCGCTGGCCTCCGGCTGCCGCGCGATGGCCTCCATGGCCGCACTGACCGCCCGGCCCAGGCCGAAGGCCGAGGCCATGGCCGCGATGCCCAGCGCGATCGGCACCGTCAGCGCCAACATCACCCGAAAGTCCGCCGTCATCTTGCCTCTCCTCTCCGTTGGGAGGCGGGCCGCCTGCCGCGGCACCCCTCCGCGTTGATCACGCGGTTCTCCTGGGACGTTTCCCGTCCCGCCGCCAGCGGGGCGGAAATGTCCCAGGCGTCCAGAGCGTCAATGATGCTCTTCATGCGGCAGCATCAGCGAAAGGTACACGGTGCTCAGCAGGCTGAACACGAGCGCCTGCACCGTGCTGAAGATCAGGACGAGCGGCATGACGAAGAGTTGGAGCGGCACCGGCGCCCACGGTGGCAGCTGCACCGTCAGGCTCAGCCCGATCCCCAGCCCCACCAGGACCGCCAGCAGCACATCCTCGGCGAAGACGTTGAACGCCAGCCGCATGCTCAGGCTCATCGGTTTGATCAGCTCGCCCAAGAGGTGAATGGGCAGCATGAGCGGCACGAGCAGCCACCCGACGAGGTCGCGCGGCGAACCGGCCAGATGGTCGAGATACCCCCGCACGCCGAGCGTGCGGAGGCCCGTGTACTGCACGTACGAAAACACGACCAGGGCCAGCGCCACGGTCGTGTTGATGCTGGAGGTGGAGGATTTCAGGAACGGCACCACCACCGACAGGTTCATGAGCCAGATGTACACAAAGATCGTCGCCACGAACGGCGTGAACGTGCGGCCATGCCGCCCGGCCATGCCGTGCACCATGCCATCAATCCCCTCGACGAAGACCTCCAGCAGGTTCTGCCAGCCGCGGGGGATGGTCGCCGGGTGGCGCGTGGTGCGCCAGGCGAGGAGGGCCAGGAGCACGCCGACGAACGCGGCGAACACGATGTTCTCCCACTGGTGGAGCCACGTCACCCACGGGGCATCCTGGAGGCGGTGGTGCAGCACGGTCACGAGGTTCGGGAGCTCCGGGATGGCGTCGCCGCCGTGCGCCGCCTCCTGGACCGCCTGGGCGCCGTGGTGGGCGACGGCCTGCGCGGTGCTGCGCGCCGCCTCGTGCGTGGGCTCAACCGCCATGTGCCGTACTCCGCGCGCCCTGCGCCAGCGAGAGGGCCGCCGCCAAGGCCGCCAGCAGGACGATGGAGAAGCCCAGGATGAATCCCCCGAAGGAGGCACCGGGCCGGGTGAGCGCGAGGAGGGCCGCCGCGTAGAGCAGCGGGAACTTCAGGACGAACCAGAGCAGTCTGGTGCGACGAGGGCCGGGCACGAGCCAGCACCCCAGCGCCCGTGCGAGGCACCACAGATTGGCCAGATTCCAGGTGCCGCCGGCGACCACGCCCAGCGCGACCGCCGGAGACACCGGCCACACCCCGGCCCCGGCGAGGAACACCGCAGGAGCGCCCCACCGCAGGAGGCGCCGCAACACCTGATCAGTCATGCCGTTTCAGCGTCCGGGATTGCTGGATGAGTTGGGCGGTGACGCGGACGCTGGCGACCAATCCCAGGATGATGCCGCCGGTCATGCCCCACGGGGCGAAGCGCCAGTGCTGATCCAGCGCGTTGCCGAGGTAGTAGCCGAGTGCGGGGCCGACCAGCAGCACGAATGGGATAGACGTCAACAACCCGGCCTGCTGAATCCAGGGGGGTGGCACCTGCCGTCGCGTCACAGCGGCCGGATTATAACATGCCGCCGCGCAGGCGCCTAGAGGAGAGTCAGCGCGCTGCCGGCTCGGACCAGGTCCAAGAGCGTCTGGGGAAAGAGCCCCAAGACGAGCGTCCCGACCGCGCACACGGTCACGGCCAGCCAGACCGCCCGCCCGGCGGTGACGGGCCGGGCCTCCGACGCCGGCTGGAGATACATGAGGCGGATGAGGTTGACATAGTAGTACAACGCCACCGCGCTATTGAGGATCGCCGCCAGCGCCAAGCCGGTCTGCCCGGCCTCCAGCGCTGCGCCAAAGAGCAGGAACTTGCCCAGAAAACCCAGGAGCGGCGGCAGGCCCGCGAGCGACAGCAGGAACAACGCCGTGCACAGCGCCAGGCCCGGTGCCCGCTGCGCGAGCCCGCGGAAGGCGTCCAGCGCCTCGCTCCCTGTGGCGTTGACGACCGCGACGATGCACGCGAAGGCGCCCAGGTTCATCAGGAGGTAGGCCACGAGATAGAGCAGGAGCGCCTCGCGCCCGACCGTCGTGCCGACGACGAGTCCGATGAGCAAGTAGCCGACTTGGCCGATCGTGGAATAGGCAAAGAGACGCTTGACGTTCTGCTGCACGAGCGCCACCGCATTGCCCAGCGTCATCGTCACGATCGTCAGCAGGAGCAGGACCGGCGCGAGCGCCGCCCAGGCCGGCTGGAGCGCTTCGAGCACCCGCAGGAACAGGGCCAGTCCTGCCGCTTTGGGCCCGACCGAGAGCAGGGCGGTCACCGGCACCGGCGCGCCCTCGTAGGCGTCCGGCGTCCACTGGTGAAAGGGCACCAAGGAGACTTTGAACCCTAATCCCACCACCATCAAGACCACCGCGGTCACCAGGAGTTGCGCCAGCGGCCCCCCGAGTCCGACCACGGTCCGGCGGATCTCGTAGAACCCCATCTCTCCGGTCAGCGCGAAGAGGAGCGACATCCCAAAGAGCATGATCGCCGAGGCCAGCGCCCCGAAGAGGAGGTATTTCAGCGATGCCTCCGCCGCGCGGGGCCCCTCCACCAATCCCACCAGCGCATAGGAGCTCAAACTCACCAGCTCCATCGCGAGGTACGCCATCAGGAGATGGTTCGCTTCCGCCATCAGCATGAGGCCGACCGCGACGAAGAGCACGAGCCCGTAGTACTCCCCACGCCACGCGGCGGCCACGTCGCGCGACTCCGCGGCCAACAGGAGCACCAGCGCCGTCGTGCCGAGCGCGAACCATCGGAAGGTGAAACTGAACGCATCGCAGATGATCAGGTTGTAGAAAACGCCGGACGGCGGCAGGAGCGGCGCCTGGGTCAGGGTCGCCGCCGCGCCCACCAGGGCGGCCCAGGCCAGTCCCAGCGGCCAGGCGGGCCGCCGCGTCACGGCGCCGGCGAGGATGACGACGAGCGCGCCCGCGCTGAGGAGCACCTCGGGCCACCAGGCCCAGAGACTTTCGAACAGCACCAGCCGCATGCCCTCGCCGCCTCAACGCCCCGTGACGTGCGTAATGATCTGCTGCAACGTAGGCTCCTGGAGGTTCATGAGGGCGAGCGGATACAGTCCCAGCAAGAGCACGAGCGCCAGGAGCGGCGCAAGGCTCACGAGCTCGCGTCCCGTCATGTCCGTGAGGGTGTGCCACCGCGCATTGAGCGGACCCAGCAGCACCTGCTGCAGGGCCGTCAGGATGTACGCCGCGGCGATGACCACGCCGAGCACCGACACCGTCGTCGGCCACGCCCAGACGCCGAACGTGCCCACCAGCGCGAAGAACTCGCCCACGAACCCGGCCAGCCCGGGCAGGCCGAGCGAGGCCAGCCCGAAGAAGATCAGGAACCCGGCGAACACCGGCACCCGCGCCCCGAGCCCACCGAACGCGCCCAGGTCCCGCGTGTGAGCGCGGTCATACAGTACCCCGACGAGCAGGAACATGCCGCCCGTGATAAGCCCGTGGGCCACCATCTGGAACATCGCCCCGTGCAGGCCTTCGAGCGTGAGACTGGAGAAGCCAAGCAGGACGAACCCCATGTGGGAGACCGAGGAGTACGCGACGAGCCGCTTGAAGTCCGTTTGCGCCATGGCGACGAGGGCCCCGTAGACCACATTGATCATCCCGAGGACCGCCATCGCCAGGCCGAACCACTCGACGCCGGCAGGCAGGAGCGGGTAACTGATGCGCAGGAACCCATAGCCGCCCATCTTGAGCAGGACGCCAGCCAGCAGGACGCTGATGGGCGTGGGGGCGTCCACGTGGGCATCGGGGAGCCAGGTGTGGAATGGGAACACCGGCACCTTGACCGCAAAGGCCAGGAAGAAGGCCAGGAAGAGCCACTGCTGCAACGGTCGGCTGAGCTCGCGCCCCTGCTCCGCCAACACGAGCAGATCGAACGTCCCGGTGCGCAGATAGAGCGCCAGGATCGCGAGCAGCATGAAGAGGCTGCCGGTCAAGGTGTAGACGAAGAACTTGAATGCCGAGTACTCGCGCCGGCCACCACCCCAGATGCCGATGAGAAAATACATCGGCACCAGGACCACTTCCCAGAAGATGTAGAACAAGAAGAGATCCAGCGCCACGAACGTCCCCAGCATGCCCAATTCGAGCAGGAGGTAGAGCGCGAAATACTCCTTGTGCCGCTCGGTGATGGACCAGGAGGCGATGCACGCGAGGAACCCAAGCAGCCCGGTCAGCAGCACGAGGGGGAGGCTGATGCCGTCGACGCCCAGCGCGTACTGGATGTTCAGCTGGGGAATCCACGCCGCGCGCTCGACGAACTGCATGCCCCCGCTGGGGTCGAAGCCGTTGAGCACCTCGAGGCTCACGAGGAGCGCGAGGCCGGTCGCCAGCAAGGCCGCCGTGCGGATGAGCCGCACGTTGGTCCTGGGCACCAGCAGCACGACGAGCATGCCGGCCAGGGGGCAGGCCAGCAAGGCACTCAGCGCAGGCATCCCGAGACTCCTTTTACCAGCGCAACCAGACGGAGACGACGACCACGGACGCGACCACGAGCAGGAGGTACTGCTGGATGATGCCGGTCTGCAGGCGCCGCAGCGCCGCGCCGGTCTCGCGCACGAGTGCGGCCAGCCCATTCACCGCGCCGTCCACCACGACCCGGTCCAGACGCGCCTTGAGCTGCCCGCCCAGCCACCCCAGCCGGCCGGTGTCGTTGACGGCTCGGTCGATGACCCGCTGGTCGAAACGGTCCAGCTGCTGGGCCAGGAACACGGTGGGGCCGATCAGGACGCGCGCAGAGGCTTCATCCACATAGTACTTCCCCACGGCCAGGCGGTAGAGCGGCTGCATCGCGCCCCGCAGACCCGCCGGGAGGAGCCGGCGCCGCCGCCAGCCGACGTGCCAGCCCAGCCCGATCCCGAGCGCCGCGACGGCCGTCGAGCCCAGCAGCATGCCGACTTGCACGTGCGCATGTCCATGAGACCCGAGGAGTGCAAAGAGCGGGTTGTCCGCCCAGGGCGAGCCGGCGAATCCGGCGAAGGCCGCACCGACCGCCAGCACCGCCATCGGCGCGACCATCACGAGCGGCGACTCATGGGCGTGCCGCCCAGGGCCCGCCGCGCCTTCGAAGCACCGCAGATAGAGCCGCGTCATGTACGCCGCCGTGAGGACTGCGCCGAGCAGGAGCAGCCCCTGCACCGCCGGGCGCGCCTGTGCTTCGAGCAGGATCGCGTCCTTGCTCCAGAAGCCGCTCAGCGGAAACAGGCCGCAGGCCGCGAGCGTCGCCACGAGGAACACCGCGCCGGTCCACGGCATGGCGCGTCGCAGCCCGCTCAGGTGCGCGAGGTCTTGCGCCTGCGCCGCGTGGATGACGCTGCCCGCGCCCAAGAAGAGGAGCGCCTTGAAGAACGCGTGCGTGAAGAGGTGAAACATCCCGACGGCCGCCGCCCCAAGGCCCAACGCCGAGAACATGAGGCCCAACTGGCTGATCGTGGAATAGGCCAGCACCCGCTTGATGTCCGTCTGGGTGAGCGCCACGGTGCCGGCGAGCAGATGGGTCACCAGCCCGACGGCGAGCACGAGGGCGAGGCTGGTCGGCGTGAAGAGCGGCAGGGTGCGCGCCACCAAGTAGACACCCGCCGCCACCATGGTGGCGGCATGGATCAAGGCCGACACCGGCGTCGGGCCCTCCATCGCATCCGGGAGCCACACGTGGAGCGGAACCTGCGCCGACTTGCCCGCCGCGCCCAAGAAGAGCAGGGCCGAGATGAGTGTGCACAGCCCTGGGTCGGCGTGCGCCGCAAAGGTCGCGAGCGAGCTGAAGCGCAAGTCGCGCGCCTGCCAGGCCAGCAGGAGGACGCCCAGGAGCAGCCCGGTGTCCCCGATGCGGGTCGTGATGAATGCCTTGCGCCCGGCCGCGGCCGCGGCGGGCTTCTCGAACCAGAACGCGATCAGCAGGTACGAGCACAGCCCGACGCCTTCCCACCCGACGAAGAGCAGGACGAGATGGTCGGCGAGCACGAGGAGCAGCATCGCGGTGCAGAAGAGGGAGAGATAGGCAAAAAAC
>SBAZ01000079.1 GCA_005239935.1 Planctomycetales bacterium | reverse complement strand
TTGGCGGTGTGGCTGATTCCTTCGCGCGGGGTCACCGGGGCGGCGATCGCCGCCCCGGTGACCCCGCGCGAAGGAATCAGCCACACCGCCAACCCGACGTTGATCGCCAGCCCCAGGCTGGTCCCCACCAGGACGGTGCGGTGACGATCGATGGCCCACAACGCGGTCCGCGCGATCTCGGTGCTGAAGACCAGGAGCAGGCCGGCACTGAGGACCGCCAACGGGGCAAACGCCGCGCCGTACCCGCTGCCGAAGACGCTCGTGAGCACCCAGGCGCCTTCCACCCACAAGCCGGCGGCCATCGGCAGTGCCAGCAGGCCGGTGTAGGTCGTCGCCCGCCGAACCAGCGGGGCAACGCTCGACGGCACCGCGCCATGGCGGGCCGCCAGCTCGGGCAGCAGCACCAGCACGAGCACTTGCGGAATCGAGACCAAGCCCTCAAAGATGCGGTACACGGCCCCGTAGTGCCCGGTGGCGACGTCACCGGCCAGCCAGCCCAACACCAAAATGCCGACGCTGCCGTAGGCCGTCATGACCCCGATCGTCACGCTGTAGGGCCAGGCCTCGCTCAGCGCCGCGCGCCAGCCCTGAGTCCTCCAAACGATCGGATGACCCAGGCGGACCAGCCATCCGGCGGCCGCCATGACCGCCAGGAGCCTCGCGGCGATGAAGCACAGCCCCAAGCCGACTGGGCCTCCGCCGGCCCGTAATACCAGGACTCCGCAGGCCAGCAGTCCGAGACGCTCAATGGTCACCATCGCCAGCTCGATATCGAGGCGGCCGAGCCCGCGGAATGCGGCCCGCATGATTTCCATGGGCCCGCGCATCCCCACGGCGCCGAGCATGATGACCAGCACGCGCCGGTGAGCGGCGTCGGTCGGCGTCAGCAACAACCCGGCGGCCACCAGCGCCGTCACGCCCATCCACAAGGCCGCTTGCAAGGGCAGCACCGCCCCGAGCTCGCCGCCGATGCGCTCGGGCATGCGGGCGGCGCGCTTGGCGACGATCGGCATGAACGCTTCAAGGACCGGAATGACAATGACCGAGGCGAGCGTCAGGCCGAACATGAAGATTCCGAACTGCTGGCTCCCGAGCCACCGGGCCGCCAGGACGAGCAGCACCAGCAAGGCGACATCGCCCAACCGCATCATGGCCGCCAGCAGCGTACGCGACATGAGCTGGTTCGGGCTGGCGACGGCTGCTCGGCGCAGGCTCATGCGAGTCGGCCGTCCTGCTCAAACCGCTGGCCGCTCGGATCCGTGAACCAGTGACGGAGCCCCTCGGCGCCGCACCGGAGTTGCGCGCCCAGCACGCGCGCCAGCGACTGGCGGTTCTTGCCCGGCAGGCACCGCAGGTACGCGTCCGGCACCCGCACAAGACGATAGAGATCGTCGCCGCCCGGCCTGTTCGCGCGCCGCCCGGCGACGACTCCCCAGAAATTGCTCACATATCCTGCCGCCCGCGAGGCCGCGATGCTAGCCTCGCAGCCCTGGAAGTCCGGGTAGCAGAGATGCCGGACGGGGCGGCCCAGCCGCTCCTCGATCAGCTCGCGCGACCGCCGGTAATCCTCTTCCATCGTGACGTACTTCGAGGCCTCCGCCGGAAACTCATCGGTGCCATTGAGGCATCGGACGATGAGCGGCCAGCGCGGCGCAAACCGGTGGCAGAGCGTATGGGATTGAATGTCCACCACGCCGGAAGCCGCCATCTCCTTGAGCTGCTGCCAAGAGCAGAAGTTGCGCTTCCCCACAAACGTCGGCACGACGAACCCCACGGCCTGGTAGCCGTAGCGCTGCAGCAGCGGATAGGCGACGCGGTAGAGGCTCGCCCGGCCGTCATCGAACGTCAGCAGCACCGTCTTGGGCCGCAGCGGGGCGCGCCCCTGCAGGCACGCGGCCAGCTCATCCGCGCTGCGCACCGTCTCGTAGCCGTTCTCCTTCAGGTAGCGCAGCTGCGCCTCAAAGGCCTCCGGGACGACCGAATGGAACGCGAACACCGGCACGTGCCCGGCGACTGTCCCGGGGTCGCCTCGAAACACGAACGACGGATAGCGACCGAGGCACAGGCCGTGCACGTCACCGCGCACTTTGCGCACGGATCGCCATAGGCGGTACGACAGCGTCCGAAGCTCGCGCGGGGTCGAAACCCCGACCGGCGAACGGCGCTCCCCGATGACCCGCTCATAGAGCCTCTCAAGGGCCGTAATGTGTTGCGACATGGAAAATCGCCGGCTGGCCGCGTGCGCTGCCTCGGCAAGTCGCGCTGCGAGCGCGGCATCGGTTAGCACGCGCGCCAAAGCCCCCGCGAGGGAATCGGGGTCTCCGGGCGGCACGAGCAGCGCTTCCTTCCCCTCCTGCACAACGTGGGGGATGCCCCCGGTGCGACTGGCGACGATCGGCCGCCCGGCCGCCATGGCTTCAAGCAACGCAAAGGAGAAGCCCTCACTCAACGAAGGCAACACGAAACAATCCGCCAGGCACAAGTAGCGCGCCGCCTCGGGATGGAAGCCGGCAAAGTGCACGGCGGACGCCACGCCCAGCGTGTGCGCCTGCTGCTCCAGAGCCTGCCGCTGCGGCCCATCACCCCAGAGCACGAGGTGTGCTGCGGGGACCTGGCGCAAGAGCGCGGGCATGGCCTCGATCAGCACCTGGACACCCTTGATGGCATGCAGGCGCGTCAGCGAGCTGATCACCCGCGCCTCGCGCGGCAGCCCCAAGGCGGTGCGCAGGCTCTCGAGTTCGTCGGCCCCCGCGGGATCGAGCGGCCGGATCGCGTGCGGGATCACCTGGATGCGACCCGCGGGGATCGCGCGCTCTTCCACGCAGAACTCTCGCACGGGCTCAGAAATCGCGATGGCCCGAGCCGTGAGCCGACTCAGCAATCGATCACTCGCCCAGGCCAGCCACGGCTCCGGCACGAGATCGCCCTGGCGCACGATGACCGGGCGCCCGGTGAGCCACCCCGCGATTCGCCCGAGCAGCGAGGCTTGGTAGCCGTGCGCCTGGAGCAGATCGATGCGTTCCCGGTGAATCAACCGCAGCAACGTCCAGAGGTTGCGGGGATCCAGCGGGTGAAACGCGATGCGCCGTAGCGGCAGGCCCCGGCGGGCAAAGAGCGCGCCGAGCGAGTCGTCCAGGCGAAACACCACCGGCAGCATCTCCACGGACCGGAGCGACCGGCCGATTGACAGGTAGTACTGCCCTAAGCCGTGCAGCTGCTCGCCATAGCCCAACTTGTCGGCCAGCCACAGCACGCGCAGCGGCCTCGACCCGTTTGTCGGCAGAATCGCCTGCGCCCTCCGGCGCCCTTCGAACCCTTCGAGCAGGAAGAGAATCCCACCGGGGAGATTGGATGTCATCATCACGACGCGGCTCAGGAGGGCCAGCGCGAACGCCGCCGACTGGCTGATGTCCACGAACCCCAGCAGTACGACGAACGCCCCTTCATGGAGCCCCAACCCGTTGACGGTGAGCGGCAGCATGGCAATGAAGAGCGCCGAGGGCACGACGACGAAGGCCTCCCCGACGTAGAGCGAGGTCCCGGCGGCCTGCGCCAGACACAGCACCGAGAGGACGCGGCTGCACTGCACGATGGAAGACAGCGCGAGGGACGCGAGAACCGGTCGGGGATGGCGGTGGAAGCTCTGCACGGCTCCCACGGCTTTCAGGAGGAATGGATGTCCGGGCAGCCGCCGGAAATGCGACAGCCCCCAGGTCAGGGCGCGCTCGCCCCAGGGCGTCCAGAGGAGACTCAGCACCGCCAGCAACGCGCCCAGCGGCACGAGCAGCGTCAGGATGATCAGGTGCTCCCCCCACCGGGCAAAGCTCCACACCCCCCCGAGGACGGCGAGGGCGGCGAGCGACATGACGCCGGTGAGCCGTTCGACGAAGACCGTCGAGACCGCTTCGGGTGCTCGCTCGCTGCGGCGCGCCGCCTGCCACATGCGCAGGCTGTCGCCGCCGACCGCGCTGGGCAGGAAGTGGCCGAAGAAGTTGCTGACCCAGATGATGCGCACCAAGTCACGGTAGGGGTGCACGATGCCCTTGGCCTTCAGGAGGACCTGCCATTTGACCGCGCCGACGAAGCGGTTGACGACGTGCAGCAGCATCGCCGCGGCCACCCAGCCCCACGCAATGTGCCGCAGGAGCGCGACCTCCTCCTGCCAGTTGATGGTGGAGCACACCGCCGCGAGCAGCCCCACACTGAAGAGGGCCCGCCACCAGGAGAAGCCTTTGCGGGGGGCTGCCTCGCCCGGCGCCGCCTTGAGGCCTCCGCGGCGCGGCGTCATCGCGCGGTCTCCTGCGGTCGCAGCGACGCGTAGATGCGCCGCAGCGTGGCCTCGAACACCGGGTAACTGTACTGCTGTGCGACTAGCGCCCTGGCGTGCATACCGAGGCGTCGGCCGACCTCCGGCTGCTCGAGCAAGCGCACCAGCCCTTCGCCGATCGCCTCCGCGGTGGGCGCGGCCAGCACCGCCACGTCCTCCGTGAGCACCTGCGTGTGCGTCGGCAGATTCGTGGCCAGGACGGGCCTGCCAGAATCCAGATAGGAGTAGATCTTCATGGGCGTATTCCCACCCTGCCGGCGGGGAGAGACCAGTACGTCGGCCGCCTCGAGGCAGTAGCCCAGGTCACTCAAGGGCCACGGGCCGACGAATCGGACGCCGCCGTCAAGTCCCAGGGCCGTGGCGCGGTGCTGGTAGCGGGCGATCCCCTTGGGCTCGCCGCCGACAATCACCAACTGCGCGGCCGGCACGCGTTGGCGGGCACGGACCATGCCTTCCAGGAGCAGGTCAATGCCCTGGTACCACTCGAGATTGCCGACGTACATGACGACCGGGCCGCTGAGCTGCTTCGCCTCCCGGAAGGACGGGCGCGTGAGGTGTGCGTCCGCCGACGCGCTGAGCATTGAGACGTCCCGCAGCACCTCAACTCGCTGCGCGCCGTAGGCTCGAGCCGTCTGGGCGAGCGCCTCGCACACCGGCACAACGACCTCGGCCCCCCTCGCGGCCATCGCCTCAAGGCCACGCAGCGCGCCCCCGACCGCGCGCAGCGCTGGGTACTTGCCGAGGACCTGGTCCGCCATCCCCGAGTCCATGTCATAGAGGTACGGGACGCCGTGCAGCCGCTTGATCACCCGGGCGATGAACACGCTTTCCTCAATCGCATGCACCACGTCATAGCGGGTGCGCCGGGCCAGCCACAGCGCCGCGAAGGCAAAGGGCACATCCGAGAGCAGCTTGTTCCAAGACGGCCCGGGCCGAATGCTGCGCACGCCGGGGAAGCGCGGCGCGCGGATCAAGCGTACGCCCGGGTAGGTCCGGTCGGTGCCCTGGGGGTAGACCAGCGCATCGACGCGGTGTCCTTGGGCGGAGAGAGCCTGGAGCAGCAGGTGCACGGCGATCGGCGTGCCCCGCTCTTGGTAAAACGGTTGCGGCGCGAGCAGCAGGACGCGCATCACGCCGTCTCCCGGGCGAAGCAGGCGACCACCGGCGAGCCAAAGAGGTGCGTCAGGCCGGTCAGGCGGCACGGGGCCTCCAGCAGCCGCGACACGGCCGGCTGCTTCAGCAGGCGGTGCGCGACCATCGGCCAGAAGAACTGTGCCATCCGGCCCTGAGGACGAAACCCCTGCTGCGCAAATGCCGCGATGACCTGCGGCTCATGGAACGTCAGAAAGCTCCGCGCGTTCCCCTCCGCGCGCTGCTTCGCTTCGAACAGCCAGGGCGTCAAACAATTCAGGCTGCGCACGGTCGGGTAGTCCACGATCACCGCCCGGCGCGCGACCCGCGTCAACTCGGCGATGAGCGCCGGCCACGCCTCAACGTGCGAGAGCAGACGCAGACTCACGACCAGATCGAAGGATTGGTCCGCGTACGGCAACCGCGCGAGGTCGCCCGTGGCGAACCGGCAGCGTCCGGCGGCGATCAGCGGCTGCAGCCGGGCCGCGCACGCCGGGTCGCTGCCGAACACGGTCACGTCGTAGCCGGCCTCCGCCAGCGGTCCGGCGATTTGGGCATGCCCGCCGCCGACATCGAGCACGGTCTTGACGGTGTGGTGAGCCGCCAGTGCCAGCACGGCGCGTGCCTGCCGAGCGAGGAACCACGCCCCGACGGCGCCGCTGAACCGGTTGGCATACCCCTCCGACGAGGTCTCGATGTCAGGCGCCTCATCCCGGACCGGCGCGCGGGTCGCGGTCTGGCTCATGGCCGCGCTCCACGGGCCGCGCCGTTCGTCGGGCGCAGGTAGCCCTGTGTCTGATACCAGGCCGCGGTCCGCCGCAGCCCCTCGTCCAGGCCGACCGCCGGCGCGTAACCCAGCAGGCGCTGCGCCTTGGCAATCGTGAAGGCGCGCTGATGCGTGAAGAAGCCGACGCGGCGCCGGTGCAGCGGCGGCCGAATGCGCAGCGGGACGCACAGCGCTTCGCACACGGCGCCGGCCGCATAGAACGGCCATACCGGCAGATGCCAGCGCGGCACTTCGGAGCCAACCACGCCCGCCACGCGCGCCACCAGGTCGTTGAGCGGCACAGGCTGCGCGTCCGCAACAATGAAGGCCTCGCCGATGGCGGCCGGCTCAATGGCGCAGCGCAGATAGCCCTGGATCAGGTTATCGATGTAGGTCATGTGAAAGAAGAGCCGCCCGCTGCCGAGCATGAGAAACTGGCCGCGTTGAATGCGCTGGAAGAGTTTCAGGAACCGATCGTCCCCAGGCCCGTAGATACCCGCAGGCCGGACTACCGTGGTGGGGATGCCGGTCCGCCGGTACCACGCCCAGACACGCGCCTCGCCCGCCGCCTTACTGCGCTGGTACGCGTCGGTTGGACGCACCGGAGCGGTCTCATCCGCCGGCACCTGCGCGACGTGACCATGCACCCCAACCGTGCTGCAGTGAATGAGCCGCGCAATGCGGTGTCGTTCGCACGCGGCTAGCACGTGTTCTGTGCCGGTCACGTTCACGTCCCAGTACGCGCCTCCTGACACGGAGGTATCGCGGTAGAGGGCTGCCACATGGAACACGATCTCACGGCCCGCCACCGCGCGGTCTACCGCCTGGGCGTCGCGCACGTCGCCGGCGACGAGTTCCATGCTCCTCCGCAGGTCCTCCGGCATGGAGCCGGGTCGACGCACGAGCCCCCGCACCTGGCAGCCGTTGTCAAGCAGCGCGCGCACCAGGTGGCGACCCGTGAATCCATTGGCGCCGGTCACCAGGACTCGGCGGCCTGCCAACCCGGCCGCGCTCATCGAGCCGCCCCCGCTGTCACGCGCGCCTTCGCGAGCAGCGTGTAGCCGGAGCGCCACCACAGGAGGCGATCCAGCTGGGCCATGAGCCACACAAACGGGTACACCAGGCTGTAGAGCCGGAAGAGCTGCTGGTGCTTCGCCAGGTCCCCACCGGTCACCACGGTGCCCTTCGTTCTGGGGCTCGGGTCCTCCTGCTGGACCCTCCGGATGCCCCAGGTCATGAGCGTGTCCACCACCTGCGAGAAAAATTTGGAGTAGGTGAGCCACTCCCGTATCTGATAGGAGGGTCCGAGTACGCCCGCGAGTTCCTCCGGCGTGTACCCGGGCCGCACGTGTCCGTGCGCTTCGTCGGTCTGCCCGATCGCCAGGCGGAACCGCCGCAGCCAACTGTCCTTGCGCAGGGGCACGTTGACCAGCACTTCGCCGCCGGGCTTGGTGATCCGCGCCATCTCACGGAGAAACCCGCGGTCGTCCTGCACGTGCTCCACGCAATCCACCAGCACGACTCGGTCAAACTCGCCGTCAGCGAACAGACTGCGGCCGCCGTTCATTTGCACGACCTGTCCGCCCACCAGCGAGCGGATCGTCTCGACCGCGTGCGCGTCGAGGTCCGCGCTCACCCACGAGCCGCCCTGCCGGCGCAGGAGATAACTGATGACACCGTTGTCCGCCCCGACGTCCAGGCAGCGCAGCCCCTGGGTCGGGCCCAGCAGGCTGCGGATGGCCGCCCACTTCTGCTGCTTCAGGACCGAGCGCGAGAACAGCCGCAGTGCCCAGGATGTCTCTGCGCTCATCCCACCACCTGCTGGTGCCACGCCGCAGGCGTGGCGGGGCCGGCCGCATCAAGTCGAGGTCGACGCAGGCCAGCCCGGGCGACCCCCGAATCGGCCTTAGAGTTCACCAT
>SBAZ01000083.1 GCA_005239935.1 Planctomycetales bacterium | reverse complement strand
GAAGTCGAAGGGTAACCCCTCGACGCGCCCCGCCGGAGGCGGGGCTTGCTCGGGGTAAATGGAACCCACCCGAATGTTCACATGCAATGTGGGTTCCATGTAGAGCATCGGGCGCCTTCCGCCGGCCCTCCCCCGCCTGGCCTGCGATGGGACCGTTCGCCGGAGCACGGTCCGTGACGGCTGCGCAGGCGCTCCACGCCTGGCTCATGGGATTTGCCGCGTGCGTGCGGCGCCGAGACTTTCAGGGCGCCCAAGCGTTCTTCGGGCGCCGGGTGGTGGGGTTCGGGAGCTATGCGCCCCGCTGCGTGGGGCTCCCGGCACTGGTGCAGCAGCAGTGGAAGCGCATCTGGCCGAACATCACGCGCTTTGACTTCGACTACCGGCGCGCCCTCGGTGTGGCGAGCCGGGACGGGCGCATGATCTGTGGGATGGTGCCGTGGCGCTCCACTGGGTACCGCCGCGGGAAGGCGTTCCGGCGGGACGGGCGCATGACCGTCCTGCTCGTGCAGCGGCGCGGCCGCTGGCTTGCCCTCCACACGCACTACTCGCTCAACCCCGGCACGCCGCAAACTGAGCTGCGGCGCCGGGCCCGCTAGCGCCCGTCAAGTGCTCGGCCTTGAAGGGGACTGGGCCGCACAGCGGGCCTGTCCCCGTCGTCTACAAGTCCACCATCTCGTGGATGTTCCCACGGACCGGCACGCGCCGGAAGGCGCCATCCTGCCGGTGCACCCGCATGGACATGCCCCCCTTCGGCGAGAGCGTGATGGTCACCCGCCGATCGATCCGGGCGCCTGGCACCGACTCAAGCCGGAAGCGCTGCAAGATGACGCTGAGCGTGAGCTTGAGCGTCATCTTCGCGAACCCCTCGCCGATGCAGGAACGGGGCCCGGCCCCAAAGGGGATGTACGCGAAGGCCGAGGGCTGGGCGCCGAGCCAGCGGTCCGGGCGGAATACCTGCGGCTCGGGGAAGAGCTCAGGCAGGTGGTGGGTGATGTAGTGGCTGAACGCCACCGTGGAACGCGCAGGCAGGTGATACGGGCCGAGCGCGACGGGCTGGGTCGTGAGCCGGCAGTTGTAGGCCGGCGGCGGCAGGAGGCGCAGACTTTCCTTCACCACGCGGTCCAGGAGCGGCAGCCGCTCGAACTGGTCGAGACGCGGGGCCTCGCCGTGCAGCAGGCCGGTGAGCTCCTCGACGACCGCGGCGCAGATGCGCGGGTGCTGGGCGAGCAGGAACAGGGTCCAGGTGAGCGAATCGGACGTGGTGACGTGCGCCGCGCCGAAGAGAATATTGATCTGGCCCACCAGCGCCGCATCGGTCAGCGCCTGCCCCTGGTCATCGCGCGCCTGCAGGAGCAGGGTCAGAATGTCGGTCGTGCCGGTGGGGCGTGTCCGACGCTCGCCGATGACGGCCAGGATGGCCGCCTCGAGGCGCTCCGCCTGGTGCAGCATCCGATGGAAGGCCGACCAGGGCCGGTCCTGGGGAAAGAGCCGGACCGACGGCCAGGTGTTCATTGCCAGCCACCGCTCCATGAGACGGCCCAAGTCCAGTCCGCGCTCCACCGGGCGCAGGCCGAAGAGGAGTTCGGTCGTGACGTGGAGCGTGAGGCGCTTCATGGCGCGCCAGACGTCCAGGGTCTGCCCCGGCTGCCAGGGCGCCAGGTGCTGGTCGACGATCTCGACGATGGCGTCCCGATAGGTGTCGATGTAGCGCGGGTGGAAGAGCGGCAGGACGAGTGTACGGTAGTACTGGTGCTCGGCGTCGTTGATGCTCAGGAGCCCCCGCCCGACGCGGCGCTGGGCCGTGTCCTCGGGTCCCGGCATCGTGAGGCCGGTGGAATGGAAGATGCCGGGGTTGCTGAGGATGAGGCGGTTGTACTCCGGGCCGAACGCGAAGATGATGCCGGGCTGGGCCTGGACGAAGGAGGCGAGGGCGCCGTACGCGCGGTGCAGGCGCACCATGTACCCGATCGGGTCGCGCAGGAACTGGATGAGATTGCCCCGTGACCCCAGGAGCGGCATGGCGGCAGGCCCAGGAATCTCCTGCCAGGGCCGCCCACCGGGGGATGCCGGGATGTCCGGCAGGGTCACGCCGGCCGACGCATCGGCGGCCGTCATTGCGCCAGCAGGCCGCCGTCCACGATGAGGGTGTGGCCGGTGACAAATGCGGCGCCCGGGGAACAGAGCCAGACCACCGCCTCTGCGACCTCCTCCGGCGTGCCGCAGCGCTTCATCGGCGCCATCGCCGCCCACTGGGCGGCGACCTCAGGCCGTCCGCCGGTCTGGCGGTCCACCATCGGCGTCTGGATGAGGCCTGGGCAGACGGCGTTAATCCGGATGCCGGCCTTGGCGTACTCCGCGGCCGCGGTTTTCGTGAGGCCGACGATGCCGTGCTTGCTGGCGGCATAGGCGGAGAATCCCGGCAAGCCGGCCACCCCGGCGACCGAGGCCGTGTTGACGATCGCCCCGCCGCCCTGGCGGACCATGACGGGGAGCTCGTGCTTCAGGCACAGCCAGACGCCGGTCAGGTTCACCTCGATAACCCGGCGCCACGTGTCCTCCGGACAGTCGGCCGTCTGGCCCGCGGCGCCCTCGATGCCGGCATTGTTGTGGGCGGCATCGAGCCGGCCGTAGCGCGTGAGCGTGCCCTCGATGAGCGCGGCTACCTGGGCCGCGTGCGACACATCGGCCGGGAGCGCGTGCGCGTCGCCGCCGGCATCGCGGATGTGCTTGACGGTCTGCTCGGCGGACGCGGCATCGCGGTCGGAGACGACCACCCGTGCGCCGCGCGCCGCGAAGAGCACGGCCGAGGCGCGGCCGATGCCGGAGCCGGCACCGGTGACAAGGACGACCTGGACCGGTTGTGCAGGGGTCATGCGCGATGCAGATCTGGCGGGGCCGCGCGACGCGTCCCCGACGATGCAATGCCTGATTATAGGGGCGGCGGTGGAGCCTGTCCAGCCGGGCCGGGGTGCGCGCATCCGGCGCGATTTTGCTTGCGCCACGGCGACGGTGGGCGTAATGTATGGCTCCCTGAACACGACCACAGGGCGGGTGAGGTCCCTCCGAGTTTCGTCACCTTCTCAGGTCACGGCACGATCGGCTGGCGCTCGTTGTGGCGGCGCGTCGGCTCGGTCTTCACTGCGGGCAGTTGGACTGTCCGCCAACAGCAGGAGGCATGCGGATGAACAACCGGGCCATCGTGGGAGGGCTCGTCGTGATCGCGGCCATCGCCGGCATCACGTGGTATGCAGGGAGCTCGCAGGAGCCGAAAACCTCGTCACAGGCCATCGAGCAGGCCAGCCGCCAGGCCGAGCAAGAGGCGGCCGGCTTGATGGGACGGGTGGAGTCGTTCGCGGGTCAGGCCTCCGAGACGGCAGCGCGCGTCGCGTCGGACGCCGGCGCGGCCGCTGAGCAGGCTGCAGGGACGGCGACCCAGGCTGGTGAGGAAGCCAGCCAAGCGCTCGGCGAGAGCCTCTCGCAGTTCGGCAACTAAGTGCCTTGGTCGTCAGACCGATCGCGACGCCGCCGGCGTTCGGGCCGGCGGCGTTCGTGTCGTGGTGTCAGACACCGCGCCGGTCAGGCGGGGATCGGCTCGCCGCGGGCAAAGGCAGCGAGGGCCTGGGGCGTGGGTGGGAGGACGCCGCCGGCGTGGGGCTGGACACCGACCAAGTGACCGGCGACCCGCCGGTCGTGTCCCACCCGGAGTACCCGCTCCCGGAGGTCCAGCTCCCTGCCGGGGTGGTCTGCAATGATCTCAGCCTGCAGGGCTCGGTCACCATCACCCTGCCCTCGCCGGGGACGTACTGCTTCAGGAACCTCAGCGTGCGAGGGGGTGCGGTGCTGACCTCGGATGGACCCGTGACCATCTATTTGTCCGAATCACTGTCTTTCGAAGGGGATTCCACGATCGGCGTCGTCAACGACCCCACGCAGTTTCTCTTCCTGATGGCCTCCGGGACCAACATCACGATGGAGGGCTCGATTGAGGGCGAGGCCGAGATCTACGGTGCCATGTACGGCCCGGATGCCACCTTCGACATCGAGGGGGATGCCATCATCTACGGCTCGGTCATCGGCAACGAGGTCCACATGTCCGGCGACTCCCGCCTGCACTACGACGAGGCGCTGGCCGATGTGAACCTGCTGTCAAATGAGGGGATCGTGGAGATCATCTCGTGGCGGGAGGTGACATGAACGCGACGCGCTGGGTGGGTGCGGCGGCCTTCGCGGTAGGACTGCTGACGGTCGCAGCCGGCGACGCGGAGGCCAACCTGCAAGCCCGCATTGCGGGGCTCGAAGCGCGGATTGACCGCCTGCAGGCCCACGTGCTGATCCTGCACGAGGACCGCAGCGCGCTCGAGGCGGCGCTGGAG
>SBAZ01000008.1 GCA_005239935.1 Planctomycetales bacterium | reverse complement strand
GCGACGAGCTTGGTGTTCACATTGGCCGAGGTGCAGAGGCCGTAGTGCCGGATGCGAACGAATCCGCTCGGCAGGACATGCAGGAGAAACCGGCGCAGAAACTCGGCGGCGGCGATCGTCATGAGCTTCTTCTTGCAGTCGTCGGCGTAGTCCTTCCACGAGAAGGTCACCTTGCCATCGGCGACATTGACGATGCGGTGGTTGGAGATGGCGATCCGATGGGTGTAGCGGCCGAGATAGTTGAAGACCTGCTCGGCGCCGCCGAAGGGCGGCTTGGCAAAGACCACCCAGTCCTTCTGGTAGAGGCAGTCCTTGAGGCGGCGCCACGCTTCGGGGTCGTTGAGTTCGGCGGTGCTGCCCGCGAGATCGAGCTCGCCGTCTCGGTACGCCTGGTTGAGCATCGCGAGAAACTTTCCGCGGAAGAGCTTGCCGAGCACCTTGACCGGCAGGAGGTACTTCTCCCGCGCCGCGATCCAGCGCGTCCCGTCGGACGATAGTCCCCCACCGGTGACCACGCAGTGCACGTGCGGATGGAAGAGAAGGTTCTGGCCCCAGGTGTGGAGCACCATCGTGAAGCCGACCTGCGCGCCCAGGTGTTTGTCATCGCGCGCGATGGTGAGCAGGGCCTGCGACGCGGCGGCGAAGAGGATCTTGAAGACGGCCTTCTTGTTGCGGAGCGCGAGTGGGTTGAGCTCGTCCGGAATTGTGAAGACGACGTGGACGTATGGGACAGGGAGTAGCCGCTCGAGCCGCACGGTGATCCACTCCGCCCGCGCCGCGTTCTGGCACTTGGGGCAGTGCCGGTCTCGGCACGAATTGTACGAGATGCGCTGATGCCCGCACGAGTCACACTCGTCCAGATGACCGCCCAGCGCGGCCGTGCGACATTCAGCGATGTGCTTCAGCACCGCCTCTTGGGCCGCCGACGGGACGTGAGCACGACGGTAGTCGTCGGCATGCGCACGCACCACGTCGGCGACCTCGAAGCGAGGCCGGCCGTCGAGGGCCACCGTATCTGCTCGCGATCAGCCGAGTGGTTTCGCGGCCGGCGTCCCCAGAAGGTCGAGCGGGCTTTTGACCCGGCCGATGTGCTCCACGCTGATGTGCGTGTAGACCTCGGTGGCGCGCAGCGACCCGTGGCCGAGCAACGCCTGGATGACCGCGATGTCCACGCCGCTCTCGAGCAGGTGCGTTGCGAAGCAGTGACGCAGCACGTGCAGCGTGATTGTCTTCGAGATGCCGGCCGAGGCCACCGCAGCGTGGAAGACTCGCCGAGACGTCTCGGGCGAAGCATGACCGGCATCGGTCCGGCCGGGGAAGAGCCACCCGTCGGGACGAAGCTTGCGGTAGTAGTCGCGCAGGTAGCCCAGAAAGCGCGCGGACAGCACCGTGTAGCGATCCCGGCCGCCCTTGCCGGCGCGGACGTGGATCACCATGCGCTTGGAGTCGATGTCCTCGGGCCGCAGCCGGCAGGCCTCGGAGATGCGCAGCCCGCCCGCATACTGGGCCATGATGATCGCCCGGTACTTCGGGCCATGGACCGCGTCGAGCAGCGCCTGCACCTCGGTGCCGCTCAAGACGACCGGTAGCTTCACCTTTTTGCGCCGGACCGGCAGGTGATCGACCTCGGTCTCGCGCTTGAGCGTGATGGTGTAGAGGAAGATGAGCGCCGCGCGGATCTGGCGGTAAGTCTCGCGAGAGATCTTCTTCTCCTCCACCATGTGGAGCAGGTACTGGCGGATCTGGTCCTCGCCCATCTCCGCGGGCGAGCGCATGTGGTACTTGGCGAAGAGCCGCGCGTAGCCGAGGTAGATCTTCCGGGTCGAGGGGCTGTACCCTGCCAGTCGTAAGTCTGCTTCCATTCGGTCTCGTAGCTGTCCCATGGTGTCCTCCGTCGTTTGGGGTCGTCGAGAAGCCCACGATCGGCGGAGGACACCGCTTTCCTCAACGACAACTGGTCGTGGTACAGGACAGGGAGATGGAAGCCGCGGAATCGAAATTCCAGCTCTGGCTCCACAAGCCGTCCCAGGAGCTCTACATCGTCAACCCCGAAACCGGGGAGACGGCGGGCCCCGTCCCCAGGCACCAGGCTTTTCGTATGTTCCGAAAGGCCAATTCACGGGTGCCTGACGGCTGCGACCTCGCCCCATCGACGTGGGGCTTCGATCACCTCAAGCCGAAGCCGATGCCGTTCCCTGAACAGGAGTGGTCAGCCTTTGAAACCTCTTGGCTCGACCCAAGCGTGACGCTCCATCGGTGGGAGCAGGCTGGTCAGCACCAAGTTTCGTGCACGTCGTGGGAAGACGCGAATCCGAACGTCAAGTGGTTGAGCGCTCTCCCACAGGGAACTCCAACCGAGCAGCTACACCCAGCATCGACCCCTCCGCTTCGCTACCGCGCGAAGCGCGGTTTCGTTCAACTCATAGCGGGTTGCGAACGTCGCGAAGCGCATGCTCGCAACTTGCCCGTTGAACGAAACCCGCCGGCTGGGTCGTCGGCTATGGGGATTTCAGGCTGCCCGATGATGTCGCTGGTAGACGATGAGGCGATGGCCGATCGCCAAGACGGACGCCGACGAGTGCGTGGCGCCGCGAAGCCCGACCATCTCGCTGGGTCCGGTCAGGCGATCGGGGTAGAGATCGGGGCACCGCACACACGAGTGCCAGCCGAGGGCACAATCGGGATCGTCGCGGCGATGGGTTCGAGGGTCGCGAGCGGTTCATGACGTGTCCACTCCTCTGGAGACAGGGCACTCGGCGAGCATGACGATCTCGACGGTCGAGAGGGACCGCAACCGTTGCATGCGGCCCGTCTCGCACGAGGGGCAGGCCATCACGTCGACGCCGGTCTGGTCGAGAAACCGTTCCCACCACGGCTTCGGCTCGGTTGGTCCGGGCTTCGACTCGGTCGGCTTGGTTTCGGGCTCGAGGAGTTGACGCGCGGCGACGAGCTTGGTGTTGACGTTGCTCGAGGCGCAGAGGCCGTAGTGCCGGATGCGAACGAATCCGCTCGGCAGGACATGCAGGAGAAACCGGCGCAGAAACTCGGCGGCGG
>SBAZ01000111.1 GCA_005239935.1 Planctomycetales bacterium | reverse complement strand
TTCGATGAGGCCTACCATGCCGACGACCGGCGTCGGATCAATCGCGCCGCGCGGGCTCTCGTTGTAGAAACTCACGTTGCCGCCGGTCACCGGGATGTCGAAGGCGCGGCAGGCGTCGCTCAGGCCGCGCACGACCTCCTTGAACTGCCACATGATTTCAGGGTCTTGCGGGCTGCCGAAGTTGAGGCAGTCGGTGACCGCCAACGGCTCGGCCCCCACGCAGATGAGATTTCGCGCGGCTTCGGCCACGGCGGCCTTGCCGCCCTCGTACGGATCGAGGTAGCAGTAGCGGCCGTTGCCGTCGGTCGTGGCCGCCAGCAGTGTGCCGGTCCCTGTGAGCCGCAGCACCGCGGCGCCCGCGCGTCCAGGCAGGACAACCGTGTTCGTTTGGACCATGTGGTCGTATTGCTCGAAGACCGGCGCCTTGCTTGCGATCGTCGGGCTGGCCAGCAGCGAGAGCAGGGTCTGCGTCCAGTCCTTCGGCTGCGGCACCGCGGCCAGCGAGAGCGTCTGCGCGCCCGCCACGTACCTCGGCCGCCGGACCGGGCGGCGCCACATGGGTGCGTCGTCGGTCAGCGCCGCCGTCGGGATGTCGGCCACGAGGCGCTCGCCCTCGAAGACCCGCATGCGGTCGCCGCGCGTCACCCGGCCGATCTCGACCGCATGCAGCCCCCATTTCGCGAAGAGCCGCGTCATGCGAGGCTCGGCCCCCCGGCGCACGATGAGCAGCATGCGCTCCTGGGACTCGGAGAGCATGACGTCGTAGGGTGTCATGCCCTGCTCGCGCCGCGGCACCTTCAGGACGTCGATCTCAATCCCGCAGCCGCCGCGCGAGGCCGTCTCGCAGGTCGAGCAGGTCAAGCCCGCCGCACCCATGTCCTGGATCCCCACGACGTCGCCGGTGGCGAGCGCTTCGAGCGTCGCCTCGATCAGGCACTTCTCGGTGAAGGGATCGCCGATCTGCACTGCGGGCCGATCCGCCTCGGAGCCATCGGTCAGTTCGCGCGACGCAAAACTGGCTCCGCCCAGCCCGTCGCGTCCTGTCGAGGAGCCGACATAGAGCACCGGATTCCCCACCCCCCGGGCCTGGGCCCGCGCGATGCCGCGCGCCGGGAGCACCCCGAGGCACATCACGTTGACCAACGGATTTCCCTCGTAGGTCTCGTCAAAGACGATCTCCCCGCCCACGGTCGGCACGCCAACGGCATTGCCGTAGCCGGCAATCCCCGTCACGACGCCCTCCAGCAGAAAGCGAGTGCGCGGGCTGTCCAGCCGGCCGAAGCGCAGCGAATCGAAGAGCGCAATGGGCCGCGCGCCCATCGTGAAGATGTCCCGGATGATGCCGCCGACGCCCGTGGCCGCCCCCTGCACCGGCTCGACCGCCGAGGGGTGGTTGTGACTCTCGATCTTGAAGGCGACGGCGAGGCCAGCGCCAAGATCCATGACCCCCGCGTTCTCCTTGCCCGCAGGGACCAGCACCCGTGGCCCGTCCGTCGGCAATTGTTGCAAATAGATCTTGGAGCTCCCATACGAACAGTGCTCCGACCAACTGACACCAAAGATACCCACCTCGGTCAGCGTGGGCTGGCGGCCCAGCAGCGTGACGATCCGCGCATACAGATCGTCGGTCAGGTTGTGCGACTTCGCGACCCGCCGCAAGACCTCCGGAGCCGCATCCGGTTCGGGACGTGGGGCGTGGGGCGCGGGGCGTGGGACGGCTCGCACGATCCCCCCGCCCCGTGTCGCTCGCCCCCTGGTCCTGACTCGGGGTCGCTCCAGCAGGGCGCTAGGCATGGGCATAGGCCTCGAGCATCGATTCAAACAGCAGACGGCCGTCCGACGATCCCAGGACCGCCTCGGCCGCGCGCTCCGGGTGCGGCATCAGGCCGAGGACGTTGCCGGCCGCATTGGTGAGTCCGGCGATGGCGTCCGTCGAGCCGTTCGGATTCGCCGCCTCGGTGACACGCCCCTCGTCATCGCAGTAGCGGAACACGGCCTGCCCGCGCACGGTCGGCTCCTCGCGCGGCTCGATGGTGTACCGTCCCTCATTGTGCGCGATGGGCATCCGGACGATCTGCCCGGGCCGGTACCGGTTCGTGAAGGGCGTGTCCGTGCGCTCGACCCGCAGCGTCACGGAGCGGCAGATGAACCGCAGTCCCGTATTGCGCAGCATGGCCCCGGGCAGGAGGCCGCTCTCGAGCAGAATCTGGAAGCCATTGCAAATCCCCAGCACAAGCCCGCCGTCCTTCGCGAAGCGCGCCACCGCCTGCATGATCGGTGAGAAGCGCGCCACGGCCCCGGTGCGCAGGTAGTCGCCGTAACTGAAGCCGCCCGGCAAGACCACGGCGTCACAGCCGCGCAGACCCGTCTCCTGGTGCCACAGCGTGACGGTCGGCTGGCGCAGCACGTCCTGCAGCACGTGCACACAGTCCTGGTCGCAGTTGGAGCCTGGAAAGACCACCACCCCCCACTTCATGAGCCGACGACACCTCGCATCTCAGGTCGACGCCGGGGGCGCCTCGGGGCCGGCCGCGGACGGCTCCGGCTGCGCCAAAATGCCCCACACCAGATAGCCGGCGTACAGTCCGGCCGACACCAGCCGCGCGCCGCGCGCCTGCACGCCGCCCAGCACCATGGCCAGGTCGAACACGATCGGCACCGTCAAGGCCAGCACGCCGAGATTGAACAAGGCGGCGTAGCGCAGGCCGCGGCGCGAGACCGCGTTCACCGCCACGCCAAGCAGCGTCCAGGCCAGCGCCTGCAGCGTCCGCATGACGAGGTTCGCGAGCCAAATCGCCACCGCGAAGAAGATCCACAGCCAGCGGCGGCCCGCGGCGATGAACCGGTCAATCGCCGCGTCGTCCAGCTCAAACGCCTTGACCTCCCGCAGGCTGTACTCGCGGCTCTCCCGCGGCGACTTGCGGTAGAGCAGCGATGTCTGCGTCAGCAGGATGCCGCGGGGATAGCGCAGATCCAGCGCGGTGGTCTCGCCGGTCGTATCGAGGATGAAGACGAACTCCTCCTGCTCCCAGACGTACGGCTGCGCGACCGGACTGCTGACGACGCCGTTCGCGATCCGGATGTCCGGCATGTTCGCCTTGAGCCACGGCCCGGCCTCCTCGAGCCCCTGGCTGACGGCCCGGTGCACCTTCACCGTCACACCGACGGTGGCGACCGTGATGAGGAGGACGAGGTAGCCGAGCAGCTGTCCTGGGCGGCCGGCAGCCGCGTCCCGGTAGGCCGCACGGTCGCCCGCGGCCCCGCGCAGCAGTCCCCAGAACGTCATCCCACCACCTGCCAGGCGCAGCGGCCAATCGGGATCCTCACCCGAGCCGCTGCGGGCGCGGCGGGTGGGCGCACGGCATGTGCGGGAACTGCCCCGCCGCGCGTCCCGCCCGCGGGCGGGACGATGGTAGGTGGTGGGATCATCGGACAACCTCCACCCGGCAGCGCTCGATGACCGGATTCGCCAGGAGTTTCTTGCACATGCGCTCAACGTCCCGCTTGACCGAGGCCGGGGTGCCCCGGCCCACGTCCACCTCCACGTACTTCCCGACGCGCACCTCGGTGATGTGCGAGAACCCCAGCGCGTCCAGGGCGCGCTGAATGGTCTTGCCCTGCGCGTCCAGCAGGCCCGGCTTGAGCGTGATGACCACCCGCGCGGTCATGCGGCCTCGTGTGTGGCGTCAGCGCGCCGCGGCCGTCCCTCGACCTGGCTCAGGACGGCCGTGCTGAGCCTGTCGAAGCACGGCCGCACCCAGGACGCGGTTGAGCATCTCCTGGTATGCGGCTTCGACGTCGCCCAGATCCCGGCGAAAGCGATCCTTGTCCAGCTTGCGTTTGGTGCCCTGCTCCCAGA
>SBAZ01000055.1 GCA_005239935.1 Planctomycetales bacterium | reverse complement strand
CGGCTGCCCCAGGCTGCGAAGTTCCTGGCGCCGGTCGTGCCCATGGCGCTCGTCCTGGCCATCGGAACGGTGCCCATGGTCGCGTCGTTCATCGGCCTGCCTGTCTTGCTACCGGTCATCGGCGGTGGGTTGGCGGCCTGGATCCTGCTTGGCGGGGTCGCCAATGCAGTGATCGCCGGCGGGGCCCTGGCGGTGCGTGGGGCGCGCGCGCCTCCGCTGCTCGAGCGCATCACCCGTGAATTCACCCTCGGGGACGAGGACCGCGCATGGCTCGGTGCGCTCTCCTCGACGCAACTCCAGCACCTCTACTACAACCGCCTCATCCCGCACGCCCTGGCCGAACGGGCCGCGCAGGAGCAGGCGCACCAGCCATCGGGCATCGGCGGTCGGGCCCTCCACATGGCCGGCGAGATCGGCCTCCTCAAGATCCTCGACCAGTTCTTCCTGCGCCACTACCGCGAGCAGTTTTCCAAGGCCTGGTTGAGTCCGCACGGCGGCGTCCTGACCGCGGAGCAGACCGCGGAGACTCTGGCGCGCGAACGCGAGGCCATGGCGCAGCCTGGCTACCACCTGAACGTCAGTGAGCGGCTCCAGACCGGTGTCTTCGGGACCCTGAATCGCTTCGTGGACGCCATGGTCCTGCCGCGCGCCACGGCCAACTTCATCGCGCAACGCGTGCGGCTGGCGGTCATCAGCACGGTAGTTCACGCGGTCCTGGCCGGAGTGCTCGGACCGACGGTCCTGGGTGCCGGCTTCTTCTTCTCGGTGCCGGTGTGGGGCCTGGCCTTTCCGCTGACCATTCCGCTGACCGTGTCCGCGTTGCTGAGTGCCGCGCTCATCTACGGCTACCTGCGAGTCGAAGGCGGGATTCGCGAGCACCACAAGACCCACCTGGGCGCCTCGTGGCGGCAGAGTGCGGCCGCCGTCCTGGGCAGCAGCGCGTTCTGGGCGTCGTTCTTCTCCCGCCGGAGCGTGCTGGGCATCCTGAGCCTCAACTTCGTGCAAACCGAAATTGACCTGGTGCTCGGCCTGACGCACCCGATTGCGCCGCTGCACGCGGGTGCAGCCTTCATCGAGACAAACGCCATCGGCTGGGGGCAGGAGACCCTGACCGTGTTCCAGCAGACCGCACACTTCGACCTCGGCCAGCGCCTCTATGACGTCGTCCCGGGCGCCGAGTCCAGGCCGCCAGTCACCATCGTCGGTGACGACGGCCGGCCGGTGCGGCTCAACGCGCCCGAGCAGATCCTCCAGGAGGCCCAAGCGCGCGCGGCGGGGCGGGCGCGCGTGAGCGCACCGGAAACTGGTGGGCTCGATAGCGGGCTCGCCGCGCAATTGCGCGCTGCGGGTGTGGATGAAGAGACCCTTGCGGCGCTTGAACAGGTCATGCAGGGCACCGGCGAGGCCGAGCCCGCGGCGGCCGATCCGGTGAGTGCGCCGGCTGAGTCCTCGAACGTCGTCATGCAGCTGCGCATGGAGTCCCGGACGACCGTGGAGCCGGCTCCGCCCGAGCCGCCCACGTCAGAGGAGTCGCAGAACGTGGTGATCCACATGCGCATGGAGTCCCGAACGACTGTGCAGCCAGCACCGGCGGTCGCGACGGTCCAGGAGGGCGACAGCGTCTGGACGATCGCCGAGCGCGAGCTCGGTGACGGCATGCGCTGGTCTGAGCTCTTTGCGCGCAACAGGGAGGTGATCAAGGACGCCCAGGTGGCGCACGGCGTGCTCGCCCCGGATCAGGAGCCCTTCGCCGGGCTCATCTACGCCGGCACGACGCTGATGCTGCGCGAGAGCCCGCCGACGGGTGCCGGAACAGGCGGCCCGTCGGGGACTCCGGAACCCGGGCCGACGCAGCTCGCTGGCGTGCCGCCGTCTGAGGCTGTGGAAAAGTCACCCGAAAAGGTGCCTGGCACTTTTGCTGAAGAAGTGCCAGGCACCTTTTCGCTGCCGCCGGTCGACCCCCAGTACGACCTGAATGGCGACGGGACCATCTCGGTCGAAGACCTTGAACTCCTGTTCCCACACCATGGGCAGAAGGCCACCACGCCCGAGTTGCAGCGCATGGACTTCAACGGCGATGGGACGATCGACGTGATTGACGGGCAGAGTCTGGCCTTCCGCGTTGGCTCCGACGTGGCCGCGCCCGAGCCGCCGGTCGGGCCGGAGCCTGAGCCGCGGACGCTTGAGGAGATCATCGCGGCGCTGGAAGCCGAGTTTGCCAGGGAACTCGCGCGACTGCAGGGCGGCGCGGGCATCCAGGACGGCACGCAGGTGGCGCTCGAGAACGCGCGGCTGGCCGCCCAGCAGCTCCTTGAGGATCTGCGGACCGCGGAAGGGATCCAGCGGGCGGACTACGAGCGGTTCCAGGCCCTGGTGCAGGAGGCACTGGACGACTTGGCCGCGGCCGACCCGGCTCGCACTGGCACCGAGCTGCTGGAAGGCCTGCGTGACCAGCTGCAAGAGGCCGAAGGCCGCGTGGCCGACATCGACGAGGCTGTTGAGCAGGCCCGCCGCGACCGCGAGCTCGCGGAGCACCCGACGGATGGCCCGCAGCCTGTCAGCGCGGCGGACATCCTCCTGCTGGAACCAGGGGACCGTGACGCGCTCGCGGGCCAACTCGGCCTGTTCGAGACCGGGCAGCAACGGCTGAATGACTTCCTCAACCAGCCGCCGGTGACGGCCGGCGAGGCCTTCGACATTGACCAGCAGGACCGCGACGGGTTGGCCGCGCAGCTGACCACGTTCGAGGGGGCGAAACAGGCGCTCGAGGACTTCCTCAACCAGCCGCCGGTCACCGCGGCGGTCCTCTTCGGGTTCGATGACCAGACACTGGTCGGCGCCCAGGAGCAGTACCAGGATGCCCTGGACGACAAGGCCATCCTGGATGGGATCCGCACAAGCGGCGACTTCGAGCCCATCAGCGATTTCGTGCGCGACCAGATGGCCGTGAACCGCGACGCGCGGACGGTGCAGTTCATGCTGGAAGGCGGCCCCCGCCCGCAGCATGTCAGCGCCGACGCCATCCCCATCCCGGAGCGGGCAGCGTTCCTCGCCGGCATCGACCGCAGCCTGTTGACGCCTGAGGAAGCCGGCCTGCTGTCGCTGGCCGATCAGGAGTTGGCGGCGGAGCGATCGTACTGGGAGTTCATCCGGGATGAGGACCTGCCCAAGGACCAGGCCATCCTGGATGGGACCAGCACGGAGACCGGCGTGAACATCTTCACGCGCAAGGACACGCTCAACCAGCTGACGCTGGCTTACCTGGATGTGAGCATCCAGTTCATTGATCGCAGCGATGAGGTCTTGATCGCGCGGGACAGCGCGCTGTGGCAGTACGTGCCGCCGGACTTCCAGCAGGGCCCGCCGGTCCACAGCCCAGGACAGATCCTGGACGGCCGGGCCTTCTGGGAGAATTTTGAGAGCGAGACGCTCAGAACTTGGCAGGAGGACTTCGCCCCGATCTACGCCGCGTACCAGGCTCACCCGGCGCAATTCACCCCGGCGGAGCAGGACCTCATTGTCCAGTGGAACGACGTCCTGACCCAGCTCCCCGCGGTGGCCGCCGCAAACTTGGCGCGCCTGGACCGGCACGAAGCCTTCGCCAACGGGGAGATGGACGTCGAGACGTACATCGCGCAGGAACGAGCGTTCTTCGACTTCATGATCCCATTCGTGCGCGACGTCCAGATCCCGTTCATTGACACGGTGCTCACGACCCAGCTGAGCCCGACCAGCGCCCTGTGGCAGTTCCTGCCGCAGGACGAAACCCGCGGCCCGCCGGTCTTCAGCCCGGAGCAGCTGCAGGAGGGCCGCGCTTTCTGGGAGAACTTCCGGGCCGAGACCCTGCGCGAGTGGCAGGACAGCTTCGCCCCCATCTATGCCGCCTACCAGGCCAACCCGGCCCAGTTCACCCCGGCGGAGCAGGACCTCATCGTGCGGTGGAACGACGTGCTCAGCCGCCTGCCGGCCATCGCCCAGGCGAACCTGGACCGGATTACCCGGCATGAGGAGTTCGCGGCCGGCCGCTTGGACGCGAACGTCTTCGTCGCGCAAGAGCAGGCGTTCTACGACCTCGTCATTCCGTTCGTCCGCGACGTCCAACTGCCCTTCATTGACGCAGCACTCAGCACGACGATCACGCCCGAGAGCGCGCTGTGGGACTTCTTCCCGACCGACCCGAACGTCCACAGCCCTGAGCAGATCGCGGAGCGGCTGCGCATTGCGCAGGAGAACGAGCGGCTGGTCCTGCAGCAGCGCGACCTTGTGCGCCGCGAGCGCGACTTAGTCGCCCAGGATCTGCAGGCGGTCGAGGACCTGCTGGCTGGCCGGCGCGGCAACGCCGACGCGGTCAGCCGCATGCTGCGCGATCATGCCATCGAGCGCGCGCGACTGGGCGTGCAGTTCCAGGAGATCCAGTTGCAACGGGCCAACCTGGGTATTGACCTGGCGGAAGTCGGATTTGACCCGCAGCCGAACGACGCGGTGACCGACCCGGCCGGCTTCCTGCGAGTGGCGCAGCGGTACCGCGACCAGGTGGCCGAGGACCTCGAGGAGGCGCGCGACCGCCTCGCGGACTTCGAGGCCGGCGACTTCAGCGAGTTTGACGAAGACATCCCCAGTGTCGAGCAGGTGATCGAGGGCCACCGGCTGGCGCAGGAGAACGTGGCTCGGGTGCAGGAGCAGGCCAACTTGGTCCTGCAGGACCTGCGCAGCCGGGAGCAGGACCGCGCCGATGTGGAGCGCCTGCTGGCGAGCGTCAGCGCGGATCCAGCCAGGGCGCGCGACCAGTGGCGCTTCTTGGAGGCCACGCTGCGCACCCGCGAGATGGAGCGCGCGAATCGCGGCATCCGCTACCTCGAACTGGAGCGTGATCGGGCCCGCGCCGGGCTGGACCTGATTGCCCTGGACCTGGATCCTGACCCGGACAACGGGCTCGGCCTGGCCGCGGAGCGGGAACAAGCCCAAGCCTATCTGAACGACATCGAAGAGCGGCTCGACCTCGGTCATCGCAGCCGAGATCTGCTCAGCCGGCAGCACGAGATCGCCGCGCAGACCGGCGGCTCGGCCGTGGACGAGGCGCGCCGCGGCATCGAATACTTCACGCTGGAGGTCCAGCGCGCAGCCCTGGGCGTGCGGGCGGTCGCGCTCGACCCGGCCGCCACGGCCGCGGATCAGGCCGAAGCCGCCGCCTACCTGACGCGCACCATGGGGCACCTGGCGGCTGCCCAGACGCGCCTGGCCCAGCTGGGGCGCGGCGAGCGACCGGCAGATGTGTCTGCCGGCGATGAGCCTGTGGTGCTGCCCTCCCGCCACTATCAGTTCGCCGTGGATGCCACCGCCGAAGCCGGTGCCTTCGCGATCATCCGATGGGCGGACGGCACCTCGACCCGGTTTGACACCGAGGCGGCCTTCGAGTCCGCCTATCAGGTGGCGTCCGGCGGGCAGCGACTGGAAGTCCGGTTCGACAACCCGGCGACCGCGCAGTACGACCGCGTTGCGCCCACGGACCTGACGGCGGAGCAGATCGGCGCGTGGACGCTCGTCCTGGAAGCGGTGGACGGCTCCGGACGGCGCGGCATTGTGGAGTTCAAGCGCGAGGCCGCGGCCGCGCAGCAGGCCCGCGTGAGCGCGGTCGCCGCCCAGCGTGACCGGCTGCTCGGGGCTCTGCGCAGCGGCGATCTGCAGGCCGTCCTGCCGCTGACTCATCTCCTCATGACCACCAGGCCGGTGCGCTACCTCAACGGCACCGATGTGCTGCTTGAGCGGGAGAACCTGCTCACCGGCGAGCGCACGAGGGAGGTGCGCCGCGGCGAGGCGCTGCTCTATCGCATCAGCCAGGACCCCGAGACTGGCCAGCAGGTCATCACCGTCTTCGACCCAACGGAGACCGACTACGAGAAGCCGCGGTTCGCGATCGGAGGCCGCGACGGTGCCCGCTTCTTCACCGCGATCGAGTTGACCTACCGCGGCATACGGGCCGTGGAGGTGCGGTCGTTCTCCGTGAAGGACCCGCAGGACGTCGAGGTGCGCGTCAGCGCCCTTGCCGATGGCCGGCTACTGGAGGAGACCCGTGACGGCCGCCGCACGGTCGTGCAGTACGACGCCCGGGGCCGCGAGCTCGGACGCACGATCTACGTGGCGGGCGAGGATGAGCCGGTCAGCGAGACGCGCATCGTGGGCCACACCCCCGAGGGCGCGCTCATCTTCCGAACCACGAACACGAACTTGCCCGGCGTCGTCTTCCAGGAAACGCGCGAGTTGAACGGGCGACTGCTCAAGTTCGCCTCGGGCCGAATGGTCGGCGACGACTTCATCCCGCTGGCCGTCACGCTCTTCTCGTACGACAACGGTGACCGCCTACCCACCAGCAGCCAGGGCCTGGTCTTTCTGACGGCCGATGCGACGACCCATGACACGCTGGCGGGCCAGGTCAGCAGCACCGTGGGCGCCGAGTACGACCCGGTGAGCCAGGCCGGCGACCTGGGCCTCCCGGACTGGCTCCTGGAGGAGGCCGGGCTGTCACGGAACTCGCAGCTGGTGGCTTCGCGGGTGACGACAGGCCTGCACGAGACCTACGTCCAGTACCACCAGGTGACGGACGGCCTGCTGGGCGCGCCGGTCATCACCTCCCTGGGCGGGCGCGAGGCGCAATTGCTCGTCCAGCGGTTCATTCCGGGGACAGGCATCGCGGACCGCAGCCAGCTCCTCGAAACCAAGATCCTCGACCAGGAGGGCCGGCTCCTGCAGGGCTTCGAGCGCACCGGGCGGCAGGTGACGGCCGAATCGGTAGGGCTCACGGCCCTGCCGCCGGCCACCCTGCTGGATGAGGTTCGCATCACCGCCCCGGACGTCCCGGACCACCTCGCCTACTACGACTTGGGCGACCCGCTGAGCGTACGCTGGCTCGAGACCTTCACGATTGGCGAGACTGACTGGCGGGTCGAGTTCGGCTACGTCCCCGGCACGAACCAGTTAGCGTCGGCCACCACGACCATCAGTCAGGACGGGCGGGAACTCGGCACGATTACGTCCATGTCGGAGCCGCCGCAGCCGGCGTCCGAGATGAACCTCTCGCCGGAGCTCATGGAGGAAGCCGACCTCGACGAGAGCACCTTCATGGTGCGCTCGGAAGTGCGCACGTCCTGGGGCGATGAATTCGTGGCGTGGCGGCGTCTTGGCGAGCCGCTGGGGCGCACGGTTCTCTTCGAGCGCGGCCTGAACCGGGTGCTGAACGTCGACTTCGTGGGCCGCGACCCGAGCCGCAGCATCATCATGACCCGGGACAACGAGGTGACGGGCACGGCGGAGACGCTCGCGACGCTCCCCGCCGAGACAATCTTCACCGGCCGGCTCGTGTCCTCCTACGGAGAGGAGACTGGGCGCGACCTCTGGGCGGACCTCGCGCTGCTCGGCGTCAGCCGGGAAACGCCGATTTCCGTCATCGAGGAAATGCCGCGCATCCTCTCCGGTGACATGACGGACGGGGACATCGGGTACTCGGAGGCCGAGGGGCGGCCGAAGCTCCGCGCCATCATCCCGGGCGATGCGCTCGGGCGCGACCTCCTGGTGGTTCAGGACACGCTCAACTCCGACAAGATCCGTGAGGCGCTGGCTGACGGCCATCTGCCCAAAGGAAACCTGATCCTGACCGAGTGGTGGCTCGAACAGGTCGCGGGCACGAAGGCGCCCTTTGGCGTGCTGCCGGGGAGCATCACGTTCCACCCGGACGGAAGCGTGGGCGAGCGCAAGGTCTTCGAGATGACGACCGACGTGGCGTACCGGGACGGCACAAGGGTGCCGGCTTATCAGTACGAAATCGCCAACTCGCAGACGAAGCGTGGCGAGGCGTTCGCCGGCAACGGCCAGCTCCTGACTAGGATCTTCGACTATGTGATCGTCCGCGCGGCCAACGTGAAACCATTCACGCACGGGACCGAGACGATCTACTACGACCGCAGCGTGCCGTATGAGCTGGCGCTCTATGCCATCGCGGATGACGGCACCCTGACGAAAGAGATCGAGGAGATCACCTTTGGGCGGACCGGACAGGACGGTCAGACGGAAACCCAGCGGTGGCAAGAACTCGAGCCGGTCACGGGCGAGCGGTGGCGGACGGTGCGCCGCGAGTTCGTCAACGGCAAGGAAGTCCGCAACCAGGTGGACATCGTGGGGGACTTCCTGCGCGAGGTG
>SBAZ01000059.1 GCA_005239935.1 Planctomycetales bacterium | reverse complement strand
ATCCGATTCGACCTGTCACTCTCCGGCGAGCCTCCGCCGGCGAGTCAGAGACGAACTAGCCGAGTTGTCCTGTCGTACCGATCGCTACTGACAACCCTTTTCGGGGTTAGTCTCAGTATGCCTGATGCCAAAAAAATTCTTCAAGTAGGACATGCGATTTTCTTGCAGGCCTGAGGGCGGGCGGCGGTCACCGCACATCCGGGGCGAGGACCCGCAGGAGCTCTTCCAGGCTCGTGTCCCCGCGCTGGACGCGCTCCCAGCCCCCGCGCGAGAGGCTGACCATGCCCCGCGAGATCGCCGACTGGCGGATCTGCGCGCCGGAGGTGCGCTTGATGATGAGGGCGCGGATCTGGTGGTCTACGACCAGCACTTCGAAGAGTCCGGTGCGCCCAAAGTAGCCGGTGTGCCGGCACGTCTCGCAGCCCTTGGCGTGCCAGAGGCGCAGCTCCCCCAACCCCTTGGGCGGTTCGAGGCCCAGCGCCGCGAGGCCTTCCGGAGTCACCGGCGAGGGCGCGCGGCAGCTCGCGCACAGCCGCCGCACCAACCGCTGCGCGATGATGCCCGAGAGCGTCGAGCAGAGGAAGAAGGGTTCGATGCGCAGGTCGAGGAGCCGAGTGACGGCGTGAGCCGCATCCATCGTGTGCAGGCCGGCCACGACCAGCCGTCCGGCCAGCGAGGCTCTGATGGCCTCATGCGCCGTGTCGCCATCCGCGACATCATCCACCAGGATGACATCCGCATCCTGGGCCACGGCCGAGCGCACGGCCTGGGCCGGTGCGAGTCCGGCGCCGGTTTGCAGCTGCGTCACCCCAGGCCATTCTCGCTGGATCGTCTCTTCGATGGTCACCACGTGCTTGCGCGCGTCCCCGAGCCGCTCAAGCATCGCTTGCAGGGTCGTCGAGAGCCCGGCATCCCCCGGCCCGGTGACCAGCACGAGTCCGGAGGACCGGCCCAAGAGCGGCTCGAGCCGCTCGCGCTGCTCCGCGGACCAGCCCAGCTCATCCAGCCGAATCCGCTGGTCCGGGTCGAAGAGCCGCACGACCACATGCTCGCCGCGGGCCGCCGGGGCCACCGACACCGCGATCTCCAGCGGCCGCTCGTCGACCGTCAGGCGGCACCGGCCCTGCTGCGGGATCTGCCGCTGCCCCACATCCAGGCGGGCCAGCTGCTTCACGCGGGTGACCAGCCAGTCGTACGACTCCGTCACGGCCTTCGGCGCGGACACCTCGTGGAGGATGCCGTCCACGCGCTCGCGCAGCCAGACACCGTCAGGACCGAGCCCGAGCTGGACGACCGTGGCCCGCCGCTGGAGCGCCGCGGCGAGCAGGCCACGCAGCAGGGGATCGAGCAGCGGGTCTTCCGCGATCGGTTCCACGCTGCGCACTGGCGTCGGCGAGTTGGCGGCGGGATCCGCAGCCATCTCGGAGCCGTACCACCGGCGAATCGCCGCCTGGAGTGATTCGGCCCCGGCGGCGATCGGTACGATGGTCCCCGGCACCTGCTGGCGCAACTGCGCGAGGCGGTCCTCGTTCATCGGGTCCGCCATCGCGACGTGCAGCGCGTCACCCTGCCGCCGGACGGGCAGCACGCGCAGGTCGCGGGCGGTGCGGGCCGGGATCGCCTCCAGGACGTCGCGCGGGATCTCCAGGGTACTGGGGTCAGCCATCTCCACGCCCAACGCCGCGTAGAAGCACCGGTCAAAGTCGAACGGCTTCGGCAAGTACTCACTCGCGCCCAGCGCGAGGGCTTGCTGCGCTGTCGTGGAGTCGGCAAAGGCGCTCACCACCACGACGCGCACCTGCGGAAACTTCGCCTTCACCTGGGAGAGCACCTCCAGTCCTGAGGCATCTGGCAGGCGCAGATCCAGGACCACCACATCGGTCGGGGTGCGTGAGAGCTGCTCCATCGCCTCCCGGGCGCTATGGGCGGTCTCTACCCGCAACCTCTTGTCCCGGAGGAAGCTCCCCAGGGCGCGGCAGAGCATGGGTTCGTCGTCAATTACGAGGATCTGTTTGTCCATCGGGCATCCCTCATGAACGGTTGAGCAGAATTACGCGACGTTCTGTCAGAGGACAATAAAAGTATACCTGCTCAGCGCGACGAGCGGCAAGGCAGGGAGGAGAATTCCTGTGGAAAACTCGCGGAAAAGGTGCCTGACCCCTTTCGGGCAAAAGGTGCCTGGCACTTCTTGTTAGGTGCGGGCGGAGAGTTCGGCCTCGTCCACTTGTTCCAATTCCTTCAGCCAGTCCTCATCATCGGTCGGGGTATCATCGGCGGCCGGCATCTCCTGATCGAGCTCGTCCAGCAAATCCATGGTCTCCTGCAGCCAGTCGTCCTCGCTCTCGGCAGGAGCCTCGGCAAGCACAAAGGGTGTTAAGGCCTCCACTTCATCTACCAGCAGTTCATCCGCGAGCGCGCCGACCGCCCCGTTATAGGGCTCGTCGAGCGCGGCCAGCAGCGCGGCATCCTCCGCGACCCGCTCGACCAACTGTGTTGGGGAGCGCTGCGCGGTCACCCCGATCACGAGGAGTACTACCGCGGCGGAGGCCAGGAGCCCGAGGGACGGCCACCAGGACCACGCCGGGGCGCGCACCGGCTGCGGAGCCTGCGAGGCGCGCACGCGTGCCATCACGTCCTGGGTGTAGCGCGCCGCGTCGTGCGCCGGCAGCCCCTTCACGGGATGCTGCGCGAGGTACGTCTTGAGCCAGGCCGAGAGATCCATCAGGCGACCTCCTTGACCCAGGGAGCCAACGCGGTACGCAGGGCCGTGACGGCCCGGAAGACATGCGACTTGACGGTGCCGACCCGACAGCGCATCACGGCCGCCGTGTCCTCGAGCGGCAGGCCCTGCACGTGGTGCAGGACGAAGGCCGTGCGCTGCTGCAGGGGCAACCGGGCGATCGCTGCGGTGAGCTCATGGGCAAGTTCGCGCTGCGCGGCCTGCTCGGTCGGGCCGGCGGCGGGATCATCCACATCGACGAACAGGCAGAAGCCGTTCCGCGACGCCTGCTCCTCGGGCACGCCCAGCGGCACCACACTCGGCTGGCGGCTGCGCCCCCGGAGACGGTCCTGGCACTCGTTGACGACGATGCGGTAGAGCCACGTGGAAAATGCCGCCCTGCCCTGGAACGCCGGCAGCGATCGGTAGGCGCTGATAAACGCCTCCTGGGAAGCGTCTTTGGCGTCCTCGACGTTACCGAGCAGGCTGAAGGCGAGAGCGTAGGCCGCGCGTTGGTATTTGTCCACCAACTCGGCGTAGCGCTCGATGTCACCCGCGAGGACGGCTTGAATCGTGCGGGCATCGGCCGCGTCCATGGACGCGGGTAGTATAACACGCCAGGCCGGTGCGGACGCGCGCGGGACGATCCCGAGCGCCATCCGCGGCAGCGTCAGAGCCATAGCGTGGGCCGGCATCGGAGGGCTCAACGCCGTCCGCCGCCGCCT
>SBAZ01000121.1 GCA_005239935.1 Planctomycetales bacterium | reverse complement strand
CGCGCCGGCGCGGTCGATCGCGATCGTGTCGTTGTCCTCAAACTGCGCGGTGAAGAAGCCATTCTGGTCGCGGATGCCGTTGGCGCCGGAGGAGTCCCACGACGTGCTGATGAGGATGATCGACTTGCTCTGGTTGACGGTGCCGCCGATGTTCGTGGACTGCACGACGTCATCGGCATCGAAGTTGGCGACGCCGCGGTAGACCTTCTTGATCTGGACCGCCTCGGCCGCCGGCGCGCTCAACAGCGCAAGGACGGCGAAGACGGCGGCGCCGGCCAGGCTCCTCGTGGAGTTACGACCCATCGGTCGGCTCCCCGGCGGTCTCGACCTCTTCGAGTTCCGGCGCCTGCGGCGGGGCCGCGGCCAACCGGCTCACCCGGACGGCCACACGCGATGAGGCAATGCCTTCGTCGAAGCTGTTCTTGATCACCGTCTGTCGGTAGTCCACCAGGACGGTGTCACCGGGTTGCAGGTCCTGGACGGTCCGAGCGCCGCGTAGCTCCAAGGCTTTGTCAAACGGCAGGTACATTTCCTTCGAGCTGGTCTCGGTCCTCGCATACTCCACCGCGATGCCACCCGCACCCACTGCGGACACGACACCCTCCACCTGCTCGAGCGTGGACGTCTGCCCCGGCTGAGACTCGGCGTATGCAGCTGGAGCCGCGTCGGCCATCAGGCACAGCATGATGAACGCGGCGAACCGCTGCGCGCCCGAACGGGTCATCATCTCAGATCTCACTCGTTGCGGTCCCGGCATCCTGCCCGGATGCGGCGACCCCGAGGAAGGTGAAGGTCTCGACCGGCTGGCCGGCCGGCTGCCGAGTGACCATGCCGCGCATGACCTGGCCGTGCCACTCGCCGCGCCAGCACACCACGGCTCCGGCCGCATCGGTCTGCATGGTCTCCCAGACGACCGAACTGTCCGGCTGGGCGCTCAGCGTGTAGTTGGACGGGGTCACCCCCTGGGCGCTCATCTGCCTCGACCGGACCTTGCCGTCCTCAAACGTCAACCGGTCCTGCCGGACGAACGCGCCGTCGGCCGAAACCCTGAGCTGGATGTCCCACGCGGTGCCGTTGAGCCGTGAGGGCATCGCGAACATGGCCGGACGGGCCGCAGCGCTGGCGTCCCCCTGCGGTTCCGCGCCGTGGACGGAGGGCGCCATCGGTAGCGCCTGCGTCACCGCCCGGAGCGCCGTCCTGAGTGTCTGCACGTTGCGCGCGTAGAGCCCGGCCGACACCGCGGCCGAGATCCCCAGCGCCAGGCTGGCGGTGACCGCCAGATGGGCCAAACGGGAGGGCCGTACCGGCCTGACCATCACGACCTCTGGGGAAGGCCCGCCGGCGGGCCCCGCCGCGCGGGGCTCCTCGAGCCCGGCTTCAGCGGCCGCCGAGCGCGCCCTGGCCAGGAAGGCCGAAGAGCCCAGCACCCAGCGCTGGAGTTCCTCGTCCAAGGCCGTCCACTCGGCCTCGGAGGCCGCGCCCACATACTGTTCATAGGACCAGCCATACTGCTCGCTGCAGAGCGCCTCCAGGACTTCCGCGACCTCACCGCCCATCTCAAGACCGCAGGCCGTCCCCTCCCCGAGGTACGCGTGGACGCTGCCCCAGGGGTGCGCGCGCAGGGCGCTGACCACGCGCTCGCGGGAGGGCAGCAGATGGACGTACCGGGTCAAGCGCAGGAGATAGGGCGACTTCTCCATCACGGTGGACTTGAACCGCTGCTGGAACAGGTGCCCGGAGTGGCCGTAGCGGCCGTTAAAGAGCTTGGTGTAGCGGGAGTTGATGGCGTGCATGATGGCGGAGATCGTCTTGTCGTTCGTGAGTTCCAGGCACAGGTGCAGCTGGTCAGGCAGGAGCACGAAGGCGAAGAGGCGAAAACCGAACGCCTCCCGGTATTCCTCCAGGAGGCGCAGGTAGGTCTCGTAGTCGCGGGCGTCGCGGAAGAGCGGCGTCGCCCCGTTCGACCGGGACGAGACATAGTAGAGGGCGTTCTCCAGGTGCACACGCGGGGGCCGCGGCATGGGGTTTACCTCCCCCCGGCCGGGCCAAGACCCAGGGCCTGCCGGACGCACTTCGGAAGCGACGCAAAGAAACGCGCCCACGCTTGCGGTGCCAGGCACTCAAGCGTACGTGCCTGGCACTCGTGCGCGGGCACAAAAAAACTACGGCCACTGCGGCCGTAGTTCCGGCGGTCGGTGATCCCACGCGAATTCCAGACGTTCGAGATGCACGTCATCAAGGCCCTCAAACCACAACGTCCTCCGAACTATTCGGAGGACGCCTCGGGGACCGTTCCCCTGGCAGCCCGGCTACCCGTCAGGTGCCAGGCACTTCGCTTCGCGAAGAGCCAGGCACCCGCTTGGGCCCGCGGCTTTGCGTCCTATCCTCTCGGATAGTTTGCCTTTGACAGTCACCCGGGTTCTCAGAGAACTACAGACAGCCTTAACCTTACCTGACCGGTCTTTGCCTTGTCAACGGCAGTCCAGCAAATATCTTGTGCCCCGGAAGGACCCTCCGGACGCGCAGCGACCAGGGGGGACGGGTTACGGCTGGGGGGCTGGTCGGATGACGACGGTGTCGCCGACTTGGAACGGGAACGGAACCGGCCGCTCGCCGTCAATTTCGGCCACGGCCAGCCCGGAGGGATCCACTTCGCTAATATGCATGCGCACGGCCGGCTGGTCGCCCTTCGCCACCAGGAGCGACACCCCGGTCCTGGCCCAGCCGGAGGCCAGCCGGACGTCGAGCACGACGAATCCGAGATCCTCGGTCACCGCGAAGACCGGTGCGTCAATCGCGTCCTCCATAGAGAGGTGGACCCCCTCCTGGCTCGGCGCCCTGGCCAACGGCGCTGCGGCGGGCAGTGCAGGTCCCTGCGCGCCCTGGGAGGCCTGAGAGGCCTGGGCCTGCTCGCGCTGCCGCAACGCGCCCTCAACCTCCTTGAGTGCCGTCTCACGCTTCGCGAGGACGTCCTTCAGTTGGGTGATGTACTGCTCCTGCGCGACGATCTGCTCGCGCAGGCGGGCCGTCTGCCCCTGGGACTCTGCGAGCGCCTCGAGACTTTGGTCGCGCCCCTGCTGACTCGCAGCCTGCAACCCAACCTCCTGGGCCTGGAGCCGGTCGCGCTCCCGTGTCAGCGCGATCACTTCATCTTTCAGGGCGTCCCGCATCTCCTCGGCCGCGACCGCTCGCGTTTCCCAGGTCCTGGCGGCCTGCTCCGAGGCCTTCAGGCGAACACGCGTGGTTTCCAGGTCCTGCTCGACGCCGGCCAGCCGCTGCGCCCGCGCCGTCAGGCTCTGGAGCTGGGCATGCAGAGTCCCAATGACGTGGTCTGTCTCCGCGAGCCGGCCTTCCAGCGCGGCGGCCTTGGCCACCTGCTCCTGGGCATTCGCCAGCTCGCGACGCAGGGCTTCCTGCGCCTGCTCCTGCTGAGTCTGTGCGGTCTCCAAGGCGGCCTTACCGGCCTGCAGGGTTGCCACCTGCTGCCGCAGGCTTGCCTCCTGGGTACGCGCCTCAGTGAGTTCGTGCTGCCGCGCGTCGGCGGCCGAGCGTTGCTCGGCAGCCTGTGCGCGCTCACGCTCCGCGGCCTCCCGGAGAGTGGCCTCGGTGCGGCGCAGGGTCTGCGCCTCCTCCAAGAGCGCCTGATGCTGCCCATTCAGGACTCGCAACTCTTGCGTGGACGCTTCAGCCCGCGCGAGCGCACCCTTCAACTCTTGCTCGTCGGCAGCCCGTTGGGCCCGCAGAGCCTCTAGTTCTCCCTCGAGCCGTGCGACGCGGGTCGAGGCGTCGGCTGCGCCGGCGCGGAGGCCTTCGAGCGCCTGGCGCGACTGCAGG
>SBAZ01000015.1 GCA_005239935.1 Planctomycetales bacterium | reverse complement strand
TCCCTGCCCCGGCCTCGGGCCGCCCTGAGGCGCCCGTCGGATACACGATGGATTCCCCGTTGAACTCAACGGTCACGCCCGCACGGCCAATCGCCACAATCCGCGCGCCCCCAATGAGATCGCCGACCCCGTAGACGTCGTTGTTGATGATCGCCTGCGCCCCAGGACCGCCGAGCACGAGCCCCTGCACATGCAACACCGGGCGCGGAGGCTTGACGTCAGCCGGCCCGTCAGCCCGGACGGACTGCGCCATCGTCGAGCCCCTCGGTGCCGGCTTCGGCAGCAGATTGGCCATCGGGTCGCGCACGGTCTGCGCCGTGTACCGCGGTTCGTCGCCAGGACTCAGCACGCCGGCTGTTCCGACGCTCGCCGGGGTGCCGGCTGGCGCCGCGGACCCGGACTCGGACTCGACGGCGGGCGGCGTCACCGCGCGAGCCAGCGGTCCTTGCACGGTCCCCGACGGACCGAAGAGGCTAAGCTTCCTCAGCGACATGGTCAGCGTCAACGCAAACAGCCCCAGGAGGGCCGCGACGATGCGTTTTTCCAGCGCCGTCTTCTGGGCTGCCTGCATGGCGCTCATCCTGCCGCTCCTGTCGCCGGCGGAACGTACAGCGTGCTCACCCCGATCGTGAACATGGCTTGCTGTTCCTGGCCCGAGGCCTGCCCCGCGTCCAACTGCTCAACGCGGAGGACCGTCTGGGCACGCTCCAGGCGGTCGACGAGCGCGCCGATCTGGTGATAGGTGCCATGAAATTGGACGACCACGGCTAGGCGGGTGTAGTGCGGCAGAGTCTGGGGAGCTTGCTGAGTGATCGCAGTGGGCCGCAGGCCCACGGCTTCGGCGTGGGCGACGACTTCGCGCGCCAGCCAGGAGGGATCGCGCTCCGCCGGCAAGCGGGCGCGCAGCTGCTCGAGTTCTTGGAAGAGCGAACCCGCCTCGGCCCGGGCTTGCTCGTTCGCCTGCTCCTGCGCGATCTCGGCCTGAATCACGCGCACCTGCTCCTGCTGCCGCGCATAGATGCCATGATACCCAATCAGGGCCGTTAACGCAACACCAATGGCCGCAAGGAGAAACGACGGTTTCATCAGGAGGTTCCCCCGGCCCCGCAGGTCAGGTTGAACGTTCGGTAGGTCCCCTCCGCACTGGCCGCTTCCATGATGCGCTCCACCTGCGCGCTCGCGCCCTTCGGGGTCAGTGCAGGACTCTGGCGTACCCGGCGCTCGAGCTCCTGAATGGCGTTCAGCTCGCTCGTGGCCTCGCCAAGATAACAGGCCCCCTTGAGATCCCATTGATAGCGCGCTGCCCCGGCCGGGTCGAGCCGATTGTCAAGCGTGAGGCTCGTGAACCAGACCCCGTCAGGGAGCGCGCGAGCCAACGCGTCCATCTGGCGTGCCACGCTGATCGGCCGGTCCACCACCTGCCGGATCGCATGCAGCCGCTCGCGTGCCGCCCCCACCATCGGCTCCAGCGCGTCGTGCGTCATGCCGTCGACCCCGTACCCGATGGTCACCCGAGCCGCCTGCAGCGCCTGGAGCTGGCGGCGCTTGGCATCGATCTGTTGGGCGCCCAACAGCCACACCAGCGCGAGCGCCGCGATGAGTCCGCCGGCAACCACACTTGCCTGGGGCGTCTTCAGGAGCGCGAGCACTTCCTGGGTCGTCGGCATCGCCGGCACCACAGGCCGCGCCGCGCCGGAGCGGACCGCGGCTTGCCGGAGCAGGTCGAGCGCACAGCCACCCCTGGCGCGCTCCAGGAGCAGTCCGACACCCGCCGCCATTCCAGAGGACGCCGCTCCCTGCGCGGCCACGCCCAGCACCGCACGGCCGCCGCTCACCGGCATGCGCAGCTGCGCGCTCAGCGCCGTGCCCCAGGAATCCGCCACGGCGTCGTCCCCGAAGAGCCAGGCCTGGCTCACCGACGCCCCTGGGTGTTCCCGCAGGAAGAAGTCGATGGACACGCTCAGTTCGCTGGCCAGCCGCTGGAGCCGCCCATCATCGGTCGTACTCTCGCCGCTGCCTGCCCGCCCGACCAACGCGACGTCCCGGGACAGCATCGGGACGCCGTCCCGGACGATGGCCACATGGGCGCTGGTCCGTTCGATATCGACCACGCACTGGTAGGCACCGGCGGCCCCGCTGCGCTGCTTCTGCACCAATCGCGCCAGGCTCAAACTGAGCGGCTCAACACCCGTCGGCTGGATGCCAGCCGCGGCGAGCGCCGAGAGCGTGCCAGCAAAGGCTTCTTTCTGCATCGCCACGAAGACCACCTCGGTCCGGCCGGCCTGCGGGCCGGTGGTCGGCAGCACGCGGTAATCCCAGACCAGCGTCTCGGTCTTGTACGGGATGTACTTGCGGACCTCGAACTGCACCGCGCGTTCGATCTCGCTCTTGGGCACACTCGGCATGCTGAACGAGCGGAACACGATGTCCGGTGTCAGGATGGCGATGGCGAGCCGTTTGGAGCGGATGCCTGAGGCCGCCAGCGCCTTTTCGACCGCCTGGCTGATGCCGAGCTCCCCCTTGCCTTCGACCGGGACACTCGCCTGGGCCACGACGCGGCCGGCTCGAAGCGCCATCGCCTCCACCGCGCCCGCCCGCAGGACCAACCCCTCGTGCCTCCCGCCGCCTCCGCCGAAGGAGAACCCGCCCAACCCGCTCATGGCGCGCCCTCCGGGTTCGGCGCCGGCACGGCCGGCCCCAACCGCGCCTCGAGGGCTCGCAGGCGCCGCTCTTGATGAATCAGGTACAGCGTCAACTCCTCGATTTTCTGGAGCAACCTCATCTCGCGCGCCTGCAGACTCAGCGACCGCCAGCCCTCGGCATCGTCCGCCGCCGGCAGCCCCTCGAGATGCCTGTGGGCCTGCACGTACGCCTCGACATCCGGCAGGGGTACCAGGTCGTAGCCAGGCGCAAACACGAAGTCCGGGACGTTCAAGACCGTGCCGTCGTCCACGAACGAGCCGCCGGTGACCAGGATGTCCCCGCCGCTCACGTGCAGCCGCGCGCCGGGGGCGGACGTCCCGATACCCACCGAGCCGCCCGGCACGATGTCCACCGCACGCCCCGAATCCACCAGGAGTGTCAGAAACCCGTTGCTGGTCGAGTAGAGGCCGGTGTCGTGACAATGCTCATCGAACGTCACGCCGCGGTCCGACGGCGGGCCGCCGCACGAGGGCAGGAGGCCGTTTTCGACCACGATCCCTCCAGCCACGTGCAGCCTGCGCTGCGGGTCGGTGTGCCCGATCCCGATTCGGCCGGTCGGGGTCACGCGCAACCGCTCGGCGCCGTCCGTGGTCAGGGCCAGGACGTCGCTGCCCGGATGGTAGATCCCGGTGTTCTCATCCCCGACGCCGAAGGCCAGCGCGGGCAACGCCGCCACGCCGTCGGCGCCGAGCGTCAGCGGGTTCGTCGCGTTCGTCGTGCGGATGCCGATGTTCCCGCCGGAGCGCTGTTGCAGGATGAGGGGGTTGCCGTCGATCCAGGTGTTCGTGAAGTTCGCAACCGCAGAGTTGAACCCGCCCAGGAACACGATGCCGTCATTGTCGAGCCCGCGCTCCACGAAGCCGTACGCTCCATTGGTCTCGAACGCGCGGAAGGCCGACGCGTTGACCTCTCCGAAGACGTGCAAGGGCACCACAGGGTTGCTGTTGCGGATGCCAACGTTCCCATTGGGCGCCACGACCAGAGCCGGCTGGCCTGGCACGGTGACCGTGTCCACCCGCAGCGACGGCTCGGCAGGGTCGTCCTGCGTCACCCGCAGCCTGGCCCCGACAGCCGGCCCGGCGGTCCCCACACCCACGTCCCCGAGGGTGCGCAGCTCGTTGTAGACGCCGCGCGGCGAGGGGTAGTAGGTCGTCACCGTGATGTCCTCCGCAGCCGCCGATCCGCCGGCCACGAGGCCGGCCACCATGCTGTACACCCACGCCTGCCGCATTCGTGGTCTAGTGTCCGTCACTCGCTCTCCAGGCGCTGCTCCAGGGCCTGCACGCGCTCTTCCAACGTCCTATTCTGCGCCCTCAGCGCCTCGTTTTCCATCTTCAGTTCGCGCAAGGCTTCGATGGTCAGCGCCTCGAACCCGCTCGGCGCGAACATCTTATGTCCATCGGGCATCGTCTTGACCCACTCCGGAAAGATCGGCTCGACTTCCTGCGCCACCATGCCGACCTGCCGGCCAGGCCCGGTGGCCCACGGCGAATCCGGATCATTCCATTCGAATGTCCTGCCCTGCAGCTGCAGCAGGCGGTCGAGCGCCCCATCGAGAGGCTGGATATTGTGCTTGAGCCGCGCGTCCGACAGCACGCCCCATGGCCCCCCGCCGGGTTTCAGCCCATCGCTGTAGACCTGCAGGAGGCCACTCGGAAACAGGTCCATCGCAAGGGTCAGGCCCGGTCCCGGCGGCACATTGTTCCACCACCTCATCGCGCCGAAATCCCCCGCGCCCATTTGTTCCACCTGCCAGAACCACCCCAAGTCCTGGTTGAACCAATAGTACGCGGGCAGGCCCCCGCCGCTGGGCGCGCTCACCTGGATGCCCCCGCCGAACGACACGATGTTAGCGCTGAATCCACCCGGCACAGGCCCACCGACGCCGAGTTTGCCCAGCGGGGAAATGAACACACGGGGGATGCCACCACTCACGAAGTGGATCTCATCCATCGAGGGCAGATTGATGCCGGTATCGCAGTCCTGCCCAAACGCCATCGTCAGCGAGGGGTCCGTGCACATGACGCCCACCGCCCCGTTCTCATCCACCACGAACGGGGTCACGTCACCCGGCCCGTCGTCAAAACGCACCGTATTGAACCCTCCCAGATTGAGCACGAACAGCCTGCCCAAGACACCCGGCGCCAGATCGCCGATCCCAACGTTGCCGCCGGCATCGATGACAAACGGCGTGGCATCAGTGCCAGGCAACAAGCCGGCATCGGCGTCCTCGAACAAGGCTGTCTGCGCCGCGCCAGCCTGCAGGACATGCAAGCGCCCACCCGGCGGGGTGGTGTCGGCCGCAGGAAATCCCACGACCAGGGGAGCCGGTTGCGTCATTCTCACTTGCGGGCCGTACGGAGGCTGGCTGTGGACCGCGAGGGCCTCCACGCTGTTCGTGTACAGCAGCACGTCCCCGTCGGTATTCGAGAACATCCCTGTGTCAAAACAGAATTCCGCGCCGACGAACCCGTACCCGACGTCCGGCGGGGCACCACACGAGGGCAATCCATTCGCCGCCAGGATGCCGCCGCGTACCTCCAAGCTGCTGGCGGCATCCGTCGTCTTGATGCCGACGTTCTTATTGTTCTCAATGACCACGGGCGTGGCATCCCCCAGGCCTGCATTGAACCGCGCGATTTCCCCGCCCGTGCTCATCACTTCGAGTTTCGCCACGCCGGATGGCACCATCGCCATCCCGGTGTTGCCGAACGAGTCAATCACCCAGGGCGTCGGGTCCGGACCGACCAGCTGATCTTCGACACGAAGCGCCTCCGCGGCGGTCTCCTGCCGGACATGCAACCGCGCGGCAGTGGCACCCGTGAGTCCGACGCCGACATCCCCGGTCGTCCTGAGTTCATCGTAGACCCCGCGCGGCGAGGGGTAGTAGGTGGTGACCGTGACATCCTCAGCCCAGGCCGGCAGTGCACCCATGAGTCCCACGCCGATCCCCACCATGGTCACCGATCCCCACGCACGCATCGGTCCTCCCTCCCTCCTCATGGACAGGGTGCCACGGACGGCGGAGGCGGGCTCACGTCCACTCCCGGCGCCTGCAGCCCACGGTCATAATCCGTATATGGGGCACCACGCACTGCGATGTTGCCTGCAAACGAACGGCTGCTGCCTGTGCTGTCGGCCCAGGTCAGGGCGAAATTGACCAAGTTGTTGTCCGAGCCGGCCGGCCCGACAAATCCCGGCTCGCCGCCGGGCGGCATCGGGGCCTGATCGGCAAACGTCAGGGCGAAATTGGTGAGTTCGCCCCCCACCAACTGCGCGCGATTGGCGGCCAGGCAGCCGTCCGCCGGGCTGTAGAAATCGAGTTGAGAGCCCGTGTAGACATACTGCTCCCACAGGTAGTTGGCGGCGTCGTCGAAACAACTCGGTTCGATCGAGCCATCGGTGCACGAGGCCGTCGTCATCCGCGGAATGCGCAGCTTGTACCGGCCCGTGCCGGTGTCAAGATCCAGCCGATCGGCCCGTTCCAAATGCTTGGCCAGGTGGATGGTCGCCAGCGCGATGCGGCCGTGCTCGGGCGTGAGGATCCCGGTCTGCCGGCGCAGATCCTCTTCCATCCCGACGCGCGCCGCGTCCATGCGAGCGATGCCGAGCACCACGATGCCGGCCAGCGCCGAGGCGATGATGACTTCGGTGAGGGTCATCCCGGTTCGCGTCATCTCAGCACGCGGGGTCATCCCAGCACACCTTGACGCTGACCGCATAGCAGTCTCCTGTCCCGCCCACGCCGTCACAGTCCTCCGCGGTGACCTTGTACCGCCGGGTCACCGGCCCCCGGCACAGGATGGACTGGTTCTTGCCAGCCGTCGGGCAGTCCCCAGGCGCGGGCGGCAGCGGGATCGTATCCGGCTGCCAGCCGAGCCCGGCATTGGCCTGAAACCAGCTGGGACTCGGATCCGCCGCCACGTCGTTGCGCAGCCGCTCCAAGGTCTCCCGGGCGTAGGCCGAGGCCTCGGCGCTATCCGGTCCGGTCTCGTTGCGCGAGATGCGGGCGGCCGTGACGAAGGCCATCATCGTCCCGCCGGCGATCAACGCCCCGACGATCGAGGCGACGAGCACCTCCAGCATGGTGAATCCCTGCGTGCCGCGCGCGCTCATGCCGCGACCGTCCGGCGCCTCAGGCCCAGAAGGCCCGCACCCAGCGCGAACGCCCCGAGCACACCGAGCCCATCGCCCCACTGCCCATAGAGCGTCCGTCCCGATGCAGGGGCGACCCGCGCCGAGAGAATCCCACGGCCCGCGGCCAGGGAGGCCAACACCCGCCCCCGGCTGTCAATGACGCTGCTCACCCCGGTCTTCATGCTGCGGAGCATCGGGCGGCCCACCGAAACCGCCTGCAGCACCGCCAGCCGGTGGAACATCCGTGCCACCCATGCGCTCCGGAAGACGCCGTCATTGCCCACGGCCACGAGCAGACCCGCGCCGCGGTCCACGAGGGCCTGCGCGAGCGGCGGAAACAAGATTTCCTGGCAGATCAGCGCCCCGAACGAGGTGTGCGCGACGACCACCGGCTCAGGGCTGCCGCCCCGCGCGTACTCAAATCCTTCGCCGTGGAGCTGGTTGCGCGGCGTGAGCCACCCCAGCCCCTGCGGACGGTACTCGCTGAAAGGCACCAGCAGGCGCTTGAAGTAGCGCCCGGCCAAGGCACCCCGGTCCCAGAACAGCACCGCGTTGTGCGTGGCCCCCCCGGCCAGCGTGTCGAGCCCATGGACGACCACGCCATCGGCTACCGCAGCCATCGCCGCCCCGAGTGGAGCCGGATCAACGACCACGCCAGTGGGCGTCCAGCGCGGCGCCACGTCATCGAGCCGGGCCGTCGCCCACCACAGGGCTTCCGGCAACACGAGCACATCCTGCCCCTCGGCCGCTTGTCGCAGCCAGCCCGCGTCAGGCAGCAGGACTCGGCCCTCCACGACGTCGGGCCGAGCGGCCGTGGCCGCATCGGTCTGCGCCACCGCGACGCGCAGGGTGTCTGCGCTCGATCCGTCTCGCGCCTGCATCCGGACCACGCCGTAGCCCAGACTCCCCAGCACCGTGAGTCCCGAGAGCAGGAGCGAGGCTCGGCGGGCACGTCCTGCCGCCGTCGCTGCCCGCGCCATGGACGCGCGGCCTCGCGTCGCCCACCACACCGCGCCGGCGGCGTTGACCACCAGCACGACCAGGCTGAGCCCCAATGGGCCGAAGGCACTGGCCGCCTGCTGCAGCACTGGTACGCCGATCAGATGGTTGCCCAGGTATCCCCAGGTGAACCCGCCCAGCGCCGCATGCCCCAGCCATTCGACCGTCACCAGCCAGACGACCGGAGCGACCCACCAGGCCGTGATGCCGCCGCGCCGCACGGCCCAGGCGGTCACCCAGCCGCACGCCCCCCAGAGCACGGCGCCCCACGAGGCCAGCGCGGCCACCACCAGCAGCATCAGGCACCGCTGGACAAGCAGATAGGTCTGGACTTCGTGCTCGGTGCCTGTGCCCCAGCCCCACCAGCCCAGGCTCAGGAACGGCCAGGACAGCGCGAGGTAGTAGGCCCCGCCGACCGCCGCGGCCTGCAGGGCTGCCCCGCGACACGAGCCGTGCGCCCCGCGCACGAGCTGTGCGAGCAGGGGCACCCACGCAACCCAGACCAGCGCGTGCCAGTTGAGCGGCGGGGCCAGCAAGGCCCCCAGCGCGAGACTGACCCAGAGGACGCGCCGCGGCTGGCTCATGGCATCGGCCACGCGGCGCACCCCGCGATGGGGGGCGCGAAGTCGAAGAGGTTATTCTCATCCATGGTCATGCACCGGCCATCCGCGTGCTGCGCCTTCGCCGTGAACGTGGGAGGCGGCCCGATCGTCGTCGCCACGGTGAACGCGGCCGGGATCACGCCCGTGTTTGGGTCATCCATGTAAATCTCCCGCCACTCAGCCAGCGTGGAGCCCGCCGGCAGGGCTCGGAACACATCGTTCGTCGTGAAATACACTTGTTCGCCGGCATAGACGGTCCGGAGGACGTCCTGGGCATCGCGCCAGTAGCCCCGATCCACCGCCCGGTCGAAGCTCGGCAGCGCCATGCTCGCCAGAATGCCGACGATGGTGACGGTGATGAGGAGCTCCATGAGCGTCATGCCGCGGCGGCGTCCCATCAGTAGAGGACCTTCGCGTCGAGTTGGCATGGCTGGGCGGCGCAGGCCCCGACGACGTCCACCGGGATCCCGTCCACGACGAGGTCCGTGGTGCCGGCCGTGAAGTCTACCGGCCCCTGCCAGAGGCGCTGCATCGCCCAGACGAGCCCGGCTTCCGCCGCGTGCTGGGCCTGCGTCCGCTCGCGGAACAGCTTGCCCTGGCGCGCCGCGCTCACCGCCGCAAAGAGCACACTGTAGGCGGCGATCCCGCACAACAGCGCCGTGACCATCGCCAGCAGCAACGCGGCACCCCGTCGATTCCTCATGCTGCATCCCCCCGAAATGAAAAACCACCGAACCGTTCGCTCTGGTTCGGTGGCCCGGCAATCTCATGAGCGCCCACTGGACGGCAGCCCGGCGGTCTCATGAGACCCGTAGCTTTGCGCCCTCCGGTCACCCGGAGTTTGCCCTTTCGCCAGTACCTAACTACTGGATTGTCTGACAAATAGAGTATGCCCAACGGCGGCTCAGCGTGTCAAGGCGACCTCCTCCCAGGGCCTCGGTGCCGTGAGGCGGGCCGGACGCTGGCCCGCACCCAGGCAAGATACGGCCGGTGGCCGGCGCTCACGGGTAGCGCGAGGACCTCCGGCACCTCGTAGGGATGGTGCGCCACGACCTCCCGGCGCAGGGCCTCCACCTGCGCGCGGGTGGTCTTGATGATCAAGAGCACCTCGGCTGATCGCTCAATCCTCCCTCGCCATCGGTAGAGCGAGGTCACCCCTGGCACCACGTTCACGCACGCCGCCACCTGGGCGCGCACCAGCGCCCGCGCCAGCCTCCCGGCCGCCGCGCGGGACGGGCACGTCACGAGGACGACGGCCGCGCGTGCGGCCGCCATGCTACCCGCGCAGGGCCACGTGCAGGTCCTGGCCCTCCTGCCGCACGACCACGTGCCCCTCACGGGCCAGCCAGCCGAGGCTCATCAGCGCGATCTCGCGCGGCCGCGTGATGCCGGTCACGACCTCGCTGAAACGCATTTCCCCCCGGCCTTCCAGGTAGTGCCACACCTCTCCGGCCACGATGCCGATCTCCGTGATCATGGCGCCAGCCTCGCCTGCGTCATTCCGACAGCGTCCCGATATGGACTTCCTCGTAGCCCGCCGCACGGCACATGTCCCACAACTCGATGAGCCGATCCACGTACGCGTGCCGGTCCGCGCGGATGAGCACCGGTTTCTGCCCGCCGCCCTTCTCGAGCCGCTTGCGCACGTCCTGCATCGTGACGACCTGCTCCTCCCAATAGATCACGTGGTCCTTGGTCAGGGTAATGACGATATTCGACGCGGCCAGGCGCTGGCTCGTCTCGGCCTTCGGCAGCTGCACCTTGATGCCCGGGGCCAGCACGAAGCTTGAGGTGAGCATAAAATAGATCAGCTGCTGGAAGACCACGTCGATGAGCGGCGCAATGTCCACCGGCACCGGCTCGGTCCAGCGCCTCGGCAACCGCATGTCAGGCGTCCCCGCGCGGCCGTCCGGACCTCATGCGGGGTGGTGCGATCGGCCGCTGCGGCGCCGCCAGTGCGCGATTAAGTCGGACACCTTCTCCATTTGGAACTGCACTTCGGTCACACGGCTGGCGAGGTAGTTGTAGGCCAGGATCGTCGGGATGGCCACGGTGAGGCCGGCCACCGTCGTGATCAATGCCTGCCACACCCCGCCGGCCAGGTCTCCCGGACTGACGGGATTGCCGCCGGTCGTTTTCGTCTGGATCGCTTGGAAGGCCACGACCAGCCCGACGACGGTGCCCAGCAGACCCAGGAGGGTGGAGACCTGCGCGAGCGTCGAGAGCCACCGCAGATGCCGCTCAACGAACGGCAGCTCATCGTGCGCCGTCTCTTCCATGGCTTGATCGATTTCCTGGGACGTCCGCTCCCGCGCCGCCATGCCGGCGAGCGCGACGCGGCCCACCGGACCGCGCCAGTGTTCACAGACGGTCTGCGCCTCGGACCAGCGCTGGGTCTCGATGGCCCCGCGCAGTTCCTCGAACCGGCCCGCCGTCCCCTCCCCGAGATGGAGCGACATGAAATAGAGACAGCGCTCGAGGATCAGCGCGACGGAGAAGACCGAGCACATGACGATCGGGATCATCACCGGGCCGCCGCGGTTGATGATGTCCACCTGCCAGTAGATGAGGGTCGCAAAAATCCCGGCGACCGCCGCCAGCCCTGCCGTCAGCACGGTCCGGTTCCACATGCTCACTCCTCTTCTCGGTCCTCTGCACGCAGCTGCACGAGCCGTTCCCGGGCCAGGGCCGCTTCGACCGTCCCTTCCTCCACCACGCGTTTGTACAGGGCGGCGGCCGCGTCCCAGCGCTCCTGCCGTTCCAGGAGTTTCGCCGCCGCCAGCAGGCCCCGCACGCGCCACGGCGGCTGCCGGGCCGCCTGGTAGCGCTCGATGGCCACGTCAAAATCGCCCACCTGCTCGTAGCAGGAGGCGACCCGGTAGGCGATCTCGCCGCGCAGCGCCGGCAGAATGCGCTCGGCCTCATCATACCACCGAAGTGCTTCCGGGTACGCGTCCTCTTGCCGGGCCAGGTCACCGAGCCGCTTGGCGATTTTCGCGCGATGTCGCACTGGTAAGGCCTGCGAGCGCGCCGCGCCCTCGAGCCAGGCCATCACCTCGCGGATCGGCTGAGTCTGGGCCATGAGGTCGGCGAGGAGGAGGCGCGCGTCAATGGCCTCTTCACTGCGCGGCGCCTTGCGCAGCACCTCCTCGCAGAAGCGCTGAGCGGCCGGCCCGTCCTGCGCCTCCAGCGACGCGAGCGCGAGGTAGTAGGCCGCGCGCGCCGCCACGGGTTCGTCCGGGCCCCGCCCACGCACGGCCTCGAGATGCGTGCGAGCCACCTCCACCTCGCCCCGCTGCAGGTAGGTCAGGGCCAGCGCCAGCGTTGCGTCATCCGCCAGGTCGGCGTCCCCGGCGGTCAACACCTCCTGGAACGCGGCCATGGCCGCATCGAACTTCCCGGCCTGCAGGGCCAGGCGCCCCAGCTGGTAGCGCGCATAGCGCCCAACCAATGTGTTGGGATCGCGCGTCAGCGCCTCGTCATAGCGCTGGCGGGCCTCCTGCGAATCGCCGCCTGCGAGTGCCACATCGCCCAACCCGCTCACCGCGGCCTGCCGCACCGAGGGGTCGTCCGACTTCGCCGCCAATTCGCAGACCGTCCGCGCCTGGGCGATATTCCCCTGCGCCAGCGCGATCGTGCCCAATCGCAACTGCAACTGGGACCGCGTGCGCTCATCGATCGGCCACCCGAAGAGCGCGTGGACCCGCTGCTTCGCATCCCCAAACCGGTTCTGCTCACAGAGGACGTCAATCACCGCCAAGGCGCTTTCGAGCGCCAGCGGGTGCTGGGGTGATTCCCCCATGACGCGCTCGAAGCGCTTCACCCCCTCGCTCTCGCGGCCCAATGTTCTGAGGCAGGCCCCCTGGGCGAAGAGCGCCTCCGGACGCTGTCGCCCTCCGCCGGTCCCGAGAAATTCGTCGAACGCCTGCAGGCTCTCCCGGCAGCGGCCGGCGCGGAACCACGCCCAGCCCAGGCCAAAGCGCGCAAGCCCGCCCCACATCGACTCAGGCGCCGAGGCGAGCGCGCGCTCATAGGCCGCCGCGGCACGGTCATACTGGCCGAGCGCGGTCAGGCTCTCGCCGAGATAGACCGCGGCTTGCGCGGCCATGACCGGTTCCCGGAGCTGCGCCACCAGCGGCTCCAGCACGGCGACGGCCTGGTCATGCTGCTGCAGCCGCAGATGGCACGCGCCCTGGAAGAGGAGCGCGTCGCGCGCCGCCGGCGTGTCCGGGTGGGCGCGGACTACGTCCCGAAAGGCGTCCAGCGCTTGATCGAAGACCTGCTGGTGCAACGCGACCAGGCCGAGGCCCAGCCGCGCCTGCGGTGCCCAGGTGGACGACGGATATCGGCTCAGCAGGCGTTGGAAGGCCATCCGCGCGCGCACGACTTGATAGGCCCGCCGGCTGATGTCGCCTTCCCAATACAGCACCTCAGCCCAGTCCGGATGGGCCGGGGGGAGCCGCCGCTTCAGGCGCTCAAGGGCCTCCAGCGCCTCCTGCGTGCGCTGCAGTCGGTCGAGGCTCAGCGCCAACCAGATCTCCACGCGCGGGGACTCGGCCGCTTGGGGGTGCTGCGTGGCGAAGGCCTGCGCCATTGCCGCCGCGTCCTCGAAGGCCTCACGCAGGAAGGCGCGCTGCACGGCGGTGTACCCGGCCACCACGTCGGCCGACTCGGCCGCCTGCCCGGCCGGGGCGGGCAGCCACAGCGCGAGTCCGAGCAGCACGGCGGCCGGCTTGACGTGACTCATGTCCTCGCCGCCATCGACGTCCGCAGCCCTGTGGCCGACGCCGCGCCCCGCGGTCCGGCGAGCACGGTGCGCAGCGCCAGCCCTGTGGCGGAGCGTGCCGTCTGCGCGACCGCCTCGGGCGTCCCGTGGGCAACCACCTCACCGCCGGCCGCGCCGCCCTCCGGGCCCAGGTCCACGAGGTAGTCGGCGGTCTTGACCACTTCGAGGTTGTGCTCGATGACCACGACGGTGTTGCCCTGATCCACCAGGCGGTGCAGCACGCTCAGCAGCTTTTCCACATCCGCGAAATGCAGGCCGGTCGTGGGCTCATCCAGCAGGTAGAGCGTCCGGCCGGTGGCGCGGCGCGAGAGTTCTTTGGCCAGCTTGATGCGCTGCGCCTCCCCGCCGGAGAGCGTGGTCGCGCTCTGCCCCAATTCGAGATACTCGAGCCCCACGGCTCCGATCGTCTGGAGTTTCTGCGCGATGGCCGGGATGGCGCTGAACAGATCGAGCGCTTCCTCAATGGTCATCGCCAACACGTCTGCGATGGACCGGCCCTTGTAGGCCACTTGCAGGGTCTGCTCATTGAACCGGCGGCCCTTGCAGACGTCGCAGCGCACATACACGTCGGAGAGAAAATGCATCTCGATGCGCTTGGTGCCGTCGCCCTGGCAGGCCTCGCAGCGGCCCCCCTTCACGTTGAAACTGAACCGTCCCGGCTTGTAGCCGCGCACCTTGGCCCCCGAGGTTTGCGCGAACACCAGCCGGATGGGATCCAGCGCTCCGGTGTAGGTGGCCGGGTTCGAGCGGGGCGTGCGTCCAATCGGCGACTGGTCAATGACGATCACCTTGTCCAAGTGCTCCAGCCCGAGGATGGCGTCGTGCCGGCCCGGGCGCTCCCGGCTGCCGTGAAAGCGCCGCGCGAGCGCCCGGTAGAGGATGTCGTCGAGGAGCGTGGACTTGCCGGACCCGGAGACCCCGGTGACCGCGATGAAGCAGCCGAGCGGAAAGGTCACGTCGATGCGCTTGAGGTTGTGCTCGGCCGCGCCCCTGACAGTCAGGCGCGCGGCGCCCTGCGGGCGCCGATGCCCCGGCACCGGGATCCAGCGCCGGCCGGCCAGGAACTGGCCGGTGAGGCTGCGCGGCGCGGCCATGAGGTCGTCCACTCGTCCGCTGGCGACGACCTCGCCGCCGTGCTTGCCCGCACCAGGCCCGAGGTCAATCACGTGGTCCGCCCGCCGGATGGTGGCTTCATCATGCTCCACGACGACCAGGGTGTTGCCCAGGTCGCGCAGGCGTTCGAGTGTCGCGAGCAGCTTGTCGTTGTCGCGCGGATGCAATCCGATCGACGGCTCGTCCAGGATGTACAGGACGCCGACGAGGCCTGAGCCGACCTGCGTGGCCAGGCGGATGCGCTGCGCCTCCCCGCCGGAGAGTGTGGCGGAGGCCCGGTCGAGCGTCAGGTACCCGAGTCCGACGTCGAGGAGAAACTGCAGCCGCGCGCGCAGCTCCTTGATGATGGGCGCGGCGATGACCTGCTTCGCCTCGGGCGCCCGCCACCCCGCCAGCCAGGCCGCCGCCTCGGTGACCGCATCGCGGGTGACGTCAGCAATGGACCGCCCGGCCACGAGGACGGCCAGGCTCTCCGGCCGCAGCCGCGCGCCGCGGCAGACGGTGCACGGCAGTTCGCTCATATACCGCGCGATGTCTTCTTTCACGAAGTCGGACTGGGTGCGCCGGAAGCGCCGCTCCAGGTTCGGGACCACACCCTCAAACGGGTCACCCCAGATTTCATCGTCCGAGCCGTACAGGAGGGTGCGCTGGACTTTGCGGTCGAGCTGGCGGAACGGGATGTCGAGACCGATGCGGTAGAACTGAGCCACCTCGCGCAGGAGCCGGCTGTAGTACATGATCATGTGGCGGTTCCCGCGCTTCCAAGGCGCGATGGCGCCCTCCCGCAGCGACAGGCTCTTGTCTGGCACGACGAGGTCCGGATCAATCTCAAGCCGCGTGCCCAGCCCGTCACAGGTCGGGCACGCCCCGTACGGCGAGTTGAACGAGAACGTCCGCGGCGAGATCTCCTCGACGCTGAAGCCGCAGGCGGGGCACGCATAGAGCTCGCTGAAGAGGAGGTCCTTGCGCCCGCGCCTGCCCTCTTGCTGCGCTGCCACCAGAATGCCCTTGCCAGCCCTGAGCGCGGTTTCGACCGATTCCGTCAGGCGGCTCTTCTCCGCCTCCTCCACCTGGATGCGGTCCACCACGATTTCGATCGTATGCGCGCGGCGCTTGTCCACCGTCGGCGGGGCATCGAGGTCGTGGAGGATCCCGTCCACCCGCACGCGCACGAAGCCCTGCCGCTTCGCGTCCCGAAACACTTCCAGAAACTCGCCTTTCCGGCCGCGCACGACTGGGGCCAGCAGGTCCACCGCGCGACCCGGAAGGTGTTCGAGCAGACGCGTCACAATTTCCTGCGCGGACTGCTGCATGATGGGCACCCGGCAACGCGGGCAATGGGGCTGGCCGACCCGGGCAAAGAGCACGCGCAGGTAATCGTAAATCTCCGTCTGGGTCGCGACCGTGGAGCGGGGGTTGCCGCCGGCGGTGCGCTGCTCGATGGCGATGGCGGGCGAGAGGCCGTCAATCCCATCCACGTCCGGCTTCTCGAGACGCTCCAGGAACTGCCTGGCATAGGCAGAGAGGCTCTCGACATAGCGCCGCTGCCCCTCGGCGTAGAGGGTATCAAACGCCAGGGTGGACTTGCCGGAGCCGGAGAGGCCCGTGACCACCACCAGGCGATTGCGGGGGATGCGGACGGTGAGGTTCTTGAGGTTGTGCTCGCGGGCGCCTCGGACGACAATCTCGCCGGACGAGGCCTCGCGCGTATCCATCGTCATGCCAAGCAATTATCCCGCCACCTGCCGGGGTCCCGCCTATGGGCGGGATGCGCGGCAGGCGAAACCAGCCACAGATCCTCTCCGCCTGCCGCGCTCGCAGCGGCCTCTGGTGCAATCGCGGTCAGGCCGCTGTGAGCAGCAGGTGGTGGGATTATAGCAAAAGGCGCCGCCAAATGGCGTCAGACCCCCTTTTCAGCAGCTGCGGCGGCGCAGCGGGGTCGACCCCGAAGACAAAAACCCCCGCGCGGGACCTCACGTCACGCGCGGGGGTCTTGTGCACGCCGACGCTTACCGTCGTCGCCGGCGGCTCCGGCGTCGGCCGCCTCTGACCATCTTGGCGCGGGAGATGTCTCCCTGCCGGTCGATGAAATAGAGGTAGCCCTTGGCCTTCTTGATCCCGACTTTCGCAACCTTCTCTGCCACGGAACGTCACCCCCTCTCCGCTCTCATCCCAGTCATCACGGCGTCGTCACCCCGGGTGGTGGCGACGAAATCGGTCAGGTCGGAATGGCCACCTGGTCGAACAGCCGGCCGAGCGCGGTGACCGCAGAACGCACGGCCAGCAGGCTGGTCTTGGGGTTGCGGCTGGCACGGCTCTCCACCGTGCAGCGGATCCGGCCCGTGTCGCCCTCCACGAGGACCTCGTGCCGATTGCCGCGCAGGCGGGGATCGGCGGCAATGATGATCCGCGCCCGCGCGCCGAAGCGCCCGGCCGCCAGGGCCAGTGCGGCCGCGACATTGATGTTCTGCGGGAAGGCCTTCACCGCCTGGCGTGGCGAGCCGCGGAAGAGGACGCGGGGCCGGCGCCACGAGGCGATCTGCGGATACCGGTGGCGCACGTACGGGGAGGCCGCCAGCGCGCGGGGCGGCTTGCTCGTCGTCAGCGTGACCCGGGCGATCTGCCCGGCCGCCATCGCGCGCACGCCGTCCAGACCGGCCAGGGCGCCGCTGGGGATCAGCACGCGCCCGCGCGACCGGCGCAGCGCCTGACGCCACGCGCGATCAGTGAGCAGCGCGCCCACACTCATCACCAACACCGTCCGATGTGCCCGGAGGGCTGCGGGGAGCACGCGCCGCGCCGCGTCCACCGATGCGGCTTCCAGGATGAGATCGCAGCGTCGAATGAGCGGGGTGAGGGCGACGAGGGCCGGACGCGGGGCGCGGAGACTGCGCTGCACCCTGCGGGCGCGCGCGGTGTTGGTGTCATGCAGGGCCACGAGTCGGGCGGCGTGGGGGTACCTGCGCTGAATGGTGCGTGCGAGCTGCTCACCGATGGTCCCGCAGCCGACCAGGCCGACGCGGACCATCCTGCTTACCCATCAAGTGCGCCGAACGGAATCTCCAGGGCTTGCCCGGTCAGAAGGTACGACTCGTTCGTCACCTGCCGGATGCGGTTCCGGTCGTCGACGAGGACAATCTTCGCGGTGGCGGTTTCGAGTTCGGCCGGCGTCACCTGGGCGTAGGAAATGATGATCACCGTGTCGCCGGGCGCGACGAGCCGCGCGGCCGCCCCGTTGACGCACACCATCCCGGAGCCCGCCGGTCCCTCGATGCAGTACGTCACGAGCCGCGCGCCGTTCGTCACATCCACGACGTGAACCTGCTCGTGCGGCACCAGGT
>SBAZ01000140.1 GCA_005239935.1 Planctomycetales bacterium | reverse complement strand
GGCTGGGCCACGCCCGCAACATACTCCACCACCTGGGGGCCTGGGACGCTCCCGGCCTTCTTCAGGCGAATGCGCAGCCCGCCGTGCTCCATCTCGAGCTCGACGAGCCCTCGGGACTCCATGAGTTCGAGCATCTCCTCGATGAGGCGGAAGGCCTCGTGCTTCGATGCCCTGCTGCTCTTGCGCTCCACGTCGGGCCTCGGCTTGGCGTGCGCTACACGCGAGAGACGTAGGACTTGGTTCGGGTGTCCACTCGGATCCGCTCACCTTGCTCAACGAAGAGCGGCACTTGGATCGTCGCACCGGTCTCCAGGGTCGCCGGCTTCATGCCGGCCTTGGAGGTGTCGCCGCGCACGCCTGGCTCGGTGCGCTCGATGAGCACCTCGACAAACATCGGTGGCTGGATGCCGATCAAGTGCCCGTCATGGTACTGCGCTTCCAGCTCCATGTTTTCCTTCAGGAACCCGGCCCCCTCACCCAGGGCCTCGGCCGGAACCGAGGCTTCCTCGAAGGTCTTGGTGTCCATGAGGTGATAGGTGTCGCCGCTCCGGTAGAGGTACTGGAGCGTGCGCTTTTCCAGGTAGGCCTCCTGGAACTTCTCGCCGGCTCGGAAGGTCCGTTCGATCACGCCGCCGTCCCGCAGACGCCGCAGTTTTGTGCGGACAAACGCTCCGCCCTTGCCCGGCTTGACGTGCTGGAACTCGACAATCGTCCAGAGCTGGCCGTCCATGACAATCGTCATCCCGCCCTTAAAGTCTGTGGTCGAGATCATGCCACGTCCTCGTGTCTGCGCCGCCTTGAGACCCCATGCCGGCCGCTCACGCGCGCGTCTTGCGCGGGCGTCGGTTGGGGGCTGCCAGGGTCATCGCCGCCTCGAGCCCCAGCCGGTAACTCTCCGGGCCGAAGCCGCTGACCTGCCCTTTGCACACGGGGGCGATCACCGAGTGCTGGCGGAACGCTTCGCGTGCGTAAATGTTCGTGAGGTGCACCTCGACCGCAGGAACGCCGGCGGCGGCGATGGCGTCCCGGATGGCGACACTCGTGTGGGTGTACGCCGCAGGGTTAATGACGATGGCATCGATGCGCCCCCGGGAGCTGCCAATCGCATCAACCAATTCGCCCTCGTGATTGGACTGCACGAACTCGAGCGTTACGCCGCGCTGGGCCGCGATGGCCTTCAGCTCGCGGTTGATGGTCGCCAGGTCAGTGGTCCCATAGACCTCCGGTTCGCGGGTGCCCAACAGGTCCAGGTTCGGGCCGTGCACCACGAGGATTCTCATGGCGCGGGCGTCCCCGGCGTGGGCCCCTCGGCCTCCTCGATCAACATGACCGGGATGCCCTCACGGATGGGATACCGCCGCCCGCACGCCGCGCAGACTAGCCGGTCGGCTTCCTCGCGGACCTTGGTCTTGCAGACCGGGCACGCCAGCACCTCAAGGAGTTCTGGGTCAATCATGCGTCGGCCCTCCGGTGAGCGAGGCTGGACGAGGCGGGAGGGCTGCCGGGATATCGGCCCCATGGATCTGGGTCCGCTCCAAGGACGACAGGCTGTCCTCCACGTCACGCAGACGGCGGAGCGCCTCCTCGTACTGCGCTTGCGCATTGCGCAGGTGCTGGCCGACGAGGCGAAACTCCCCCTGGCTGAACCGGTGGAACCTGGCGGAGATTGCCTGCAGGCCGGCGAGGATCTCTTCGGCTCGGCGGCCGATTTCCTGCCCGCGCAGGCCGTCCGCGAGCACGGTCAGGTAGGCCCAGAACGTCATCGGCGACACCACATGGACGTTCTTGGCCTTCGCGTACTCAAAAATGCCGCTTTCATCGAGGAAGTCCTTGTGGCCGATCACCTCATAGTACACCGCCTCCGAGGGGATCACCATGAAGGCGAAATTATGGGTGCCTTCCGACGGACGGATGTACTCATGCACCTCGTCAATCTTGTGCTTGATCTCTCGCTTGAACTCCGTGCGGCAGGCGTGGCGCTGCCGCTCATCCGACGCATCGCGCATCCGCTTGAACGCATCGAGCTGTAGTTTGGAGTCCACGGGAATGAGGCGGTCGTGCCACCGGATGACGAACTCGACCCGCTTCCCGCTGGCGAAGACGTGGTCCTCATCGAACTGGCCTGCGGGCAGCTTGTCGGCGATCAGCGACCGGACGATCACCTCGCCCAGTGCTCCCCGGAACTGCTGGGGCTTGAGCAGGTCATTCAGCTGCCCCACCTTGTCCTGCAGCTCGCTCAGACTCTTGATTTTTTCCGTAATGGTGCCCAGGTCGGTTTTGGCGCGCAGGAGGGCCTCCGTCGCCTCATGCTGCTGCTGTTCCAAGGCCCGGTCTCGCGCTTCCGCGGCCTGCTGGAGCAGCACCAGTTTTTCCCGCACGAGCGCGTCGAAGCCGCCCTCTTTGAACTGTCGCAGCTCCTGCTGCAAGCTGTCGGCGGCCTGTTTGAGCGCGCCGCCCTGCTCCGTCGCATGGCGCAGCGCCTGGCCCGTGGCGCGCAGGACCAGCACGACGACGACGGTCACCGCGAGCAGGACGGCCAGCGCGATGGTCGTGCTCATGCCGGCGCGACGCCTCCGGACTTGGTCAGGTAGCGCATGCGCAACTGATAGAGCAGGTCCGCCACCATCCGCGATTCATCCACGCTGAGGTTGCCCTGGGTCTTCTCTTCGAGGATCCCCAGGATGTCGATGACGTACTTGGCCTGCGGCAGGGCCGTCGCGGTCTTCCGCGTCACCGGGTGCGGCATGTCGCCCAGCGCCACCAGCGCCTCCATCGCCAGACTGGAAACGAAGAGATCGAATCGGGCCTCGGGCGCTTCCCCCGGCGTGTGCGGCGCCTCGCCGACCGGCGCGGCCGGCGCCGGACCAGTGGGGGGCGGCGCGGGTGAGCCGGCAGCCGGCGGGGCCTGTTTCTCGCGTTCGACTTGCTCTTTCCAGGATTCGTCCACGCGCTTCTTGACGGGATCGGTCATGAGCAGACCACCCCGCCGTAGCCGGTGGCTGAGTCCGGGTCGCCGCCGCCGGCCGCGCTGGTCGCATGCGCGACGCAGCGGCCTGCCCGGGCGCCAAGCGCTCGGGCCGCACGCAACCCAGCAGCCACCACGAGGTCGCCGCACATGTTGACGCCGTGCGCCTGCACGGCACTCAGGAGCCGCTGCGCATCCAACCCTTCGATTGCCTCGAGCAGTGCGCGGTCCTGGGTCTCGACCGTGGCCAGCGGCTCATAGTGGGCCAGGTCGCTGCTCAGGACCAGGAGCACCGGTTCCTCGACCAGACGGATGACCTGCGCAAGCGCCTCGCCGAAGCGCCCCACGTCGTCCGGCGCGGGAGCGCCGACGATGACCGGCACAATCCGCAGGTCGGCCGGGCCGCGGCGCTGCAGGAACGGGACCACGACCTCCACGGCATGCTCGCCACGCTGAGCCCACGCGTCCGGTTCCAGGAACGGGCAGCGCGCGCGCAGGGCCTCGGCGAGCGCCTCATCCACGGGGACCTCCCCGAGCGGCGTCCGGTAGGCCCCTGTGCTCATGAGGCTCCACGGCATCCAGGTGCCGGTGTGGGACGGACCGATCACCAGGCAGCGCCGCGGTACGTGGACCCGCCCAAAGACCTCGCCAGCGACCGCGCCCGCGTGCACATAGCTGCCGTGGGGCACCACCACGGCCGTCGCGGGCTCCGCCGTGGCCTGGGAGGCGCAGAAACGGTCCACCAGACCGGCAAGCGCCTGGGGGGCCTCTGGGTAGAAATACCCTGCGACGGCCGGGCGTCTACTGCGTGCTGGTGCGATGGCCATTGGGACCGACGATCACCTCAGCCCGCTCCTCGAGCGTGACATATCGGCGTGCCGCCTCGCCGACCAGCGCGGGCGTCACGGCCGTCATGTGCGTGTCATAGTCGCGCCAGGCATCGAACCCGACGCCGTACAGTTCGTCGATGACGGCCCGCTGGGAGAGCCCGACCACCTGTTGCACCTGCAGGCGGTGCTGCCCGATCAGGGTCCGTTTGGCGCGGTCCACCTCAGCCTCGGAGAACCCCTCATGGGTCGCGCGGAGTTGCTGCTCCAGGAGCCCAAGCACTTTCTCGCGCTCCTCGGGCCGGGTGGCCGCATAGACCAGGAGATAGCCAGGATCCCAGCCCGGGGCGTTGACCGCGCCGAGCGTGTAGGCGAGGCCGTGCTCCTCTCGGACGGACTGGAAGAGCCGCCCATCCATCCCGGACAGAACCGCCTCGAGCACCTCCATGGCGTGCCGGTCCGCGGCGGTGTGCGTGGTGCCCCGGAAGCCCAGCATGATCACCACCTGCTCGCGGTCCAGTGGCTCGGTCACGGACACGACCCTCGTGAGCGGGGGCTCCTCGATTCGGGCCGGCCAGGCCGCCGCGGTCCCCTGCATGCGGCCGAACGTCTTCTCGATCTGGCCGCCGACCGTGCCGACCTCAATGTCGCCGAAAACCGCGATCACGAGATTGGAGGGCGCGAGCCAGCGGTGCGCGAAGGCCTGACAGTCCTTCGAGGTGAAGGTGCGCACGGTGTCCTCGATCCCAAGCGGGTTGAACCGGTACGGATGCGCCCCGAAGAGGGTGCGCCGCAGGAGGTTGCCGGTCACGCGGAAAATCTCATCGCGCTCCGCCGCCAGCTGCTTGATGATCAGATCCCGCTGCACCGTCAGTTCGCGCTCGGGGAATTGCGAGTCCGTCACCAGTTCGTGCATCAGGCGGACGCCCTGCTCCACATCCTCGGCGAGGAGCCGCAGGCTGAGGCCGAATCCGTCCCGCCCGCTGTACGGCTCCAGACTGCCGCCCAGCGATTCGACCGCTTCCGCGATCTGCAGCGCGCTGCGCTTCGTGGTGCCCTTGGTCAGCATCTGCGCGACCAGATTGGAGAGCCCTTGCGTCGTCTCGTCCTCGGCGCGCACGCCGCCCCGGAATCCCACGGTGACCGCCGCGACCGGCAGACTCCGGTCCACACCCAGGAGGAGCGTCGCGCCGTTGGCCAGCGCGCGTCGGCTCGTGGCCACGCCGACTGATGGCGCGGCCGCCGTGCTGGCCGTCGCGCCGACAGGGCGGATGACCGCCCGGGTCATCGTCCCCGCGTCGCAATAGCGACGCGCCGCCGCCTGCACATCCTCCGCCGTGACCTGGCCGATCCGCTCAACGTAGTAGCGGGAAAAGTGCGGATCGCCGGTGGCCAGGAGGCTGTTGGCCAGATCGTGCGCCTTGGATTCCACGGTCTGACGCTGGAACAGGTACTCGGCGATGACCTGTTTCTTGGCCTTGGCCAGCTCCCCGGGCGTCACCCCCCGTGCCTGCACGTCCCGCGCGATCTCGAGGACCGCATCGGCGGCCGCGTCAACCTGTTCCGGATTCGTGCGAAAGTAAATCGTGAAGATGCCAGGATCCCAGGGCGTGTAGTTCCACGCGTCAATTGAGTCCACCAGGCGTCGCTCCCGCACCAACGTGTGGTAGAGCCGCGCGCTGCGGCCCTTGCCCAGGATGGAGGCGAGCACGTCGAGCGGGTAGAGATCGGGGTCCGCCAGCCGGGTGGACCGGAAGCCCAACATGACGTAGGCGGTCTGAATCGGCAGTTCCTCGGTCGCACTCACGCCCGCAACGGGTGGCGGCTCTTCCGGCACGACCGCTTGGTGAGGGTCGGTCGTGCCGCGCGCCCACCCGCCGAGCGCTTCGTCCACCAGGCCTGGCACGGCTGCGCCGTCCAGGTCTCCGACGAGGCTCACCACCACATGCTGCGGCTGGTACTGGGCGCGGTAGAACCGCACCAGATCGTCGACGCTCACCTGCTCCAGCAGGCTGCGGTAGCCCAGGATGGGATGGCGGTAGGGGTGCACCAGGAACCGGCGGCTCCACAGCAACTGATGCACCCGACGATCCGGATCATCGAGGTTCATCTGGATCTCGGAGAGGACCACCGCGCGCTCCTTCTCGACCTCGGCCGGATCGAAGATGGCGTGCTGGAGTACGTCCGCGAGCAGGCCAAGGGCTTCCTTCAGGTACCGGGATTCAACGAAGAGCGAAACGCCGGTCGCATCGAGCGCGGTGAACGCGTTGATGGTGCCACCGTAGCGGCGGATCTCTTGGTCCAAGGTTCCCGGCGGGCGCGAGGGCGTGCCCTTGAAGAGGAGATGCTCGATAAAGTGGGTGATGCCGGTGCCCACCTGGGCGCCCTCGGCGCGCAGGCCGCCGCGGATGCGGGCTTCGATCGCGACGAGGGGCTGGCGATGGTCTTCCTCCCACACCACCTCGAGGCCGTTCGCAAGACGCAGGGGCGCCGACGGCGGAGGCTCGGCGGCCGGGGTGGGGCTCCCGCCCGTGAGCATCAGGACGCCGGCAGAGAGGGACAAGACCCGCGCGATGGCACGACGGTTGAGCACGTGGAAGGGTTAGGAGGAACGCGCCCGGCGGCTGATGGCCTGCCGGAGCTCGCGGCGCTTGCGCTCGCTGGGCTTCTCATAGTGCTTTTTCGCCTTGAGCGCTTTCAGGATCCCTTCGCGCTCCAGCATGCGCTTGAAGCGCCTCAGCGCCTTTTCGAGCGACTCATCACTCCGAACTTCAACTCTGGGCATAGGTTACCTCAATCGATGATTATAGAGGCGGCGGGCCGCCGTGTCAAACCGTCGGCCCCCAGGAGCTCCCTGCCGCACGCCGCCCGGGGCGCCTCGCCCGGTTACGGGGCCTGGACCAGGAACTCCAGTGGCACGAGGATGGTCTTGCTCGTCTCCGCCATCGAGGGCGGGAACGGTGGAAACGGCGCGGCGGTCTTGACGATGCGCACGGCCGCCTCGCGCAGTTCCGCCGCCGGCACGGAGCGCTCCGCCAGGACCTCGGCGCTGCGCACCGCGCCGGAGGCCAGCAGTTCGAACGAGACGTACACCATGCCCTCGGTCCCGCCGGACACCCAGGGCCGGCGGTTGGCCGTCTCCTGGATCTGTTCACGCAGGGCCCCGAAATAGGTCAAGAGCAGGGGGTCGCCGCGGGCCGCGTCGACGAGGTTCGTCAAGTCGACGACCGCGGCGCGCGAGGGCATCAGGTCAGCGATGCTCTGCCCGATCAGGCTCGGCCGCTCGGGGATGCGGATCTGCAGCCGCTCGCCGGGCAGCCCCGGCATCGGGGCCCCGGCGCTCTCCCGCTTGGCCCGGGAGAGCTGATCCCGCAACCGCTGCGCCTCCTGCCGGACGACCTCCTGGTCGTAGACCACGCGGATGGGCAGCGCGTTGGTCGGGCGGCGGAACCAGGGCCAAGCCAGCCCCTGGCCGATGAGCACGGCAATGTGCAGACCCAGCGACCCGGCGAAGGCCCAGACCAGGAACCGATCGCTGGCGGAGACGTCAGGCTGACCAGCCATAGTCGCCAATGAGGGGGACAAAGAGGCAGCCGGCCAGGTCCGTGCGGTTGACCGTCCCCTGGTGGCGCTCGAGGAGCACCAACGTTTGACCTTCCGCAGGACCAATCGGGATGACCAGCCGGCCGTCTGCTCCCAGCTGGGCGAGGAGGGGCGGGGGCACGCTGGGTGCGGCCGCCGACACGATGATTGCGTCATACGGCGCGTGGGCAGGCCAGCCGAGTGATCCGTTGCCATCCGTGAGTTGCACGTTTTGATAGCCGAGGTCCGCCATGCGGCGCGTGGCCTCACGCCGCAACTCCGGCACTCGCTCCACGGAATAGACGTCGAGCGCCAGCTCCGCGAGGATGGCCGTCTGAAACCCTGAGCCCGTTCCGATCTCCAGCACCCGCTCGTGCCCTACGAGCCGCAGGGCGCCGACCATGAGCCCAACGATGTACGGCTGGCTGATGGTCTGCCCGGCCCCGATCGGGATGGGGTGATCACTGTACGCCTCGGCCGCGTGCTCGGGTGGCACGAAGCGGTGGCGCGGCACGCGCCGGAAGGCCGCCAGGAGCCTCGGGTCGACGAGGCCGCGGGCGCGCAGCTGTCGCTCGATCATGGCGTCGCGCTCCGCCTCGAAGGCCGCTCCCATCAGCGGCGCCCGAGCAGGAACTGCGCCAGCAGCCCGAGGAACCGGGCGCCATCGGCCAGCGGGCGGATGTGGCTGCGGCGGGCCGTGTAGATGGCGCGCACCGGGACCGAGATGATTTTCCACCGTCGGCGCGCGGCGCCGAGCAGCAATTCTGTCTCGATATCGAAGCGCGCCGCATGCAGGGGAAGATCCGTGAGCACCTCCCGCCGAATGAAGCGAAACCCGCACTGGGTGTCCGGGATCCGCTGGTGCGCGACGGCCGAGACGAGCGCCGACATGAGCCGATTGGTCCAACGACGGGCGGCGGGCATCGCCACGCCGTCGCCCATGCGGTTGCCGACCGCGATTCCCGCATGCTGCCGCATCCCCTCTCGGATCAACCACTCGATCTCGCTGGGATCGTGCTGGCCATCACTGTCCATCGTGACGATGCCTTCGTAGTCCTCTCGCAGGGCGTGCTCGAATCCGGTGCGCAGCGCCATGCCCTTCCCCTCGTTTCGCAGGTGGCTGATGACGACCGCACCTTCCTTCGAGGCGAGCGCCGCGGTCGCGTCTGTCGACCCATCATTGATGACGAACACCGGCAACCCGTGCGCCTTGGCCCGGCGCACGAGGTCCGCCACCGTGTCGGCCGCGTTGTAGGCGGGGATCACGACGCAACACCGGCCCAAGGGACTACTCATGACCGATGCGGCTCGCCACGGGCTCTCCGGCTGGTCGCTCCAGCGGCGGGCACTCCGCCGGTGGCAGCCGCTGGAAGTGGAGCCACTGTGTGGGATACTGCGTGACATACCGCTCGATGACTGCCGCATACGCCTGGGTCATGGTCGCCACGGTGTCGCCCTCGACCGGCTCAATCGGCGGGTCGCAGACGAGCCGTCCAGCGCCGGGACCACTCCGCACGAAGAAGGTCGGTACGATCGGCGAGTGAGTGCGCAGGCTCAGCGTCGCTGGTCCGCGGGGCATCTGGACGACCGCGCCGCAGAGGCGTACGGGTTGGCCATCGCCGAGGAAGAGCCGATCACTCACGAGCGCCACCAGCCGTCCAGCGCGCAGCGCCCGAATGCACGCCTCGGCCGACCCGGCGCCCGAGGGGATGGTCTGCACACCGCACCGGGCCCGTTGATGATCGAAGAGGAGATTCGTGGCCGGGGCCGCATGGGGCCAGGCCACAACGCTGAGGGGGTAGCCCAGCCGAGTCAGGACGACCCCGCCGAGTTCCCAGTTGCCAAGATGTGCCGTCAGGATGATGGCCCCACCCCCCCGCCTCAGGAACCGGTCCAGGTGCTCGAGGCCCTCGACGGTCACCGCCGAGCGGCGCGGCCGGTGGGCCGTGAAGGATTCCGTGAGGTACCAGCCAAAGTGCCGGAAGACCTCGCGCGTTTCCTCGGGTGTGGGCGCGCGGCCCAGAAGACGCCCCAGATTCGCCTGGATCACCGCTCGGGTGGCCGGGTGGTTGCGCGCCCACTGATCCGCGATCCAGGTCGCGAGACCCAGGGCCGCCCGAGGCGGTAGCGCGTTGCTGAGGCAGGCCGCCGCCAGGAGCCCCCAGTCCCTGCGGCGCCTCATGGCGCGTCCCCATTGCTCAATCCGAGGAGCATCCGCGCGATGTCAACCGCCGCCGAGGGGCGGCTCAATTCCCCGGCGCGCCGGCGCATCATCTCGAGCCGTTCCGGATTATCGAGCAGGTCGCGGACAGTCTGGCGGGTGGTCTCCGCGGAGGCCGCCTGCACCGCTGCACCCTGCGAGAGCAGGAACTGGGCGTTGTAGGCTTCTTGGCCTGGAATCGGATTCACCATGATGAGTGGCAGGCGCTTGGCAAGCGCTTCGGACGTTGTCAGCCCGCCCGGCTTGCTGATGAGGAGGGTGGCGACGTCCATCAGGGCCGCCATGTTGTCCACGTACCCGAGTGGCACCACGCGGTGTCGATACGTAGTGTGCTGCAGGTGACGCAGCGCCGTCCGGTTCGTGCCGGTCACGACAACCAGCTGGCACGGGTGCGGCAGCAGGTCCAGCCCCGCGACGATCTCCCGGAGGGGGCCGAAGCCGCTGCCGCCGCCCGCGATGAGGAGGATGGGGCGCGTCAGGTCGAGCCCCAGCGCACGGGCCGTCGTCTCGCGCTCGGTCGGCGCCGCGAAGCCCGGGTCAATCGGGATGCCCTGCACGCGCACCTTCTGTTCCGGCACGCCGTGCATCAGAAACCGTTGCCTGACCTTCTCCGACGGCACGCAATACACATCCACCGTGTCATGGAACCAGTACAGGTGGGGGGCGTAGTCCGTCAGGACCCCAACGAGCGGCACGAGCAGACCAGCGGACTTCTTAAAGTCCGCGACCATGCCGCAGGGGTAGGCCTGTGTGCAGGCGATGGCGTGGGGCTGGACGTGGTCGAGGACCCGGCGGAGTTTCCCAGAGTGGTAGCGGTGAAGGAGCGTGCGCAGCCGCTGAATCCGGGAGTGCACCGCTGGATTATCGTAGAGGTATTCCCAGATGTCCGGCTGGTGTTGGATCAACGAGCGGTAGGTCTGCGCGACCGCCCAACGCACCGGCCGGCTCGTGTATTCGGAGGCGTCAAGGCTGGTGACGGCCGCGGAGGGGTCGAGCTGGTGGAGGGCGCACGCGATGGCACAGGAGGCCCGGTGGTGGCCGGAGGCGGGTGTGATGTGCATGAGGAGGATCCGGCGGCCAGACGGCGGGGACATTTCTGCCGCCTGCGCCATCCCAGGAGCGTCCCTGACGGCGGGGACATGTCCGCCTTCGCCAGAGCCCCCGCTGATGCGGAGGCAGGACACGTCCCCTACAAGCCTTGCCAGGGACATCACTCCTAATCTCCCATCTGCAGCACCCTCTCGATCCGGCGGGCCGCTTCCCGGAGACGGGATTCCGGCTCGACCAGCGCAAAGCGGACGAAGCCTTCCCCGTACTCGCCGAACCCGCTGCCCGGCGCGACCACGACGCCGGCATCCTGCATGAGCAGCGTCGCGAACTCGAGGGACGTGAGTGCGCTGAACTTCCGGGGGATCTTGCTCCAGACGTAGAACGTTCCCTTCGGTTGGGGGACGTCCCAGCCGATGTCATGCAGACCGGACAGGAACACGTCGCGGCGGCGCTTGTAGGTGGCGACCGCCTTCCGGACGGAGTCCTGCGGGCCCGAGAGCGCCTTGATGGCGGCCCACTGCGCGGCTGGAAAGATCCCAAAATCCACGTACCCCTTCGTCTTGGCCAGCGAGGCGAGAATGTCCGCATTGCCTACGGCGAACCCGAGCCGCAGCCCGGGCATGCTGTAGGACTTCGAGAGGGTGTGAAATTCGACGGCCACCTCCTTCGCGCCCTTGACCTCGAGGATGCTCGGCGCGCGGTGCCCATCGAAGACGAAATCCGAGTAGGCGAAGTCGTGCACGACCATGATCCGATACGTGGCGGCCCAGTCCACGACGTCCTTGAAGAACTTCAGGTCCGCGACCGCGGTGGTCGGATTGTGCGGGTAGCTCAAGAAAACCATCTTCGCCATCTTGAGCACTTCGCGGTTGACGGCCCGCAGGTTGGGCAGGTAGTGATGTTCGGCGCTGATCGGGATGCTGTAGAGGATGCCCCCCGCCAGGATGATCCCGTTGAAGTGCACCGGATAGGTGGGATTCGGCACGAGCGCGATATCGTCATGGTTCAGGAATGCCAGCGAGAGGTGTGCGATCCCCTCCTTCGAGCCGAGGAGGGGCAACACCTCGGTGGCCTGGTCCAACCGGACCCCGAACTTGCGCTGGTACCATGCCGCGATGGCCTCGTTCAGCTTGCGCTCCACCTCCCCGCCCTTGCGGGAATAGCGGTAGTTGGCCGGTTCCGCCACGCGCTTGATGAGGTCGGCGACGACGTGGCGGGGCGGCGGCAGATCCGGGTTGCCCATCCCGAGGTCGATCACGTCCTTCCCCTGCGCCTTAGCCTGGGCCTTCAGCTCGTCCAGGATGCTGAAGAGATAGAGCGGCAGCCGCCGCAGGCGGTTCGCCTCGTGAAAGGTCCGCCGCTTCGCCCGCTGCTGCTCCCGCTCGGAGCGCTCGCGGAGCTGCGCCTGGACACGTCGGATCGAGGCCTGCGTCTTGCGATCGTGCTGGGCCACCGGCGTCATCGAGGAAGCGCCTCCGCAGGACGCACGGCGTCCACCGCGTGGTACGAGCTGCGCACGAAGACGCCGGCCCGAACCCACTGCAGGCCCTCCGCGTTGGCCAGGTCCCCGTAGCGGGCCAACCGGGTCGGACTCACATATTCCATGACCGGCAGGTGGGCGGCGCTCGGCCGCAGGTACTGTCCGATGGTCAGATGCGTGACGCCCACTGCACGCAGGTCCCGGATGGTCTGCACCACCTCCTCCTCTGTTTCTCCCAATCCCACCATGAGACTCGACTTGATCAGACTCCCCGTCTCGCACGCGGATGCGGTGCGCAACGTCGTCAGAGACCGCGCGTAGGAGGCGGAGGGCCTGAGGAGCGGCGAGAGCCGCTCGACCGTCTCGACGTTGTGCGCAAAGACCTCGGGTCGCCCCTCTTCCAGCACGTGCCGGATCCGGTTCGGGTCCGCGTGAAAATCCGGCACCAGGAGCTCGACCGTCACGCCCGGGTTGCGGTCGCGCACCGCCTGCACCACCCGGACAAAATGGTCGGCGCCTTCATCGGCCAGGTCATCCCGCGCGACCGAGGTGATGACGGCATGGTCCAGCCCGAGCCGCCGCACAGCCTCTGCCACGCGCCAGGGCTCGTCCGGGGCCACGGCGGCCGGGCGGCCGTGGCTCACCGCGCAGAACTGGCAAGCGCGGGTGCACACATCGCCGAGGATCATGAAGGTCAGTTGTCGCTGAGACCAGCACTCGTGCAGGTTGGGGCACCGCGCGTTCTCACAGACGGTCTCGAGCCCGAGACCCTCGATGAGGCCGGTGACCACCCGCGAGGTGCCATCGGGGGAGAACGCCTTACGCATCCAGCGGGGCGCGCGGTGCATCAGACCGGCACCTTGTCATGTCGCAGGCGCTCGGCGATGGCCGCGGCCATTTCCTTGGTGCCGACCGCGGCCGGGTCGTTGCGGTCGGCCTTCAAATCATAGGTCACGGCCCGGCCCTCGCGCAGCACGTCGCGGACCGCGCGCTCAAGGCGTGCTGCCGCCTCACGCTCCCCGAGATGCTCCAGGAGGAGGACCCCTGAGAGGATCATGGCCGTGGGGTTGACCTTGTTCTGGCCCGCATACTTGGGCGCGCTGCCGTGCACCGCCTCGAAGACGGCCACGCCGTCGCCCAGATTGGCGCCCGGGGCGACGCCCAGCCCGCCAATCAGCCCGGCGCACAGGTCCGACAGAATGTCCCCGTACAGGTTCGGGAGCACGAGGACGTCGAAGTCCTGCGGCTTGAGCACCAGCTGCATGCAGGTCGCATCGACCAGCCGGTCCTCGACGGTGAGCCGGCCGCGGTACGCCTCTCCCACGCGGCGGGCCGTTTCCATGAAGAGGCCGTCCGTGTACTTCATGATGTTGGCCTTGTGGATGGCGGTGACCTTCTTGCGCCCGTGCGCCAGCGCATAGTCGCACGCGAACCGGATGATGCGCTCGCTGGCGGTCCTGGAGATCGGCTTGATGCTGATGGCGGCGTCGTCCTGGATCGGCTGCTGTGTCCACTCCTTCAACTGCTTGATGAGCGTGAGGGTCTGCTCGTCCTTCGCCGGGAACTCAATGCCCGCGTAGAGGTCCTCGGTGTTCTCGCGGACCACCACGAGGTCCACGTCGCGCCAGGGCGAGCGCACGCCCTCGAAGCTCCGGCACGGCCGGAGGCAGGCGTAGAGGTTCAAGGCCTTGCGCAACGCCACGTTGACGGACCGGAACCCGGTGCCGATGGGGGTCGTCACGGGACCCTTGATGGCGACCCGGGTCTCGCGGATCGATGCCAGCGTGTCCGGCGGCAGGGGCGTGTTAAACGCCTTGATCGCCGCCTCGCCTGCCGGGCGCTCATCCCAGGCGAAGGCGACGCCGGTGGCCTCGAGGCACCGTCGCGCCGCCCACGCCACCTCCGGGCCGATCCCGTCTCCCGGAATGAAGGTGACTCGGTGCGCCATGCCTATCGGGCCGCCGGCTGCGGCTTGTGGGTCTTGACCCACGCGGCCAGGCGGCGCATGCCGTCATCGATCGCGTCAAGCGACGTGGCGAAGCTGAACCGGACATAGTTCGGGGCGCCGAAGCCCTCGCCGGGGACAACGGCGACGAGCGCCTCCTCGAGCCAGCGCGCCGCGAGGGCGTCGGCCGGCTGGCCGAGCCCGCGGATACCGCACCAGGCGTAGAACGCCCCATCGGGGACCAGGCACTGGAAGCCCGGGAGATGGTTCAGTCCCTGGACCATGCGGTCGCGCCGATGCTGGAATTCCTGGCACATTCGGGCCACAGGGGCCTGATCCCCGGTCAGGGCGGCGAGCGCGGCGTACTGGCTGATGGATGTGGGGTTCGACGTCGAGTGGCTCTGCAAGGTGGTCATGGTATCAATCCAGGGCTTGGGGCCGGCGACTGCGCCGATCCGCCAGCCGGTCATGCTGTACGTCTTTGACACCCCTGTGACGATGAGGGTCTGGTCCCGCAGCTCGGGAGCCGTCGTCACGATGGACCGGTGCTGGGCCGGGGGGTAGACCAGATGTTCATAGATCTCATCGCTGACCACCATGAGGCGGTGTTCGCGGGCGATGCGCGCGATGGCGCGAAGCCGGCTCTCTTCAATGACGGTACCGGTGGGATTGCTCGGGCTGTTGAGGAGGATGGCTTTGGTGGCCGGGCTGACGAGCGCTTGCACCGCGTCAGGGTCCGGCTGGAACCGGTCCTCCTCGCGGGTTTCCAGAATGCGGGGCGTCGCTCCCGAGAGTCGAATGAGTGCGGGAAAGCTCACCCAGTAGGGCGCCGGCAGGATGACTTCGTCACCGGCCTGGCACAGGGCCTGGAAGATATTATAGAGGGCGTGTTTCGCGCCACAGGTGATGAGGACGTCCGCGCCGCCGTAGCGGGTGCCGTGGGTGGCGTTGAGGCTCTTGGCCGCGGCCTCGCGCAGCTCTGGGATCCCAGCGACCGGCGTGTACCGTGTGCGGCCCTCTCGGATGGCGCGGTGGCCGGCCTCCGCAATGGGCTCAGGGGTGGGAAAGTCCGGCTCACCTGCGGTGAAATCCGCGACAGACTTTCCGGCGGCCGCCAGCGCCTTGGCCTTGGCGGCAAGGGCAAGCGTAGGAGAGCCTTCGAGTCCTCGAAGGCGGTCAGCAGGCATCACATGGGTCAGGCGGCCGCAGGGTCCTGCTTGCGGCGGTGCCACAATCCGCGCAACCCCTCGAGCAATCCCTTCGGCTTCTTCTTCTCCTCCGCCGCCTTCGGCGCGCCGGGTGGCGGGGTCTTGGGCTCAGGCGTCTGCGGACGAGCCTTGCCAGGCGTAGCCGGCTTGGCCGCGGGCACCCGGGTAAAGGCCAGGAGCGACTCCTGCGCGCCATCTCCAGGACGCCAGCCGAGGCGCACGACCCGGGTGTACCCGCCGCTGACGTCAACGAAACGGGGTGCCACCTCCACAAAGAGCCGGCGGACCAGGGTCCGGTTCTGCAGAATGCGGTAGGCGCGGCGGCGAGCGTCCAGGCTGCCGTCTTTGCCGAGGGTCACGAGGCGGTCGGCCAGCCGCTGGGCCTCTTTGGCCTTGGCATGCGTGGTGCGGATTTGATCATGAGTCACCAGACTCTTCACCAAGTTGTCGAGCACCGCCGCCCGGTGGGCGGTCGGCAAGGACAGGCGTTGGGAGCGTGTGGCGTGGCGCATCGATGGATGTCAGGCTGGCTGCGACTGCCCCGCGGTCTCCGATGCGCTGCCCATGCCGAGTGAGAGCCCCATGCTCTTCAGGAGCTCATCGATCTCGGCGAGCGACTTCTTGCCGAAGTTGCGGTACTTCAGGAGATCTTGGGGCGAGCGCTGCACGAGTTCCCCGATCGTGGTGATCTTGGCCTCGCGGAGGCAGTTCGCGGCCCGGACCGACAGTTCGAGCTCCGCAATCGGCGTCTTCAATTTTTCCTGGAGCTCTTCATCGACTGCGGCGGGGGCCTCCTCCTCGGGCTCTTCCGGCAGGGTGCCGTAGTTGACAAAGAGATCCAAGTGGCGCTGCAGAATGTTCGAGGCGTACAGGAGCGCATCCTTGGGGCTCATTGCGCCGTTCGTCCAGATTTCGAGCAGGAGCCGGTCAAAGTCCGTGGCCTGGCCGACGCGGGTGTCTTCGACGGAGAAGTTCACCCGCTTCACCGGGGCGAAGAGCGCGTCCACCGGGATCGTGCCGATGGGCTGGCCCTCCTTCTTGTGCCGGTCGGCCGGGACGTAGCCTCGGCCGCGCGCGACCTCGAGCTCCATCCGGAACTTGCCGGGCTTGGTGAGCGTGCACAGTTGCAGCTCGGGATTCAGGACCTCAATCGTGTCATCGGTCTCGATGTCCTCGGCCGTGATCGGGCCCTTCTTATCCTTCTCAATGACCAGGGTCTTGGGTTGCCGGGAGTGGGCGCGCAGGACCAGTTGTTTCACGTTCAGCACGATCTGCGTGACATCCTCCAGCACGCCGGGCACCGCGCTGAATTCATGCAGGACCCCGTCAATCTTGATCGAGGTGACGGCAGCCCCCTCAATCGAGGAGATGAGCACCCGGCGCAGCCCATTGCCGATCGTCATCCCATAGCCGCGCTCGAAGGGCTCGGCAATGAATTTGCCGTACGTGTCGGTGAGCGAATCCTCATCGCACACCAGCTTCTTCGGCATCTCGAAGTCCCGCCACGAGGTTCCCATTACGTGCCTCCTTTGCTGCGTCGCGCGGACGCAGGCATCATTTCGAGTAGAGTTCGACGACGAGCTGCTCTTGGATCGGCAGGCCGATGTCGTCTTTCTGGGGCGACCGCTGCACGACCGCCTTCAGCTGCCCCGCATCCACCTGGAGCCACGGGGGCACCGGGCGGTCTTTGAGCTGGTCGAGGGCCGCCTTGACCTGGGTGGCCGCACGGGCTCGCGACGGCACGACCTGCACCACATCGCTGCCGCGGACCAGATACGAGGGGATGTCCACCACCTGCCCGTTGACCGCGATAGCGCGGTGCCGCACCAGCTGCCGGCTGGCCGCGCGCGACCGAGCAAATCCAGCCCGGTAGAGCACGTTGTCGAGTCGCGATTCGAGCATCGTGAGGAGCTGTTGCCCGGTCACGCCGCGGCTCTTCTGCGCAATGCCGAAGTAGCGCCGGAACTGCCGCTCGAGCACGCCGTACATCCGCTTCACCTTCTGCTTCTCCCGCAGCTGGATGCCGTAGTCTGAGAGTCGCACCCGGAGCTGCCCGTGCTGCCCCGGTGGGAAGGCGCGCTTGTCCACCGGGCACTTGGGCGTGTAACACTTGGTCCCCTTGAGGAAGAGCTTCATGCCCTCGCGGCGGCACAGGCGACAGGACGGACCCGTGTAGCGTGCCATCAGACCCGGCGCCGCTTCGGCGGGCGGCACCCATTATGCGGGATCGGTGTCACGTCCTTAATGGCCGTGACGCTCAGCCCGGCCTGCTGGAGCGCACGGATCGCGGACTCGCGGCCCTGCCCAGGACCCTTCACAAACACCTCGACTTCTTTCAATCCGGCCTCCAGGGCCCGCCGTGCCGCGTTGCCCGCCGCAATCTGGGCTGCATACGGCGTGGACTTCCGCGAGCCATGAAAGCCGCTCGCGCCCGCCGTGCTCCAACAGATGACGTTCCCGTGCCGGTCGGTGATCGTCACGATCGTGTTGTTGAAGGTCGCGAAGATGTGCGCGATCCCTTGCGCGCTGGTCAACTTCTTCTTGGTGCGCACCTTTGCGGGGCGCGGTGTCTTGCCCTGCTCCGCGGCGGCGCCCGCTTCCTCGGGTTTCGCCGGCGGCGCTTCCTTGGGAGCGTCTGCCATGCTCACTCCTTCCTCCAGTCTTAGGGCCGTCCGCCCTCGACGGACCGTGCGCGCTTCCGGGCGCCCACCCGGGGCCGGGGGCCCTTGCGTCCGCGGGCGTTGGTCCTGGTGCGCTGCCCGCGCACCGGAAGCCCCTTGCGATGGCGCAGGCCCCGGTAGGTCCCGATGTCGATGAGGTGCTTGATGTTGGCGGAGATCTCGCGGCGCAGGTCCCCTTCCACCCGGTAGCCACCCTGGATCGCGTGCGTCAGCTTCGAGATCTCTTCGTCCGAGAGGTCCTTGGCGCGCTTGCTCGGGTCAATGGACGTCTGAGCCAAGATGCGGGCGGAGAGCATCGGCCCGACGCCGAATAAATGGCGCAGCGCTATATCAATCCGCTTCTCTTTCGGCACGTCCACCCCCACGATACGTGGCATCAGCCCTCGCTCGTCAGCCCTGTCGCTGCTTGTGCTTCGGATTCGTACAGATGACCCGGATCACCCGGTGGCGCCGGATCAGCTTGCACTTGCTGCAGATACGCCGCACGGATGCACGCACCTTCATCGGTCCACCTTCGCGTTAGAGCCGGAACGTGATGCGCCCACGGGTCAGGTCATAGGGCGACAATTCCAGCTTCACCTTGTCGCCGGGCAGGATGCGGATGTAGTGTTTCCGCAGCCGCCCCCCCAGATGGGCGGTGACAGTGTGCCCTGCCTGAATCTCCACCTTGAACATGGTGTTCGGGAGCGCCTCGAGCACCGTCCCCTCCACCTCAATCAGGTCTTCCTTCGCCATGGGATCCGGTCAGGTTTCCAGACGCCTGGTCAGCACGTCCGGCGCGCCATCGCGGACCGCCACCGTGTGCTCAAAATGTGCGGCGAGCGATCCATCCGTGGTGACCGCGGTCCACCCGTCCGGCAGGATCCGCACGCCGTAGTGGCCCAGCGTGACCATCGGCTCAATCGCCAGCACCATGCCCGGACGCAGCCGAGGCCCGGTCTCGGGCGGCCCGAAGTTGGGAACAGGTGGCTCCTCATGCATGGCCCGGCCGATCCCGTGGCCCACGAAATCCCGCACCACTCCGAACCCCTCTGCCTCGACGGTCTGCTGCACGGCGTGCGAGATGTCCGACAGCCGGCGTCCAGCTATCGCCTGCGCGATCCCCGCCTCCAGCGCGCGTCGGGTCGTGTCCACCAGGCGCCGCACGCGCGGGGGCACCTCCCCCACGATCACGGTGGTGGCCGCGTCGCCGTAGAATCCCTCGACGACCGCTCCCGCATCGATGCTCACGACATCCCCGGCCTTGACGCGGCGAGGTCCTGGGATGCCATGCACCACCTCATCGTTGACCGAGACGCAGATGGCCGCGGGATACCCCCGGTACCCCAAGAACGCGGCCTGAGCGCCCTCACGCCCAAGGAACTGTCGGGCCTCAGCATCCAAGTCGGCGGTGCGCACGCCGGGCTGGACGAGACCAGTCAGACGCTCGAGGAGCGCGCCGACGATGCTGCCCGCCCGGCGCATCAGCGCAAGCTCCTGAGGACTCTTGAGCTCGATCATCGTTTGGAGGTCCATCATGATGCGCGCCTCGGGCCTCGGCGTCGGCCGATGCGGCGCAGGCGGCGCGCCAGCCGGGCGAACGAGGCCGTCACGCTCCCACGACCGCTGACCACCTCCAGAAGCCCCTGCGCGCGGTAGTACGTCAGCAAGGGTCTGACCTGTTTCCGGTCGACCGCCAGGCGTTTGCGGATCGTGGCCGGACGGTCATCCTTCCGGACCGTGAGGCGCGCCCCGCAACGGTCGCAGCGTCCTGCCCGCCGGGGCGGCTTGTTGCGTGCATGGTAGATGGCGCCACACCGCGGACACACCCGTCGGCCGCCCAGGCGCCGCACGAGCGTGGACACGGGCGAGGTGAGATAGAGCGCGGTGTCCAACGGACGCCGCAGGCGCCGCAGCACGTGGTCCAGGCCGCGCGCCTGGCCCGCGGTGCGCGGAAATCCGTCCAGGACAAACCCGCGTCCCGCCAGGCGTCGGACCTGCGCGGCCATGACCTGCACGACCAGCGCATCGGGCACCAGTCGGCCGCTCGAGACGAAGCGCTGCACGCGGCGGCCCAGGAGCGTGCCACGCGCGATCTCCTGCCGGAAGATCTCGCCGGTGGAGACATGCCGCATGCTGAGCCGGGACTCACACATTGCTGCCAAAGAGCCTTTGCCGACCCCCGGGGGGCCGAGCAGGACGATGCGCACGGCTACCGCCGCCCGCGCAGGCGGCCTCCCTTAAAAAATCCCTCGTAGTGCCGCATCAGCAGATGCGACTCAATTTGTTTCATCGTATCGATGGTGACCCCCACCACGATGAGCAGGCTCGTGCCGCCGAAGAAACCCGCCACGCGCGCAGGGATCTTCATGAAGGCCATGATGACGTCCGGCAGGATCGCGACGCCGACCAAGTAGACCGCGGCCACGAACGTCACACGCGTCAGCGTCTGGTCGAGATAGTCCACTGTGGGCTGGCCGGGCCGGATGCCTGGAATGAACGCCCCCACCTTCTTCATCTGGTCGGCCGCATCGAGGAACTGATGCGCCGTGATCGCCGTGCTGAAGTACGCGAAGAACACAATCAGCCCCGCGTACAACACGTTGAACAGGAGCGACGTGCGGGAAAACCAGCTCGCCAGCCCCTCGAGTTGCGGGACAAAGCCCGCGATCTGGATCGGAAAGTAGAGCAGCGAGATCGAGAAGATGATGGGGAGCACGCCCGCACTGTTCACCTTGAGCGGGAGGTACGTGCTCTGCCCGCCGTAAATGCGGCGCCCCACGACGCGTCGCGCATACTGGACTGGAATCCGTCGTTGGCCCTGCTCGACGAAAATGACCAGCATCACGATGCCGACGAGAAAGCCCACCATGAGCAGGGCGGCGAGCGGCGCCAACGGCGACTGCCCCTGACCGCCGGGCCCGATCTGGACCGCGATGTCCTTGAGGGCCAGTGGAATGCGCCCCACGATCGAGGCCGTGATGAGCAGGCTCATCCCATTGCCGATGCCCCGTTCGGTGATCTGCTCGGCCAACCACATGATGAGCGCCATGCCGCCGGTCATGGTCAGCACGGTCAGCACCTTGAACCCCAGGCCCGGATTGAGCACGATCTGGGCGTGAAACTGCGCCGGAATGGCCCGCTCGAGCACCACCGCGTACATGAAGGAATTCACCACAGCCAAGACGATCGTGGCGTAGCGCGAGTACTGATGCAGCTTCCGATACCCCGCCATCCCCTCCTTGCGGAGTTTCTCGAGCGCGGGGATCGCCGTTGCCAGCAGGGTCTCGACGATGATCGTGGCCGTAATGTACGGCATGATGCCCAGCGCGAAGATGGTCGCCTGGGAGAGCGCCCCACCCGTGAACATGTCCATCAGGTTGAGCAGGCCGCCGCCGGTCTTCTGCGATAACTCGTCGAAGATCCGGCCGAGCTCCGCCCCGTTCACCCCCGGCACCGGGATGAACAGGCCGACTTCGTAGATGGCGATCATCGCCAGCGTGAAGACCAGCTTGCGACGAAGCTCTGGAATGCTCCATGCGTTGACGAGAGCGCTCAGCAGCCTGAACATCAGGCGGCATGGGGCGCGGGCGGCGCCTGCAGGACCTCGAGGCGCCCGCCGGCCTGCGCAATCTTCTCCTTCGCGTTCGCGCTGGCAGCGTGCACGAGCACGTCCAGGCGTTTGGTCAGGGTGCCGTCACCGAGCAATTTGACGCGGCAGTTCGCGCTGGGGATGAAGCCCAACTCACGGAGCCGCTCGGGCGTCAGCCGCTCCCCGGCAGGACATCGCTCCAACTGTCCGACATTCACAATGACCTCGCGCGGTCCCCGCTGCTTGGACTTGTCCTTGCCCCCACGTTTCGGGATGCTGCGGATCAGGGGATTGCGGCCCCCCTCGAACCCGGGGCGCTTGCCCTCGCCGGTCCGCGCCCGCTGACCCTTCTGGCCGCGTGTCGCGGTCTTCCCGTGGCCCGATCCAATCCCACGGCCGAGCCGCTTCTTCCGGTGTCGTGCGCCCCGCACCGCGGGCAGATCAGCCACGTTCATGGTTCGGCTCGCCTCCCTTGTCCTTCGACGAACTCAGGACAAGCGTCCTGGGGGGAGTCAAGAGATGCTCGCTCACCATGAACCCCGAGTGCAGTCGAGGGGTTCATGCCTTCGCCCCGGCCGGTTCACCGCTGTCGCGGCGGCGCGCGATGAGGGCTTCGGGCTGCTCGAGCGCCAGCAGGCCGTTCAAGGTCGCCTTCACCAGGTTCAGTGGGTTTGTCGACCCCAGACTCTTCGTGAGAATGTCCCGGACGCCGGCCGCCTCGCACACCGCGCGGACGGGACCGCCCGCGATGATGCCCGTGCCAGGGCTGGCCGGCTTCAGGACCACCCGAGAGGCGTCCGATTTTCCCATCACCTCATGGGGGATGGTGGAACCGCGCAACGGAATCGTCGTCATCTGGCGCTGGGCCAGGGTGAAGCCCTTCCGGATGGCGTCGGCCGCCTCATTCGACTTGCCGAGTGCCATCCCCACGCGGCCCTTGCCATCTCCAACGATGGCGAGCGCGGTGAACGCCAACCGTTTGCCGCCCTTGTGGACCTTCGCGACGCGGTTCACGCTGATGAGTTTTTCCGTCAGCTGGGGCTGGCCGCTGTCCCCGCCTGGTCCGCGCGGCCCCCGATCACCGTCCCGTCGCATTTAGACCTCGATGCCTCCGGCGCGCAGGGCGTCCGCCAGCGCCTTGATGCGGCCGTGATAGTTATATCCCGATCGGTCGAAGACCATGCGGGTGATCCCCTGCTGCTTTGCAGCCTCGGCCACCGCCGCGCCGAGTGCGGTTGCCGAGGACACGTTGCCACGGTTTGTCCCCTGGGTGCCCTTCGGGGCCTTGGTCAGCGTGGACCGCCCCAAGAGCGTGCGACCCTGGATATCATCGATCACCTGCACGTGCAGGTGCTTGTGGCTCCGGTACACGCACAGCCGCGGACGCGTAGTCAGGCCGACCACGCGCTTGCGGATTCGTCGGTGCCTGGCCTGCCGCCCGAGGGTTCGTGCCGCCGTGTGCGCCATGCGTCAGGCCCCCGCCTTCGCGCCCGCACCGGTCGCCGCCTTGCCGGCCTTTCGGCGAATCACTTCGTCCGCATATTTGATGCCCTTGCCCTTGTACGGCTCCGGAGGCGCCACCTCCCGGATGTTGGCCGCAAACTGTCCCACCGCGTGCTTATCAATGCCCTTCACGATGACGACGGTCGGCTTGGGCAGCTCCACGGTCAAGCCGCTGGGGATCGGGAGCATGACCGGGTGCGAATACCCCACGGTCAACGTGAGGGTCTTGCCCTGCACCTGCGCGCGGTACCCGATGCCGACGATTTCCAGTTCCTTGGAGAACTCGGTCTGCACCCCCTGGACCATATTGGCTAACAGCGCCCGGTGCAGCCCATGCAGCGCCCGCACGCGCGGCTCGTCGCTGGCACGGCTCACCGTCAGCCGGCCCTCGGCGAGGGTGGCCCCAAGTTCCGCTGGGAGGGTGTGGCTGAGCTTGCCCTTGGGGCCTTCCACATGGATCGTCGCGCCCTCCTGTTTCACCTTCACGGGGGCGGTGACTGGAATTGGAGCCCGGCCTATTCGCGACATCGTGGTCACCACACGTAGCAGAGCACTTCACCGCCGACTTTCTGGCGGTAGGCGGTTCGTTCGGTCATCACGCCCTGGGACGTCGTGACCACCGCGACCCCGAGCCCGCGAAGCACACGCGGGAGGTTGGTGGCGCGGCGGTACACTCGCTGGCCCGGCTTCGACACCCGGACGACCTGGCGGATCAGCGGCTGCTTGTTCTGATACTTGAGGTACACCCGGAGCGTCGCCTGCGGCCGGTCGTCTGCCATCACCTTGTACGTCCGAATCAGGCCCTCGCCTTTCAAGACGTCGAGGATGCGCTGCAGCAACTTGGACCCGGCCAGATCGACAACGGGATGCTTCGCCCGCGACGCGTTGCGCAGTTTGGTGAGTCCGTCAGCGATCGGATCGCTACTTGGCATGCGTCTCCTGCCTCACCAGCTCGCCTTCACGAGGCCGGGGATATCGCCCCGCCAGGCCATTTCTCGAAAACACAGCCGACACAGCCCGAAGCGGCGCAGGAACCCCCTGCGGCGCCCGCACCGAGCGCAGCGGTTGACCTTGCGGGTCGAGAACTTCGGCGGGCGCTTCGCGCGCTCAATCCAGGAGGTGCGAGCCATCCCTCTACTCCGTGCCGGCGGCGAACGGGAACCTGAACCCCTTCAGGAGGGCCAGGGCTTGCTCGCGCCGTGCGGCCGTGGTCACAATCGTCACGTCCATGCCGAGTGTGTGCTGGACCTTCTCCAGCGGCAGCTCGGGGAAAATCGTGTGCTCGGTGATGCCGAAGCTCAAGTTCCCCCGCTGATCGATGCCGTGAGCGCTGTAGCCGCGAAAGTCGCGAATGCGCGGCAGCGCCACGCAGATCAGGCGCTCCAGAAACTCGTACATCCGGTGTCGCCGGAGCGTCACCTTGCAGCCGACCGGATCGCCTTCCTTGATCTTGAAGTTTGAGATCGCCTTGCGCGCCCGGGTAATCGCGGGCTTCTGCCCCGAGATCACGCCGAGATCTCGCTGGGCCTGCTCCAGCACCTTGGCATCGTGGGCGGCCTCGCCGCAGCCCATGTTGAGGACGATCTTCGTCAGCCGCGGTAACGCCAGCCGATTCGGCTGATTGAATTCCTTGGCCAGCGCCGGCGCGATGCGGCTGCGGTACTCCTCGAGAAAGCGCGGGGTCCGTGCGGCCGTTGAGGGGGTCTTCTGCTGTGCCATGTCAGGAGGCCACCGCCAACGTCTCCTTGCATGTGCGGCAGATGCGTTGCTTGGTCCCGTCTGCCGCCGCGGTCCAGCCCGTGCGCACGCCCCGCCGGCACCGCGGGCACTGCGCAGCCAGCTTCGCCAGCGCCAGCGGGTGCTCTCGCTCGATGACCCCGCCGCTGGGATTCTGCTGGCTGCGCCGCTCAAAGTGCTTCAGGAGATTGACGCGCTCCACCAGCGCCCGGCCGCGCTCCGGCCACACCTGCAGGACCTTGCCGGATTTGCCGCGGTCCTTGCCGCTGAGCACCACCACCGTGTCACCCTTGCGGATTCGGGCCATGGCCGCTCAGACCACCTCGGGAGCGAGCGAGATAATCTTCATGAACCGCTTCTCGCGCAGTTCCCGCGCCACCGGGCCGAAGACGCGCGTGCCGCGCGGGTTGTTCTGGTTGTCGATGAGGACGACGGCATTCGAGTCGAATTTCACCGTCGTGCCATCCGAACGCTGGATGGGAGCGGCGGTGCGCACGAGCACGGCGCGGACCACCTCGCCCTTCTTCGCCAGCGCCTCCGGATCCGCCTCACGGACATGCACGGTGATGACATCGCCGACATCGGCGATCAGCTTGTTGCCGCGGCCCAGGACCCCGATGGCGCGCACGACCCGGACGCCGGAATTGTCCGCCACCGGCAGTTGGCTCCGGACCTGGATCATCCCTCACGCTCCTGCGATGGCTCGGCTTCGCCTGGCGGCGGCGGGAGCTCCGGCGCGGTCGAGCCCTCGCGCACAATCTCCACGAGACGCCAGCGCTTGTCCTTCGACAGCGGTCGGGTTTCCACGATCCGCACCCAGTCGCCTGGCTTGGCGGTGTGGTGCTCGTCGTGGGCCTTGAACGAGGTAGACCGCCGGATCACCCGCTCATACCGCGGATGGCGGACGAGGCGCGTGACCCGGACGACAATGGTCTTCTGCATCTTGTTGCTGGTCACTTGCCCGAGGAGGACCTTGCGCGCACCGCGTCCCGCTGCGGCCATCTGGTGGGCCGTGGTCATGTGGGCGACCCCCCAGCACGCTCGCGCTCCTGGAGCACCGTGAGCAGGCGGGCGATGCGACGGCGGGTGACGCGGATCTGATGCGGTTGCGTCAGCGAGCCGGTCCGAGCCTTGATGCGCGCGTCCCAGAGCTCCCGCCGTGCCGCGTCGACTTGCTGGCGCAGGTCTCCAGGGGGCTCTTGGCGGAGGTCGCGCGCCGATGACTTCTTGCCCGCCGCCATCAGCGCGTCTCCTCACCCTTGCGACTCACCATGCGCGTGCGCAACGGCAGCTTCGACGCGGCCAGCCGCATCGTGTCCCGCGCAGCGCGTTCAGGAATCCCGTCCACTTCGAAGATGATCCGGCCACGCTTCACGACAGCGACCCAGTGGTCTACCAGACCTTTCCCTGAGCCCATCGGCTTCTCTTGGCCATGGGTGGTGCAGGCTTTGTCCGGAAAGACGCGAAGCCAGGTCTTGCCGCCGCGCGACAGCGTGCGGCTGATGGCCACCCGGCATGCCTCGATCTGCGCGGCCGTGATCCACCCGTTCTCCAGCACCTTCAGGCCGAACTCGCCGAAGGCAAGCCGCGTGCCGCCCTTGGCCGCGCCGCGGCGCTTGCCGCGGTGCGCTTTCCGATACTTGACGCGCTTCGGGAGCAGGAGCGGCATGGGGCGTCCTCAGGGCGCAGCCGGAGCTGTCGTTGGGGCCGGCGCCGAACCAGGCCTGGCGCCCCGCGAAGGCGCGCGCCGCTCGAGTGAGACGAGGTCGCCCCGGCAAATCCACACCTTCGTGCCGATACACCCGGCCGTGGTGCGCGCGGTCCCCATGCCGAAATCGATGTCCGAACGAAAGGTACTCAGCGGCACCGTCCCCGCGCGATAGACCTCCCGGCGGGTCATCTCGGCCCCGGCCAGCCGTCCATCACAAATGACGCGGATGCCCTTGGCGCCGGAATCCATGGACTGCTGCACCGCCCGCTTCATGGCCCGGCGGAAGGCGATCCGTTTTTCGAGCTGAAAGGCCAGAGAATCCGCCACTAGTTGCGCTTCGAGCGCGGGGTTGCTGATTTCCACGTAGTCGATCTTGAGCTGCTGCTGCGACCCGACGATTTTCTGGACCGCCTCCTGGAGGCGCTGGATGTTCTCGCCGCGGCGGCCGATGACGATGCCCGGCCGAGCGGTGTGGATGATCACGTGCACACGCTCCGGCGAGCGCTCGATGACCACCCGCGAGACGGCCGCGGACGCCAGCTCCTTCAGGAGGAGTTCCTTGATGGTGCGGTCCTCGTGCAGGTACCTCCGGAACGTCTGCTTGTCGGGCGCAAACCACCGCGAGCGCCAGCCCCTGGAAATGCCCAGGCGCAGACAGATCGGGTTGACCTTATGCCCCATGACCGGCCCGCTCCAGTTCAACCGTGAGATGTGTCGTCCGTTTCAGCACGCGGGCCGCCCGGCCGAAGGCCGCCGCCCGGAACCGCTTCCACGTCGGCCCCTCGTCCGCCGTGGCCCGACTGATGATGACCTGATCTTCCCGTAGGGCCGGATCCCGCTGGCGGGCATTGGCGAAGGCGGACGCGACCGCCTTCTGCACCGGCCTCGCCGCCCGGCGGTTCATCGCAGCCAACTGTTCGAGCGCAGCGGCCACGGTCTTCCGGCGCAGGGGCGCGATGACGTACCCGACCTTGCGGGGCGTCATCCGGAGGTGCCTGATCTTGGCGACCGCCAGCATCAGGCGGCTCCAGCAGCCGGGGCGGCGGCGGGCGCAGCCGCTGCACCCGGCTCTGCGGCCTTCTTGACGCCGCCGTGTTTCTTGAACGTGCGGGTCGGGGCAAACTCGCCCAGCCGGTGCCCGACCATGTTCTCAGTCACGTAGAGGGGCTGAAAACCCTTCCCGTTGTGGATCAAGAAGTTGAGGCCGATGAAATCCGGGGTAATGGTGGATCGGCGCGACCAGGTCTTGATCGGTTTGCGGTCGCGGCTCTGCTGTGCCACGGAGACCTTTTTCATGAGTGACTCATCCACGAACGCGCCCTTTTTCGCTGAACGTCCCATCTCTTAGTCCCCTGCCTGGGAATGATGGATTGACGATTTCCGATTGTGGATTGCCAGGCTGTTCCAATCCACCATCGCCAATCTACAATCCACAATGATGCTTGGCTTCGTCATGGTGTCCGCCGCTTCACGATGAGACGGTTGGAATACTTGTTGGGATCCCGCGTCCTACGGCCCTTGGTGTGCCATCCCCACGGCGAGACTGGGTGCGGATTGCCCTGCCCGGACTTGCCCTCCCCGCCGCCGTGCGGGTGGTCGACCGGGTTCATGGCGACGCCGCGCACATGGGGCTTGCGCCCGAGCCAGCGGGAGCGTCCCGCCTTGCCCACCGAGAGCGACTTCCGCTCGCCATGGCCGAGCGTGCCAATCGTGGCCCAGCAGTCCTGGCGGATCAGCCGCACCTCGCCGGAGGGCAGCCGCACATGGGCGAACTCCCCCTCCTTGGCCTGGATCAGCGCGGCGGAGCCGGCCGAGCGCACCAGCTGCCCGCCGCGACGCGGCTGCAATTCCAGGTTGTGAATCGGCTGGCCCGGGGGAATGCGCCGGAGGGGCATCGCATTGCCCACCTTGACCTCGGCGTCCTCGCCGGCCATGATCGTCTCGCCCACCCGCAGCCCATCGGGCCAGAGGATGTAGCGCCGCTGGCCGTCCTGGTATTCGACGAGCGAGAGGCGCGCACTGCGGTTGGGATCATACTCAACGGTCTTGACGACCCCGGGCACGCCGGCGCGGTCGCGACGGTAGAAATCCACGACCCGGTACATCTGCTTGTGGCCGCCGCCCATGAACCGAGACGTGATGTGGCCGTGGTGGTTCCGGCCGCCCGTCTTGAGCATCGGGCGCAGGAGCCGCTTGGCCGGGTGGCGGGTCGTCAGCTCGGCGAAATCGGGTGTGATCTCGAAGCGCGACGCCTTGGTTGACGGTTGATGAACTTTGACGCCCATGTCGGCTACGCCTTGACCTCGATCTTCTGGCCCGGGGCCACGGTGACGATGGCCCGTTTCGTGTCCGGCCGACGGCCCCATCGCGCCTGAAGCCGGCGCCACTTGCCCTGCTGGCGGGCGGTGTTGACCGCCCGCACCGTGACGCCAAAGAGGATTTCGGCTGCACTCCGAATCTCAGCCTTATTCGCGTCTGGCGCGACCTCCAGGACGTACTGGTTGTGGGCGGCAATCCGCGCGCCCTTTTCCGTCTGGCGCACCGCCCGGATGATCGTGGTGGCTGCGCGCATCACGCCCCCCGAACGCGCTGTTCGAGGCGCTGGAACGCCTCGCGCGCCAGGACAATCTTTTGGGCACTGAGGACGTCCAACGCATTCAGCGTGTCGGCCTGACACAGGCTGAACTCCTGCAGATTCCGCAGGGACCGGACGAGCGCCTCCCCCGGCTGGTGGAGCACAATGAGGGAACGCCTGGTCACGTTGAACGCACGACCCAGGCGCGCGAACGGCTTTGTCTTGGGAGCATCGGCATGCAGATGGTCCACGATGACCAGTTCCTCGTCACGCACCTTCCCCTTGAGACTATTCAGGAGCCCGAGGCGGCGCATGCGCTCGGGCAGCCGGACCGTGAAGGGCCTGGGGTGCGGGCCGAACACCGCGCCGCCATGGCGCCACAAGGGCGACCGGATGGAGCCGGCGCGTGCGCGGCCCGTGTGTTTCTGCTTCCAGGGCTTCTTGCCGCCTCCCGACACCTCTCCTCGGGTCTTCGTCGAGCCGGTTCCCTGCCGTGCGTTGGTGCGGTAGGCAGCGATCACCTGCGAGAGCAGGCGCGCGTTGACACGCCCGCCCCACAGCTTCTCATCGAGGGCGATCTGCGCCACCGGCTTCCCGTCAAGATCGTGCACCGCAAGTTCCATCATCGCTCACCAACCACTCGGCGCCGGCCCCGCATCACTTCTTCTTGGCCGCTGGTCTGGCCTTCTTGCTGTCCTCTTCCTCATCCACGACCGCCTGCGCCGCGAGCGGCTTCTTCAGAGTCCCTGGGCGCTTCACGGACTTCCGCAGCTCAATCAGGCCGTGCTCGCTCCCGGGCACGGATCCCTCCAGCAGGGCCAGGTGGTGCGCCAGGTCAAGGTGGACCAGCCGGACGTTCTGGACCGTCACACGGTCGTGTCCCATGTGGCCGGGCAGATGATGTCCCTTGATCACGCGGCCCGGAGTCGTCGTGGACCCGATGGACCCTGGCGCCCGATGGGACATGGAGCCGTGGGTGGCGCCGCCCCCGCTCCAATTCCAGCGCTTCATGCCGCCCTGAAACCCTTTCCCGATGGAGACCCCCACGACATCCACCAACTCATACTCCTGAAACAGCGACAGCGTGAGCTCTTGGCCCACTTTCAGTTCGGGCGTCCCTGGCGCGTCCGCGGCTTGTGGTGCCGGCCCGTCCGCCGGTAGCCGAAACTCCCTGACATAGCGGAAGGCCGGCGTGCCGGCCTTCTTGAATTGGCCCTGGACCGGCTTGGACCCCTTGCCTTCCCGGAGCGGCTCGAAGCCCACCTGCACAGCCTGGTAGCCATGCCGATCCGGCGTCCTGACGCCCACAATCGTGCAGGGGCCCGCCTGGACAGCGGTCACGGCCATCCGCCGCCCGTAGTCGTCGTAGATATGGGTCATGCCAAGTTTCTTGCCAAGCAAGCCAAGGGCCATGAGCGTTACTTGAGTTCCACGTAGACGCCCGAAGGTAAGTTGAGCTTCCGGAGGGCGTCAATCGTCTTCGACGTCGGATCCAGAATGTCAATCAGCCGCTTATGCGTCACCAACTGGAACTGCTCTCGTGCCTTCTTGTCGATGACCGGTGACCGAAGCACCGTATAAATCTCCCGCTTCGTCGGGAGCGGGATCGGTCCGGCCACACGCGCCCCGGTCCGCTCGGCCGTCTGCACGATCTCCGTGGTCGAGAGGTCGAGGACCCGGTGGTCGTAGGCCTTCAGCTTGATGCGAATCTTTGGCGCTTCAGCCATTGTGCCGTCTTCCCGTCAAAGAACCCAAGGTCGTTCTCCTATCGGGACTAGTCCAGTTGCGCCGTGAATCCGCTTTGCGAAACTCGACCTGTCCCGGCTGTTCCGTCAGCTGCCTCTCGGGACTGGGCCATGTTCGCCAGGGGAAACGTGGGCGAACATGGGCCTGTCCCGGCTGTTGCGTCATTTGACGATGTTGGTAATCACCCCGGCCCCGACCGTCTTGCCCCCCTCGCGGATGGCGAAGCGTTGTTCCTTCTCCATCGCGACGGGCTGGATGAGGGCCACCGTGATGTCGACCGTG
>SBAZ01000072.1 GCA_005239935.1 Planctomycetales bacterium | reverse complement strand
CGTCGGCCGCTTCACACGGCGGGCCTACGCCTATCTCCTCCTGCCGACCCGGGGGGTGCCGACCGCGGAGGCGCGCAAGCGCCTCGAAGCGATGGTCGAGCACACGAGCCTGGGATCCGGGTTCAAGATTGCGATGGAGGATCTGAAGATCCGCGGGGCCGGCAACCTGCTGGGTGTGGAGCAGTCCGGCCACGTCACGGCGGTGGGATTCGATCTCTACTGCCGGCTGCTGCGCGACGCGGTGGCGCGCATCCGGGAGGGTGCCCCCGAGGCGGTGCCGGCATGAGCCGCTGGACCGGCGTGGGAGTCGCGGCCGCCCTGTGGCTGGGCGCCGCCGTCGGCACCGGGCGGGCCGAGACGGTCAACCGGATTGTCGCCGTGGTGAACGATCAGGTGATCACCCAAGCCGATGTGGAGCTCACCGTGTCCGATCTGCTCGAGGGCTGGCAGGAGGAACGGCAGGCCCCCCCGCCGTCCTCGGCGAGCCTGCATGAGGCGGTCCTGCAGCGGCTGATCGACCGGCAACTCATGCTGCAGGAAGCCCGGCACCTGGAGCTGACCGTCACCGGCGAGGAGGTGGCTGACCGACTGGACCTCCTGCGCGCCCGCGCAGGCTCCGAGGCGGCGTTCCAGGAGACGTTGGCGCGCAGCGGCCTGGCATCGGAAACTCTGAAGGCGCGGGTGCGGGAGGATTTGCTCATCCGCAAGGTCATTGACCAGAAGGTGCGCAGCACAATCAGCGTCAGTCCGCAGGAGGTGTCCATGCGGCTTACCGGCACGTCAGACGTGCCTGGCGTGGAGCGGGCGCGCGCGCGCCACATCCTGATCCGCATGACCCCCGAACGCTCCGAGGAGGCTGCGCGGCGGACCATCCAGCGACTGTACGATGAGGCCCAGCGCGGAGCGGACTTTGCCGCCCTGGCCCGCGAGCAGTCCGATGACCCGCATGCGGCGCAGGGCGGGGACCTCGGCTGGGTCGCGCGCGGCCAGCTCATGCCAGAACTCGACTCGGCGCTGTTCAGCCTTGAGCCGGGGCAGGTCTCCGCGCCGATCCAGACTCGGCTGGGGTTTCACCTGGTACGGGTCGAGGAGCGGGACGCCGGCGGGGCCTCCGCCTTGGCGGCCAACACGGTTGCGTACCACCAGGTCTACGAGGAGAAATATCAGGCCGCGCTGGAGCGTTGGGTGCGCTCGCTGCGCGAGCAGGCCTACATCGAAGTGCATTTGCCGGGGTCGTAGACGTCGGGGTCAGGCCCCCTTCGGGGCCCAGACCCCTTCAAGGTCGAATGGACATCGGGGTCAGGCCCGCTTCGGGGCCCAGACCCCTTCAAGGTCGAATGGACGGAGCTCCCCGCCTGGTGATTACCGCCGGCGACCCCAGCGGCATCGGCCCCGAGGTGGTGCTGAAGGCGCTGACCCATCGCCGGCTCGAGTCGTCACGGGTGCTCATCCTTGGCGACCGCCGCGTTTTTGACGCCGCTCATCGCCGACTGCGGCTGCCGCCGCTTCGCTGGCGGATGCTGGGCGCCGGCGCGCGGTGGACCGAACCACGCGGCGTGACGTTGCAGGACTTCGGGCATCGGCATCGGTTCAGGCCCGGGCACAGTGACCGGCACGCCGGAGCCGCCGCCGCCGACTATCTGGACGCCGCGATCGGCTTGTGGCGGCACGGACAGCTCGATGCCCTGGTCACGGCCCCCCTCACCAAGTCCTCAGTCGCCCTCGCCCGACGTGGATTCACCGGGCACACGGAGTACCTGGCCGGCGCGACCCGCGCCCGCCACGTGGTCATGATGTTCGTCTCGCCGCACTTGCGCGTCGTGCTCCTGACGCGCCACCTGCCGCTGCGCCGGGTGGCACGCGCCCTGACCCCCGGGGACATCCGCGTCACGCTTCAAGTCACGGTGGACGCGATGCGCCGGCAGTTCGGCCTGAGGCACCCGCGCCTCGTGGTCTGTGGACTGAACCCGCACGCCGGGGAAGCCGGACGCCTGGGGCATGAGGAGCAGCGCCTGCTGGCGCCTGCGCTGCGCGCCGTGCGCCGGGCGCGACTCATCGGCCCGGTCGCCGCGGACGGCTATTTCGCCGCGCCGTCTGAGGGCGATGCGGTGGTGTGCTGGTATCACGACCAAGGGCTCATCCCGTTCAAGATGGCCGCGAGAGACACCGGATGCCAAGTCACACTCGGACTGCCTTTTGTCCGGACGTCACCGGATCATGGCACCGCGTTGGACCTGGCGGGCCAGGGCCGGGCGCACCCTGGCTCGATGGGGTATGCGATCGACACGGCGCAACGCCTGGTTGCGCGCCGACGCGATGCTACGCGCACCTGACCTGGCCACGCTCCTGCGAGCGCAGGGCCTGCGTTTGACGAAACGGCGAGGACAGCACCACCTGGTGGACACGGGGGTGATCGAGCGGATCGTGCGCGCGAGCCGGGTGAGCGGCGAGGACACGGTGGTGGAGGTCGGGGCAGGGTTGGGCGCGCTCACGGAGGCGCTGGCCAGGCAGGCCAAGCGGGTGATCGCCGTCGAAGTAGATCGCGGGGTGTGCGCACTGCTGCAGGAGCGTCTGGCGCGGCTCGAGAACGTGTCCGTGATCTGCCAGGACATCCTGACGTTTGCGTGGCGCACGTATCCAGGCGCGCACGTCGTGGGCGCCATCCCCTACCAGATTACCTCCCCGCTGCTGGCCGCCCTGGCCGGCCTGGCGCGTGCCCTGGGGCCGGTCACCTTCGTGGTGCAGGACGAGGTGGCGAAGCGGCTGGCAGCCGCACCCGGCGGGAAGGCGTACGGCCGCCTGACGCTGCTGGCGCAGAGCGCCTGGGAGGTCAAGCGGCTCTTCCGCATCTCGCGGCGCGCCTTCTTTCCCCAGCCGAACATCGAATCGGCAGTGGTCCGGTTGACGCCGCGGCGCCGGCCTGCGGTCCGGCCTGGTGAGGCCGCCGCCTTCGCAGCCGTGGTGGCGGCAGCCTTCGGCCAGCGGCGCAAAACGCTGGTGAACAGTTTGACGGGTAGCCCTCACCTCGGGCTGACACGGTCGCAGGCTGACACGGCGGTCCAGGCGCTGGGGCTGCCGCTCGCCGTGCGCGGCGAGACCCTTTCACTGGAGCAGTTCGCCGCGTTGACCGAGGTGCTGTCTCGTCAGAAGTCCTTGCGTGATTTTCCGTAGAGCGTGTGGTAGAACAAGACCGTCATGAGTGTCGTCAGTCCCGACGTGGTGCGTCAGGTCGCGTTGCTCGCCCGCCTCCGGCTCGAAGGCCAGGACCTGGCCATGTTCGCTGCGCACATGGACGAGATTCTCGCGTATGTCCAGCAGCTGCAGGGGGTGGACACCACGGGCATCGAGCCCACGAGCCACGTGCTGCCGCTCGTCAATGTCCTGCGGTCCGACACGCCCGCGCCGTCGCTCCCCCAGGAGACCGTGATCTCCCTGGCGCCTGCCGCCCGCCCGCCCTTCATCGCCGTGCCGAAAGTCATTGAGGCGTGAGACACGGCATGGCGGATCGAGCCCTCGCCGCGCGCCCGGTGCATGAGCTCCGGGCGCTGTTCCGCGCCCGCGAGGCGTCCCCGCAGGATCTGCTCGACGAGCTCCTCGGCCGGATCGAGCGGCACAATGGCACGCTCCGCGCCTACCTCGAGGAGCCTGACCGGGCCGCCCTCACGCGCCAACTGGCGGAGCAGCTGCGCGCGGCGCCCGCGGGACCGCTGTCCGGCATCCCGGTCACCATCAAGGACAACATCTGCATGGCGGGACAGGAGACCCGCTGTGCGTCGCGGATGCTTGAAGGATTTCGCCCCCCGTACGACGCCACCGTGATCGAACGCCTGCGCCGTGCCGGCGCTGTGCTCCTCCCGCGAGCAAACATGGATGAGTTCGCCTTCGGCTCCTCCACGGAGAACTCGGCCTACGGCGCGACCCTCAACCCGCGGGGAACGCAGGGCGACGCGCGGGTGCCGGGCGGATCGAGCGGCGGCTCGGCTGCGGCGGTCGCCGGGGATCTGGCCGTGGCCGCGCTGGGCAGCGACACCGGCGGGTCGATCCGCCAGCCGGCCGCGTTCTGCGGGATCGTGGGTCTGAAACCGACCTACGGGCGCGTCTCGCGGTACGGCCTGGTCGCCTTCGCCTCCTCGCTCGACCAGATCGGACCGCTGACCAAGGATGCGCGGGATGCCGCGATTCTGCTGGGCGTCATCGCCGGGCATGACTCGCGCGACTCCACCTCCGCGCCCACGCCGGTGCCTGACTACGAGGCATCGCTCGAGCAGCTGCCGGACG
>SBAZ01000148.1 GCA_005239935.1 Planctomycetales bacterium | reverse complement strand
GGTTGTGCGCTATGAGCGCTTCATCGAGACGTACGCGGGCTTCTTTCATCTGGCCTGTGCCATCCTCACCCTGCGGGTGGTTTTGAAATGACCTCTAGTCAGACCACCGGCCGTGCTGTCTGAGGCACCGGTTGAGGCGGTGCCGAGTTCACGGCCGGGTCCGCCGCAGCTGGGCGCCCGGAACCCGCATCTGAGCGAGCCGGCTTGCCGCGGACACACCGCCTCAAAAACACGAAGGCCCCCCCGCGCTCATCGCGCAGAGGGGCCCCGCGTCTGGCGCGCTGAACGTGCGCCGATTATGAGGTGACGATGGCGAGGATGTCGTCCTCGCTGAGGAACACATACTCCTTGTCGTCAACTTTGATCTCCGAGCCCGAGTACTTGCCGAAGATGATGCGGTCGCCGGGCTTCACACTCAGCGGCACCACTTTCCCGCTCTTGAGCATCTTGCCGGTGCCCACCGCGATCACCTTGCCCTCCTGGGGTTTCTCCTGGGCCGCATCCGGCAGGTAGAGGCCGCTCTTCGTCTTCTCGGCCGAGCCCACCCGCTGGGCGATGACGCGGTCGCCGATCGGCTTCAACTTCAGCGTGGCAGCGGAAGCGGTTGCAGTGGCCATCTCTGTGCGCCTCCGGATTAGAAGTCGCCGCCGTGCGGCATGCCACCGGGCATCCCCGCGCCGGACTTGTCCTTGTCTTTCTCGGGGATGTCGGTCACCAGCGCCTCGGAGGTGATGAGGAGGCTGGCGATGCTCGCGGCATTCTGCAACGCGGTGCGGACGACCTTGGTGGGGTCGATGATGCCGGCCTCCACCATGTCGGTGTACTCCAGCTTGTCCGCGTCGAACCCGACGTTCGTCTTCTCTTCCTTGATCCGCTGGACCACGATCGAGCCTTCCTGACCCGCGTTCATGGCGATCATGCGGGCCGGCTCTTCGAGCGACCGGCGCACGATGTCCACGCCGATCTGTTCATCGCCGCCGATCTTCAACTTCTCGAGCGTCGCCACGCAGCGCAGGAGCGCCACGCCGCCGCCGGGGACGATTCCCTCTTCGCGGGCAGCCTTGGTCGCGTGCAGGGCGTCCTCGACGCGCGCCTTCTTCTCCTTCATCTCGGTCTCGGTGGCCGCGCCCACGTTGATCTGGGCGACCCCGCCGGACAACTTCGCGAGCCGCTCCTGGAGCTTCTCGCGGTCGTAGTCCGAGTCCGACTCCTCGATCTGCTTCTTGATCTGGGCGATGCGGCCGTTGATGGCCGAGGTCTTGCCTGCACCCTCGATGATCGTGGTGTTCTCCTTGTCGATCTTCACCCGCTTCGCGCGGCCGAGGTCCTCGAGCTGGACGTTCTCCAACTTGATGCCCAGGTCCTCGGTGATGGCGCGCCCGCCGCTCAGCGTGGCAATGTCCTCGAGCATGGCCTTGCGCCGGTCGCCGTAGCCCGGGGCCTTGACCGCGGCGCACTGCAGGGTGCCGCGGAGTTTGTTGACCACGAGCGTGGCCAGGGCCTCACCCTCGAGGTCCTCGGCGATGATCACGATGGGCCGTCCGGCCTTCGCGACCTTCTCGAGGAGGGGCAGGAGGTCCTTCATCGCCGAGATCTTCTTCTCGTAGATGAGGATGTAGGCTTCATCATAGGAGGCTTCCATCCGCTCGGCGTCCGTCACGAAGTAGGGCGAGAGGTAGCCCTGGTCGAACTGCATCCCTTCCACGAGATCGAGGGTCGTGGCCATGCTCTTCGATTCCTCGACCGTGATGACGCCATCCTTGCCGACCTTCTCCATGGCGTCCGCGATCTTCTCGCCGATTTCCTTGTCGTAGTTCGCGGCGATTGTCGCGACCTGCTCGATCTCTTTCTTGTCTTTCACGTTCTTGGAGAGCTTCTTGAGGTTCTCGGTCACGTCGGTGACCGCCTTGTCGATACCCCGCTTCAGGGCCATCGGGTTCGCCCCGGCGGTCACGTTCTTGAGGCCCTCGCGGAAGATCGCCTCGGCCAGCACGGTCGCGGTCGTCGTACCATCGCCGGCGATGTCCGAGGTCTTCTCGGCGACCTCTTTGACCAACTGGGCGCCGAGGTTCTCATACGGGTCCTCGAGGTCCACTTCCTTCGCCACGGTCACGCCGTCCTTCGTAATGGTCGGCGAGCCGAATTTCTTCTCGATGACCACGTTGCGGCCCTTGGGCCCCAGCGTCACCTTGACCGCCTCGGCCAGCTGGCGGACCCCGGCGTACATCCGCCGGCGGGCTTCCTCGTTGAAGAGCAGCTGCTTCGCCATGCCGTTCCCTCCTGTGTGTCCGGTTAGCCCTTGACGACGGCCAGGACGTCCTCTTCCCGCAGGATGAGGTAGTCCTCGCCCTCGATGCTCACTTCGGTGCCCGAATACTTCCCATACAGCACGCGGTCGCCGTTCTTGACCTCGAGGGCTTTGATGCCCCCCTCTTCAAGAAGGCGACCGGTTCCGACCGCGATGACTTTCCCCTCCTGGGGCTTCTCCTTGGCGGTGTCAGGGAGAATGATGCCGCTCTTCGTCTTCTCTTCCGCGTCCAGCGGCTTGACGACGAGTCTGTCGGACAGAGGCTTTAACGCCATGCGCGTCCTCCTGCTGGGGTGCCCTGCGACGTCCACTAGCAATCTTACCAGAAGAGTGCTATTGCGTGCAAAGAGTGTAGCCTAATCTGTGGTGTATTCAAGGCTTGAAAATGGCCATAAAATGCACTTTACAGGCTATGTACTTCTATTATTGCAATATTATAGCCTGTTTCTTACAAGTGAAAAATATTAGGCTGAGTCCAGGCACCCTCGGCCGCTAAGCAGGCAAAGGCCCTCCAGGACCAGGTGTGGCCGCACCCGCGTAAGGGAGCGGGCGTAGCGGGCCAGGAGGTGGGCTGAGCCCCCGGTGGCCACGACGACGGCATTGGGGGCGTAGCGGGCCTTCAGGCGTGAAATCAGGCCATCGCAGAGGGCGGCCGCCCCATAGACGATGCCCGACCGGATGCTGGCGGCAGTGTCCCGGCCGAGGAGGCTGGGGGGTGCCTTGAGGCTGACTCTTGGCAGGAGGGCGGTCCGGTGGGCCAGGGTCTCCAGGGAGAGCTCCAGCCCGGGGGCGATCACGCCCCCCAGATACTCGCCCCGGCGGCTGACCACGTCAATCGTGACCGCGGTGCCGAAGTCGCAGACGATCACATCCCGGCCAGTCTCCCTCGGCTCGCGCTGGCGCGCTCGCTCGGGATGTCGCGCGCCGGAACGCCTCCGGTGCGCTCCCCTGCCATACAGACAGAGTGCTGCATATCCGCCAACTAGGCGGTCCTGACCCACTTGGCTCGGCCTCCGGTAGCGGTTTTTCAGGGGCACCTTCACGTCCCGCCCCACGATCCTGATCCGCCGGCATCCCAGACGCCGTAGCGCCCTCGTGACCTTGGGAGTTGCCCATGGCACGACCGAGCAGATGATGGCTTCGTTTGCGCGGACGCTCCGAAGCCCCCGCGCTCCCCTGCCCGATCCCCAAGACTGCGTAGGCACCGAGAAGCTCCGCACCAGTCGGCGTCCGCGGAAGAGGCCGAGCATCGTATGGGTGTTGCCTACGTCAATGGCTAAGAGCATCGGCTGTAGTGGTCAGAGGACGTCGGACAGGGGTCAGGAGCGCAGAAGTGAACGGTCCCCCACGTTCACGAGTTTGTGTTAGGGGTGGGCGAGTGTGGAGGCACGCAGACCAGAACGTACGAGGATCACGAGTAACTGCCAGATGTACCCAGTGCTTTCAGGAGGAGATCCGTGGCCCGTGCGTTGATGCGTACGTCGTCTGCTGGTTCCTCGCCGGTCACACGCTGGAGCCGGTTACGGACTGCGAGCGGTCGAATCTGGGGGTCAAGAAACTCCTCAGGCCGGATAAAAAAGTCGTTGCGACACCGCACGTGATCGTGCACGACGACGGGGTGCGTCATCACGGCGTTCCAGATCGCCTCGGGTGGGAACGCTCGCCGGTCATACAGGCACAGCGCGGTGCAGCGGACCTCGCGGAACACACTGTTCACCTTCGACTCATACTCCATGAGCTGCTCCACCTTGGTCCCGTTCTTCAGCGCCCAGGTCATTTCGGCGGCTCCGCGCAGCCCGCGATAGCCCTCGCGTTGCGCCTCCTCTACCGCAGATTCGATGAAGTGAATCATCCGCTCAGGATTGAAGGCGCCATCGGAGAGGTACACGCTCGTGGCCTCCACCGAGCTGAGCTGCCCGCTGGCGACGTAGGAGGCAACGTTGGGGACCATATCATAGAGGTAATCAATCACGACCGCGTAGGAATGGTCATGCACGAGGTACAGCACCTTGTCGTGGTGTCTGAGACCCTCCTGCAGAAACGCTGTCAGGACCCGGCGGTGCTCTGCCTCCGACTGGTAGAGAAAACAGCCGTGCTCACCCGGCTCAACTGGGGCAGGAAACCGTACGGGGGCGCTGGGAGCTTGTTCCGCCATCACTCACATCACCTCGAGCTCACAACACATACTCTAGGCTTCCACCACCGCAGCGTCAAGCGGAAGACAACCGGAGACAATGGAGATAATCGGGAAGCAGGTACGAGTTTCCGGTCACCGCGGGCCGGGACATCTGGGGACCCATCACTGGTTTCGGGCCCCCATGCGCACAAGCGGGGGCGTTTCTGCCGCGCGTGTCATCTGAAGGCGTCGAGCAACGTCCCCGTGCGCGCTCCTATTTCTCACTCGGCTCATTGAGCCATTCCCACACCTCCCCGTCCTCATCGTCCATGACCGTGCCGACCAGGGCGAAGCCGTTGCGCTCGAGGATGGTGGTGGCGGGGTTGCGCTGGGGCATGGTGCGGGCGGTGAGGCTGATGCCGGGCGTGTGCTTGCGGGCACGCTTGACCAACTCCCGGCACATGGCGGTGGCGTAGCCGCGGCCCTCGTGGCCGCGGAAGGTGTGGTAGGCGAGCTCGACCCGGCCGTCTTTGGGCCGGTTCTTGAAGGCGCAGGAGCCGATGAACTGCCCTTCGAACCGGACCAGGTAGCCGATCCAGGGCTCCTCGTAGCCGATCTTCCCGTAGTGCGCCGCCTGCATCCGGCACACGACGCCGACTGGGCCCTCCTCGGCCTGGTGCTCGGCCACGGTGGCTTGCGTCATGGGGACGAGTTCAATCTTGGGCGTGGGCATGGACTCAAAGCGGGGACGTTTCTGCCGCACGTGTCATCCTAAGGCGTCGAGAAACGTCCCCTGTCGCGTCATCTTGGGGCGGCGAGAAGCGGCCCCGTTGGTCCGCCTTCACGAACCGGCAGTAGACGAACTCCTGAGTCTTGCCGAACGGAGTCTGGTGCTGTTCGGTCGTGCTGGAGACGAGACGCAGGGTGCCGCCGAAGGCGCGCTCGAGGGCGTCCGGGCTGTACCGCACGACCTCGAGGCCGCTGCAGCGCGGCGGGGCCTGCGGGCCGAAGGTGCTGAGGATGACCGTCCCGCCGGGCTTGACCGCGTCGCGCACCTGGGCGACATAGCGCGCTTGGTCTTCGGGCGTGAGCAGGAAATGGAACAGCGCCCGGTCGTGCCAGAGGTCGTAGCGCTGGGCCGGGAGCGCGGCGGTCAGGGCATCGCCCGCGATCCAGGTGACCTGACCAGCCTGCGGGCCGAGCCGCGCCTTGGCCACCTCCAGCGCCTTGCGAGAGATGTCGAGGACCGTCAGGCTGCGAAAGCCCTTGGCCAAGAGGTCGTCGACCAGGGTGGACGCTCCACCGCCGATGTCGATGATGGCGGCGTCCTCCGCTGGGGCGGCTTCATGGATGAGGTCCAGCGACTGGCGCAGGTGGGGCTGGTACCAACTGACCTCGGTCGGCTGGCGCGTCTGGAACACAGACTCCCAGTGTGCCTTCGTGTCTGCTGAAGCGGGGACGTTTCTCATGGGGACACTTCTGGGACTGCTGGGCGCGGAATCTCGGTGCAGTAGGCATCGAGCGCGGAGAAGTCGACGTTGATGTGGGTCTTGCGGAACAGTCGGCGGCCGACCGTGGCGGGGACGACGCAGGTCTTGTCCAGGAAGCCGTCCCAGGAAGGATTCTCCGCTTCTCCACCATAGCGCATCAGACAGCCCAGGTCGGTGGGACCGACGACTTGGTAGGTCGTCGAGCCAAATGGGACGTACACCCGCTCCTGCATCGGCTCGCAGGCGGCGAAGTCAATCTCGACAGGCACGTCGCGGTCGTCAATCGGCTCCTCGATGGCCTGGACTGCTGGGGTGGCCAGAATGAGAAGTGCTAAGAAAGCGGACACGTTTCTCATGGGGACACGGCTGAACTAGGGAATGCCAGGGACACAGGTCTGGGTTCCCCTACTCAACGTAGATCATGGCCCAGCTGAGAATCAGGATCATCATGGCCGCTAACGACAGGGTCGCGCCGTTCGCCAAGACGATCAGACCCTGCTTGGCACGCCATCCGGCGATCACGTTCCGCGCGCAGAACGCATACGCGAGGATGGCGGCCAAGTATGCCAAGAACGTGGCGATCAGATCCAGCGGCAGGGATTCAAGCCGCAGCGATGCCTCGAGCGGTAGCACATCATGGAAGAAGAGCAGGCTGAAGGAGAACCCGGTGGTGCCGATGAGACCGATCGTCTCGACGAGAGGCCACCTTCGCGCTGGGGAGGATAGGTGGCTGAGTCGTCCGATCAGGATGGGAACTATCAGCGCCGCTGCCAGGCAACCAATCCATGTGACCAACGCGAGTCGCGCCTCCAGTTGGGTGTGGGGGCTCACGACATGATAGGTCCGCCGGGCCCAATCCAGCACCGCAAAGGTGGCGACCGCAAGTACCACGCTCAGTATGGCGATGATGGGTGTGTTGGGGTGTCGCAGTCCCAGTCTTGAAACGCGGGGATGTTTCTCATGGGGACACTTCTCGGCTGATTCTCCTCAGCAAGCGGGGACATTTCCGCGCCCGGCGTCACCCTGAGGTGCGGGCGCAGGAAACGTCCCCGTACGCTCATTTCCTTCCCGGCTTGCCGAGGGTGAAGGCGGTGTACGCCAAGTACCCTGCCAGCGCGAGGGCGAGCCAGCTGAGCCAGACAGGCACGGACCAGCCGCCAATCACAGCGTCCCAGTTCAGCAGCAGCCTGAGCGCGTGCAGCAAGGCGACCAGCGAGAAAATGACCCCGGCGGCTGCCGTGAAGGTTTTCTGGCTCATTCGAGTCGCGTGACCTCCCCGGCTTCGAGCGTGTGGAGCGTCCCTGCGTCGCGGCGGATGACGAGCCGTCCCTGCTCGTCGAGGTCTTGGGCCGTGCCCTCCAGACGGTCGGACCCGGCGGTGATGTGGACGACTTCTCCCAGGAGTGCCAGGCGGGGACGGAGAGCGGACCGGACAGGGGCGAAACCCCGCCGTTGCCACACATCGTACCACGAGAGGAGCCGCAGGTAGAGTGCGGCCGCGAGGTCTCCCAGGTCCACCCTGGTGCCCGCGGCCTTGAGCGAGGTCGCCGTCTCCGGCAGGTCCTTCGGGTCGGTGAGGACGTTCACGCCGAGGCCGATCACGACCGCGCCGTTACGGCTTTCCGTGAGGACTCCGGCGAGTTTCTTCCCTTCCAGCCATAGATCGTTGGGCCACCTGACCGAGGGATGGAGGGTGGTCGCCTCCTGGACCGATTCGGCCAGGGCCAGGCCCGCGACCAACGCGAGCTGTGGGATATCCGCGGGCGGCCGGGTCGGCCGGACGATGATCGACGCGTAGAGCCCGCCAGGCGGCGAGGCCCACGCGCGGCCAAGGCGGCCGCGGCCCTTGGTCTGACGTTCGGCCAGGATGAGCGTGCCCTCGGGCGCACCCTGGGCGGCGAAGTCATGGGCAACGTCCATGGTCGAGCCAACCTCCTCGAAGACGTGGAGGGGGGCGCGGAGCGAAGAGCCAAGCTGAGCTCTCACGCGGTCAGCAAGCGGGGACACTTCTGCCCCGCCTGCGGCGGGGCGAGAAGCGTCCCCGTCCGACCCCGTCATCTTCGTGGCGCCTGGAGTCCCCTTGCGCGTCATCATCTCAGGGCGGTGAGAAACACCCGCGTTGAGTAGAGGAGCACGTCACGCCAGACGTAATCGGATGAGTCTCTGGGCGAGCCGGTAGATGTCCTGTGGATCGCCTTCCTTGCGAAGGCCGATGGCCACGATGATCACGATGATGCGCCCCCGGTCCACCCGATAGACAATCCGATAGCGCTGACCCGCGGTTCGCAGGCTGCGATAGCCAAGCAGTTCTCCCCGGAGGGGCTTACCCTGCTGCTCCGGGTCATGCGCAAGGGCGTCAAGGCGGCGCCCAAGCTGCTCGCGGATGCGCCGATCCGGAATCTCGTTGAGCAGCCGCTGAGCGGTTGGCGTGAGGAAAACGCGGTAGGTCACAGGTCGAGCTTTCGCTTCACCTGCTCCCAGGGAATCAGCTTACCCTGTTTGGCTTCGCGGATGCCTTGCCGAAGCGAGGCCATCAGATGCTCGTCAGTCATGATCTCGAGCGTTTCGGCCAGCGCCTCGTATTCCTCCCAGGGCAGAATGGCCAAGACCGGCTTGCCCCTCCGCGTGACCGTAATCGCCTCGTGGCTGCCGCTGAGCTTATCCGGCAGGGACGTCAGTTCATGCCGCGCTTCCGTGATCGGCAGATCCTTCATGCGCGCCTCCTCTTGTACAGTGAAGTGTACATGAGAACGTACAGAGTGTCAACCTCGGACGGCGTCACCTGGAACTGCGGGCGCGGGAAGCCTCCCCCGTACTGCGTCTATGGGGCTCCTCGGTGCCGGGGCGGTATTGCTCGCGCAGGTCGCGGATTTGGTCGCGCAGGGCGGCGGCGCGCTCGAACTGGAGGCTCTGGGCGCACAGGAGCATTTCCTCCTCGAGGTCGGAGATGGTCCGGCGCACCTCATGCTGTTCCGGGGTCTGGTGGGTCTGCTCCAGGACCAGGCGCTCGGCCTCGCGCACCGCGTCGATGCTCTCTTGGACAGCCTTCGTGATGCTCGTGGGTGTGATGCCGTGCTCCTGGTTGTAGGCCACTTGGCGGGCGCGGCGCCGCTGGGTCTCGCCGACCAGGTTGCGGATCGCACCGGTCAGATGGTCGGCGTAGAGAATGACTTCCCCGTTCACGTGCCGGGCGGCGCGGCCCGCGACCTGGATGAGTGACGTGGCCGAGCGCAGGAAGCCTTCCTTGTCCGCGTCGAGCACGGCGACCAAAGAGACTTCGGGCAGGTCGAGCCCCTCGCGGAGGAGGTTGATGCCGACGAGGCAGTCGAAGTTGCCCAGGCGCAGGTCGCGCAGGATCTCGACGCGCTCGATGGCGCCAATGTCGGAGTGCAGGTACTTGACGCGCAGCCCAGCCTCGCCCAGGAACCGTGTGAGATCCTCGGAGAGGCGCTTGGTGAGCGTAGTCACGAGGACACGCTCCTTGCGCTCGGCACGCATCTTGACCGCGCCGATCAAGTCGTCCACCTGCCCTGCGCTGGGCTTGATGGTGACGGGCGGGTCCACCAGGCCGGTCGGCCGCAGGATCTGTTCGACGACCTTGCCGCGCGACTTTTCGAGTTCATACGGGCTTGGTGTCGCCGAGGCGAAGATGACTTGGTCGAGCAGCGACTCGAATTCGTCGAAGCGCTGCGGTCGATTGTCGAGGGCCGAGGGCAGCCGGAAGCCATACTCAACGAGGATTTCCTTGCGCGCGCGGTCGCCCTCGAACATGCCGCGGATCTGCGGGACGGTCACGTGCGACTCGTCGATGACCATCAGGAACTCCTTCGGGAAGTAGTCGATGAGGCACTTGGGGCGAGAGCCGGGCGGCCGGCCGGAGAGGACGCGGGAGTAGTTCTCGACCCCGTGGCAGTAGCCGAGCTCCTTGAGCATTTCAAGGTCGTAGGTCGTGCGGGACTGGAGGCGCTGGGCTTCGAGCAGTTTGCCGGCGGCCTGGAACTGGCGGACTTGCTCGAGCATCTCCTGCCGGATGGTCTCGAGCGCCTGCTCCATGCCCTCCTTGGACGTCAGGAAGTGCTTGGCCGGGTAGACGGCGATCTGGTCCAAGTCGCTGATGACGTCCGCGGTCAGCGGGTGGATTTCCTGCAGTTTGGCGATCCGGCCGCCCTGCAGATGCAG
>SBAZ01000026.1 GCA_005239935.1 Planctomycetales bacterium | reverse complement strand
GCGCATGACCCCGGCCACGACCGCCCCTCGCCGCTCCCCCGCGCGGATGCGCGCGCGGCCTGCCCGGAGGGCGCTCCACAGGGCGGCGGCCCGGTGCCGCTCAGCCGGCGAGAGGTACGCGTTCCGTGAGCTTAGGGCCAGCCCGTCGGGCTCGCGCACCGTCGGCAAGATGCGCAGCCGCAGCGGCAGCGCGAAGTCCCTGATCAGGTCGCGCACGACCAGGGTCTGCTGGTAGTCCTTTTCCCCGAAGAGCGCGACGGACGGTCGCGTCACGTCGAAGAGGAGCAGCACGACGGTGGCGACCCCGTCAAAATGGCCGGGTCGGATGCGACCCTCCCAGCGCGCCCCCACCGGCCCGACGCGCACGCGCAGCCTCGGCCGTCCCGATGGGTACAGCTCGGTGACGGCCGGGGCGAACACGGCGTCCGCTCCGGCCTGCCTCGCCTGCCGGACGTCGCGGGCGAAGGGGCGCGGATACCGGGCGAAGTCCTCGCGCGGGCCGAACTGCAATGGATTCACGAACACCGTGACCACGACGCGGTCGCAGGTGCGCGCGGCGGCGCGGATGAGCGACAGGTGCCCCTCGTGGAGTGCGCCCATCGTCGGCACGACCCCGAGGCGCCGTCCCTCGCGTCGCCAGCGGGTGGCGAGCCCCTCCATCGCATGACAGGTGCGGACCACGCGCATCACCTGGGACCCGGCAGGTTGTGTACAGGAAGGTCCTGCAGCAAGTCGACGGCACGGCGGCCGCACCCAGGGTGCACCCAGTCGGGGGCGATCTGGACGAGCGGCTCCAGCACGAAGCGCCGCTCATGAAGGCGGGGGTGCGGCAACGTGAGGACGGCTGTCGTCAGCTGGCGGTCGTCGTAGGAGAGAATGTCCAGGTCCATCGTCCGCGGTCCCCACCGGATTCCGCCGGGCTCACGCCCGCATGCGCGCTCAATGTCCTGCAGTGCGCGCAGCAGGGGCTCGGGCTCCAGCGTCGTCTCGATGAGCACCACGGTGTTCAGGTAGGGACCTTGCGGGGGCCCTCCGGCAGGAGCGGTCTCCAGGAGAGTCGCCATCCGCTCCAGGCGCGTGCTGGGCAGCGCCGCGACCAGTCGCAAGGCGCGCGAGATCAGCGCAAGCCGGTCGCCTTCATTGGAGCCGACGCCGAGGAATGCACGGGCCATGGCCGCGGATGAGTAGGTGGGTGGAGCGATCACGCGCCGGCGACTAGAGTGCTTGGGCGAGCCGAGTGACGGCGTCTTGCAGCCGCTCAGTGGGGACCGTCAGGGACAACCGCACGTACCCTTCCCCCGATGGACCGAAGCCCACGCCGGGCGTGACCACGACGTGGGCCCGCTCGAGGATCTCGCCCGCGAAGGCCATCGAAGAGCCGCCGCGCGGCAGGCGCGCCCACACGTAGAACGCGGCCTTCGGCTTCGGAACCGACCAGCCGGCCCGAGCCAGCCCATCCACCACTAGATCGCGGCGCTCCTGAAAAACCGCCAGCGACTCCTGCGCGACCTGCCGGTCCCCCTCGAGCGCTGCGATGCCGGCCCGTTGGATCGGCTGGTAGATGCCAGAATCAAGGTTGCTCTTCAATTTATTCAGGGCGGCGATGACCTGGGCGTTGCCGCACACCCAGCCGACTCGCCAGCCGGTCATGTGATAGGTCTTCGACAGGCTGTGGAACTCGACCGCGACGTCCTTCGCGTCGGGCACCTGCAGGACGCTCGGCGCCCGGTACCCATCGTACGTGACCTCCGCATACGCTGCGTCGTGGGCCAGGACGAAGCCGTACTCCCGCGCCATGGCGGTCGCCTCGCTCAGCTGCTCCAGGCTGGCGGTCGCGGCCGTTGGGTTGTTCGGATAGTTCAGGAACATGACCGCGGCCCGCCGCGCGGCCTTCTGACTGACCGCCCCCAGGTCCGGAAAAAACCCTTCCGCTTCCGTGAGCGGCATCGGCACCACCTCGGCGCCGGCGAAGAGCGTGCCGCTGCGGTACGGCGGGTAGCACGGATCCGGCACCAGCACCGCATCGCCTGGGTCCGCGAGCGCGAGCGGCAGGTGGCCGATCCCCTCCTTCGAACCGAGCAGCGGCAGGATCTCGGTGTCGGGGTCCAGCACGACGTCAAACCGCCGTCGGACCCACTGCGCGATCGCTGCGCGGAACTCGCGCAGGCCTTCCGTGGTGCTGTACCGATGACTGCCGGGCTCAGCCGTAGCGGCCTTCAGCGCCTCGACGACATGGGCCGGCGGCGGCAGGTCCGGATCGCCGACGCCGAGGTCGATCACGTCCTTCCCCGCGGCCTCCAGGCGCCGCTTGGCGCGGTCCATCTCCACGAACAGGTAGGGGGGCAGCTGCTGCAGCCGCTGGGCCATGGCGGCCCGGGTCGCAGCCGCAGACGATGTCATGCCCGCCCTGCCGCGCCGAGCACGTGCGACATGTCATAGAGACCGGGCGCCGCCGTGCGGACGAACTGCGCGGCGCGCAGGGCCCCCCGGGCGAACACGTCTCGGTTCTGCGCGCGGTGCGTCAGCTCCAGGCGCTCCGAGGGCCCGGCCAGCACGACCGTGTGGTCCCCGGCGATGTCGCCGGCCCGAATCGCGTGGACCGGCACGGGCCCGCCGCCTGCCCGGGCCGCCGCGATCACCTCGGCCAGCCGCTTCGCGGTGCCGCTCGGGGCATCCTTCTTGCCGCGGTGGTGCGCTTCCACGATCTCCGCGTCGAAGCCGGCCCCCAACCGTTTCACCGCGGCCTGCGCCAGTTCGAAGAGCAGGTTCACGCCGACGCTCATGTTCGGGCTCAGCACCACCGCCACGCGCGTCGAGGCGGTGCGGACGGCTGCCTGCTGGGTGTCCGACAATCCGGTCGTGCCGATGACGGCCGGCTTGCCCAGCTCGGCGGCGGCCTGCACGTGCGCGACCGTCGCCTCCGGCGTCGAGAACTCCACCAGCACGTCGCCCCGGGCGAGCGCCTGGCGCGCGTCATCCACGACCGGGACGCGCAGCACCTCGGCGCGTCCGAGCACCGTCCCGTAATCATGGCCCAGATCCGGATGCCCGGCGCCCTCGAGGGCTGCTCCGATCGCGAACGCCCCGTCGGCGAGCGTCAGCGTGCCGATCGCGCGTCCCATTCGCCCGCAACACCCCGCGATCACCAGCTTGATTGTCATCTCCGTGCCCGTACCTTCCGGCGTCCCTCGCCCCGTGCCCCTCGCCCCGTGCCCCTGCGCTTCAGGAGCCCGTAATTCTTGAGTGCGACACGCAACTGCTCCGCGTTGACCGCCGACATGGCGCACAGCGGCAGGCGCAGCTCTGAAGTGATCCATCCGAGCATCCCCATGGCGGTCTTGATAGGGATCGGGTTGGTCTCCAGAAAGAGCGCTTTAGTCAGCGGCAGCAGCCGCTGGTCCATTCGGATCGCGTCGTGCGTGCGCCGCTGCTCGAACGCGCGGATCATGGCCGCCACGTCATGCGGCACGAGGTTCGCCACGACCGAAATGACTCCGGTCCCGCCCAGCTCGAGCACATTGAGCGTGAGCGCGTCATCGCCGGAGAGCAGCGTCAATTTCCCCTTGGTCACGTGCAGAATCTCCCGCATCTGGTCCAGGTTCCCGCTGGCCTCTTTCACCGCCACAATGTTCTTCAGGACGGCTAACCGAGCGAACGTCTCCGGCATGATGTTCACGGCCGTGCGCGACTGGATATTGTAGAGGACAAGCGGAATGTCCACGGCCTCCGCGACGGCTTTGAAATGCAGGTACAGCCCCTCCTGCGTCGGCTTGTTGTAGTAGGGGGAGATCAGCAGCGCGGCATCGGCCCCCGCGCGGCGCGCGTGGTCGGTGAGCCGGATCGCTTCCTTCGTGTTGTTGGAGCCGGTCCCGGCGATGACCGGCACACGGCCACGAGCCGCCTGGACCGTCAACTCGATGACGCGGTCGTGCTCGTCATGCGAGAGCGTCGCCGACTCGCCCGTCGTCCCGCAGGGCACGATGGCGCTGGTGCCGGCCTTGATGTGCATTTCGATGAGCTGCCGGTATGCCGCTTCATCCAGCCGGTCGTCTCTGAAGGGCGTCACGATGGCGACCATCGAACCGCGGAGCTTCAGGCTCATCCCACCACCTGCTGCTGTCCCGCCCGCGGGCGGGACGCGCGGCGGATTCGAGCACTCATGACACCATACCTCCAGCCGCCGCGCACGCAGCGGCCTGCACATGGCCTCCGTGCGACGCCGCTGCGGCCGGCAGATGGTGGGATCATCCTCGCCTCTCCACCGGCCAGGCGACGGTGCCCTCGAAGACCACCCGGGCCGGACCTTCCAACGTCACATCGGTCACCCGGCCGCGTGCGGCGATGCGGAAGCCGACCACGAGGGTGTCGCCGCTGCGCGTGCGCACGGACACGCGGCGGCGCCTCGGTGCCTCCGCCGAGGCCTGCACGATCGCGGCAGCCGTCGCGCCCGTGCCGCAGGCCAGGGTCTCGGCTTCGACCCCGCGCTCATACGTGCGAATGGAGAGCCGGCCCCGGCCCGTGGCCTGCACGAAATTCACGTTGGTGCCGGCCGGCCCGAACGCGGGATGCCGGCGCAGCGCGCGGCCCAGCCCGGCGACGTCCACCCGGTCAAGATCCCGCACGCGCACGACCAGGTGCGGCACGCCGGTATTGACCGACCCGCCTTCCACCTGGCGCCCGCGGGCGCGCACCGCCACGGCCGGTCGCAGGCCGGTCGGATCCGGCAGCGTGATCCGCACGCCCGTGCCAGCCATGGTTGCTTGCAGCCGCCCGGCGAGGGTCTGGATCGTGAGTGACCGTCGGCGGCCGCTCACGTACCGCGCGACGCACCGAGCGCCGTTGCCGCACATCGCTGCTTCCGATCCATCCGCGTTGAATACTCGCATGCGCACATCCGCGGTACGCGAGGGCTCCACGACCAGCAGCCCGTCCGCTCCGACGCCGCGCTGCCGGTCGCACAGCACACGACTGACCGCGGGCCACCGCCGCGAGAGGCCGTGGAGCCGGGCGCGCGCCGGGTCTACGACGATGAAATCATTGCCGGCCCCGACCATCTTCGTGAAGCGAATGACTACACGCATTGTCGAGCGTTGATTGACGATTGCCGATTGCCGCCTGAACGCGCGGTTCTTGCTGAGGCGGCGAAAATGGCTGTTAGCTCCTCCGCCTCATCAAGCAACTGTTGAAACTCCTTGCGATCGGCGCCGGCACGCCCGGCCAACACCTCAAGCCAGTACCCCGACTCATCCGCTTCCTCCTCAACAACTTTGATCTTTGCGACGAAATCGTTTCGCGACCGAGCGCGACATGCCGCTCGATAGTTCGCCCCAACAGAGGTCGCCGATCGGATCAGCTGACGTCCGAGCACGTCCGTCTCTCTGCCAGGTGGGAGCCCGGCCACGAAGTCCAGTACCCGCAGCCCAAATCGCTGGGTTCGCGCTTTCAGCTCAGTTGCATTCATGCGTCAATCGACAATCGACAGTCGTCATTCGACCATTACTCGATCAGCCGAGCCGGCAGCCGGTCATGCCGCACGAGATCTTTGAGCGTGTCCCGGGCGCGGATGACGGCCCAGTGCCTGCCACGCACCAGCACTTCGGCCGCACGCAGCCGCCCGTTATAGTTCGAGGCCATGGTGGAGCCGTAGGCTCCTGCCCCGAGCACGGCCAGCAGTTCCCCCGATCCCAACCGGCCCAGGCGCCGTCCGGTGGCGAGCACATCCGCGCTCTCACAGACCGGACCGACCACATCGTAGGTGGCCCGGCCGTTCGCCGCCTCCCGCACCCGCCCCACCGGCATGACCTCATGATAGGCGCTGTAGAGCGCCGGGCGGATGAGGTCGTTCATGCCGGCATCCACGACCGCAAACTGCTTGCCCCTCGACGACTTCACATACAGCACTTCGGTGACCAGCACGCCGGCGTTGCCGACGATGAACCGGCCCGGCTCGAGGATCAACCGCGTGCGCAGCCGCTGGATGCGCGGCACGACCGCAGCGGCGAACGCCTGCGGCGTCTGCGGCCGCTCGTCCTTGTAGATGATCCCCAACCCGCCCCCCAAGTTCAGCCACTCGAGCGGGGCGCCGGCGCGGCGCCCGTCCCCGTAGAGCACAGCCACCCGGTCGATCGCGCGCACGAACGGCGCGGCCTCGCTGATCTGGGAGCCGATATGGAGGTGCAACCCGATGATGCGCACGCCCGACAACCGCCCATGGCGTCTGAGCAGACCCTGGACCGTCGCCGGGTCAATGCCGAACTTGCTGTCTTTCACGCCGGTCGTGATGTAGCGGTGCGTGTGCGCACGCACGTTCGGATTCACCCGGAGGGCCACCCGGGCGACCGTGCGCAGGCGGCGCGCGGCTCCGTGAATGGCCTCGAGCTCCTCCGCGGACTCCACATTGAAACAGAAGATGCCAGCCCGGAGTGCGGCGCGGATCTCCGCCGCCGTCTTGCCGACGCTGGCGTAGACGATGCGGCTCGGCGGGCATCCCACTCGCAGCGCCTTATACAGCTCCCCGCCAGAGACGATGTCCAGCCCGGCCCCGTGGCCCACCAGCAACCGGAGGATGGCCAGACTCCCATTGGCCTTCACCGAGAAGCAGATGAGCGGCCGGAGGGCCGCGAACGCCTGCTGCAGTTTGCGCAGATGGTCCACGAGCGTCTTATGGCTGTAGACATAGACCGGCGTGCCCACGGCCTGGGCGATGCGCCGCAGGGGCACGCCTTCGCAGGCAAGCTCTCCCTCCAGGCGATGAAAATCGTGCGGGTAATACATCTTAGTGGTGCCGCAGCCGGGCCCGCCAGCTCGCCAGCGCGCGACGGACCTGTGCGGGCGCGGTGCTCCCCGCGCTGCGTTTCCCGCGCACGGACTCGCGCGGGTCCAGCAGGCGCAGGGCGCCGGCGTCGAACTGCGGCGAGAACCGGCGCAGCTGGGCCAGACCGACGCCGCGCAGGCGCTGGCCGCGCGTCTCCGCATGCCGGACCAGGCGCCCCACGATCTCGTGCGCGTCCCGGAATGCCACGCCCCGCCGCACCAGATACTCGGCCAAGTCCGTCGCGCAGAGCGCGTCAGACGAGGCCAGGACCGCGG
>SBAZ01000105.1 GCA_005239935.1 Planctomycetales bacterium | reverse complement strand
TACCACGTCATCCTGCAGCGGCCGCGCGCCTTCGTGATGGAGCACGCCTACTGGGGCCAGGCCTTCGGCGAGGACGACATCGCACAGGCCCTGGAGGCGCAGGGGCTCAGCGCGCAGCGCTTCGACGACACGCAGGGCCTCGTGCGCCACACCGCCGAGCGGCTCGTTGGCGGGCAGGTGGTCGGTTGGTATCAGGGGCGGTGCGAATGGGGGCCGCGCGCGCTCGGCAACCGGAGCATCCTGGCCGATCCGCGCCGCAAGGACATGAAGGCCGTCGTGAACCGCAAGATCAAGTTCCGCGAGCCGTTCCGGCCCTTCGCGCCGTCGATGTTGAGCCATCGGGTGCGCGAGTTTGTGGAGTATCCGGACGCGAAGAGCCTCTCCCCAGCCACCTTCATGCTGGCGGTGTCGCCGATCCGGCCGGAGCAGCGAGAGGTGATTCCTGCGGTGACCCACGTGGACGGCACCGGCCGGCTCCAGGCGGTGGAGCCTGGCGCGAATCCGTTGTATCATGCCCTGATCGAGGCCTTCGAAGCCGAGACTGGGGTGCCGGTCGTGCTCAACACGTCGTTCAATCTGAAGGGTGAACCAATCGTCAACAGCCCGGCGGATGCCATTTCGACCTTCCTGCGGAGCGACATGGACGCACTGGTGATGGGCCCGATGGTGGTCAGCAAGCCCCCCGGGGCGAGGGCCGCATGAGCGTCCTCAACCGGGCGAAGCGCCGCACGGCCATCGTCGGTGAGCTCTTCGAGTTCCTGTGGCAGCAGCGGCTCTGGTGGCTCATCCCGATGGTCTCGGTCCTCTTGGTGCTGGGCCTCCTGCTCCTGTTCGCCCACAGCTCCCCGGTCGCCCCCTTCATCTACACGCTCTTCTAGCCTCCTAAAAACCCCTTGAGGCCCCGGGGGGGTTGCGCGATAATGGCGATGAACGCGCCGCGCCTGGTCGCCGGGCGCGGGACCTGCGCGGCAGACCGCGCCGGGTGGGATCTCCCAGGGTACCGCACATACCTGCATGGGGGGGCACATGCCACGCGTCATCGCCATCGTCGGGCCGACGGCGGTCGGCAAGTCGTCGATCGCGGTAGAGCTCGCCGAGGCGCTGGGGGCGGAAATCGTCTCCTGCGACTCGATGCAGGTCTACCGGGGCATGAGCACCCTCACCCAGGCTCCCTCCCGCGCGCAGCGCTGCCGGGTCCAGCACCACCTCGTCGACTGCATCGAGCCCACCCAGTGCTTCAGCGTCGGCGAGTACCGCCGCATGGCGCTGCCCATCATCAACCAGATCCTGGAGCGCGGCAAGCGCGTCCTCATCATTGGCGGCACCGGGCTCTACCTGAAGGCGCTCACGGAGAACTTCTGTGATGCCCCGCCGGCGGACGTGCGCGTCCGCGAGCAGCTGTGGGGCGAGTGCCAGGGAGTGGGCACCTCTGTCCTGCACAACCGCCTGCGCCATGTGGACGAGGCGGCGGCATCACGTATCCACCCCAACGATGCACGGCGCATCATCCGTGCGCTGGAGGTCTACGCGCTCACCGGCCGGCCGATTTCCTCCTGGTGGCGCACGGCCACGGCGGAGCTCCTCCCCGGGCAGACGGTCGTGGTGGGCCTCACCCGGGAGCGCGAAGAGCTCTACCGCCTCATCAATGAGCGCCTGCTGCAGATGGTGTATGAGGAAGGGGTCATCAATGAAGTCCGCCACCTGCTCGGGCTGCCGCTCTCGCGCACCGTGCGGCAGGTCCACGGGCTGGCCGACATTGAACAGTACCTCCAGCAGGCCATCAGCCTGAGGGAGATGATCGAAACCTGGCAGCAGCGCGTGCGCAATTATGCCCGCCGGCAAATGACCTGGTTCCGGCAGACCGCCGGCATCCAGTGGCTCCCCGTGGCCGCGGACGAGCGGCCCTGGACGAGCGCCGAGCGCATCCGCGATCTCATCCGGCAGCCCCAGCCTCCGGCCGCCGTCGCGGCCTGACCGCGAAGTCAGCAAGACCTTGAAGGGGACGTTTCCTGCCCGCCGTTGTTCAGCGCCAGCGGGCGGAAATGTCCCCGTCGTCATTCGACCTTCCGATGCCGGCTGAACGCGCCATCCTGGTGACCGTCACCCTGGACCAGCCGCAGGCCGCCCTGCGCTGGTCGGCCGAGGATCAGGCGCATGAGTTGCACGAACTGGCGGAGTCGACCGGCTGCCGCGTCGTGGGCGAGATCATCGGCCGCCGCCACCGGCCGGTCGCCGGCACCTTCCTGGGCGACGGCAAGCTGGAGGAGATCGCGCGGGCAGGCGACGACGCCCAGGCGCAAGTCGTCATCTTCAACCAGGAGCTCTCCCCCAGCCAGCAGCGCAACATCGAGGACCGCTTGCGCGCGAAAACCATTGACCGCACGCAGCTCATCCTGGACATCTTCGCGCAGCGCGCCCGATCGCAAGAAGGCAAACTGCAGGTCGAACTGGCCCAGCTGCGCTACCTGCTCCCGCGGCTGACCGGCAAGGGCATCATGCTCTCGCGGCTGGGAGGCGGCATCGGCACCCGCGGGCCTGGTGAGCAGCGGCTCGAGATGGACCGGCGGCGGATCCGCGCGCGGATCACCCGACTGGGGCGCGAACTGGAACGCGTGGGCCAGCGGCGCGAGGCCACCCGCGCCCGGCGCCGTGAGAGCGAGGTGCCGGTGGTGGCCCTTGTGGGGTACACGAACGCCGGCAAGACCACCCTGCTCAACCGCGCCAGCGGCTCACTCGCCCCGGCCAAGCAGCAGATGTTCACCACGCTGGATCCTCTCGCGCGCCGGGTGCGCCTGCCGGACGGGGAATGGATCGTCCTGACGGACACGGTGGGGTTTCTGCACGACCTGCCGCGCCAGCTGGTCGAGGCGTTCCGGGCGACGCTGGAGGAAGCGCAGGATGCCGAGATGCTCTTCCACGTGCTCGACGCCAGCGATGCCCGGGCCGGGGACCGGGCCGCCGCGGTCGAGCAGCTCCTAGGGCAGCTGGATCTGGGGACCAAGCCTCGGATCACCGTGCTCAACAAGGCCGACCTCGTGGGCGACCCGGATGTCCTGCGCACGCTGGAGCAGGTGTATGCACCCGCCGCGGCCATCTCGGCGCGGACCGGGCAGGGGCTTGAGGGGTTATGGGCGCTCTTGCGCACGCACCTGGAGACGATTCTCAGCGCGCCGGTACGTCTGCGTCTGCCGGCCGAGCGCGGAGACCTCCTGACAAGCCTCTACCGGTCAGGCCAGGTGCTCCAGCGGCGCGAGGCCGACGGCCTGGTGGAAGTGACGGCCCGGGTGCCGGCCAAACTCCAAACCAGCCTCGCCTCCTACATCGTCCCGGATTAGGCCTTGACAGACCAGGTGCTGTAGGCTAGACTTCGGTTTAGCACTCTAGTATACTGAGTGCTAGAACGAGCGAGCATGAATGTAACTAACTCGGAAATAAGGAGAAATGAAATCCTTGGGGCCGTGATCGAGGCCTATGTGGCCGCAGCTTCCCCGGTGGGCTCTGCCTTGGTGGCCAGGAAGCTGCGCGAGGCGCTGAGCCCGGCTACCATCCGCCACATCATGGTCGAGTTGGAGACCATCGGGTATCTGGAGCAGCCTCACACTTCGGCCGGACGGGTGCCCACCGCCCAGGGATACCGCTGGTATGTGGACCGGATCATGGAGGTCCCGAGGCTGTCATCGGAGCAGGTGCGTGCGCTCGGCGCTCCGCTGGCGCACGGCGAAGGCGACAGCGCGCAAGTGCTGGCACGCGCCGGCCAGGCCCTGGCCGACCTGAGCCAGGAAGCGGCGTTCGTGGTGGCGCCGACCGTGAAGCAGAGCCGAGTCCGGCATATCGAGCTGGTGCCGGTGGGGGTGCACAAGATGCTCTGCGTGGTGGTCGCGGAGGGCGATGTGGTGGCCTCCCACGTGATCGAGGTCGAGGAACCACTGGACCGTGACGAGGCCTCGGCCGTGGCGCGTGCGGCGAGCGCCGAGCTGGCTGGACTGCCTGTCGCCGAGCTGTTGGGCGCGCTCGAGCAGCGTCTCCTCGGTGAGCAGGATGTCTTGGGCGAGGCGATGAAGCAGGCGCTGGCCATTCTCCAGAATGTGCTCGCCGGCGAGCCGGCAGGCCGGCTCCTGGTTGAGGGGGCGCGGTATGTTGTGGGCCAGCCCGAATTCCAGCGCCAGCCCCAGCGTGCCGAGGCCCTCCTGGAGGGCCTGGACGCTGAGGGTCCGCTCCTGGAGCGGCTGCATGCGGACCTGGGCACCGGCGCGGTGCGCGTGCGCATCGGCCAAGAGATCGGCGTCCCGGGCCTCGAGGCGTGCAGCTACATTGTGGCCCCGTTTGCCGTCGGCCGCGGGGTGGTCGGCGGCGTGGGGGTCTTAGGACCCACCCGCATGGACTACCGGCGGCACAGCGCCCTGGTGCAGGCGATGGCGCGCGCGGTCACCGAGCTGCTGACGGACGGCGAGGGATGATCCCACCACCTGCTGGTCGACCGGCCGCGGCAACCGCCATCAACGCCCCGCAGCCGGGCGTGGCCCGCGGCGCGTCACCCCAACTCCTGACCGCGGGCCGCTGCGCCTGCGGCGCAGCCCTGCAGGTGGTGGGATGACCAGGCCGCGGCCTGAGCCAGTGAAGCCATCGCCCGCCGCGCCGTCGCCGGCGACTGACGCCACGAGCCGCGACGCCGACCTCGAACGGCAGGCGCGCGAGGCGAACGACAAGTACCTGCGCGCGCTGGCGGAGATGGACAACCTGCGCAAGCGCCTGCAGCGCGACAAAGAGGAGTTCAGCAAGTACGCAGTCGAGGGCGTGGCCCGCCAGCTGCTGCCCATCGTGGACAGTCTGGACCAGGCCCTGGTGGCCGTGGACAAACAGTCAGATCCGCAGGCGGTGGCGCGCGGGGTGCACCTGATCTACCGGCAGCTGCTCGGACTCCTCGAGCAGGAAGGCATCACCCGGATCCCGACCGTGGGGCACCGGTTCGACCCTCACCTGCATGAGGCGGCCGAGCAGGTGTCCCCGCAGAACGGTGAAGCGGATGGGACGATCGTGGAAGAGGTGCACGTGGGCTACACGATGCATGGGAAAGTGATTCGTCCGGCGCTCGTCAAGGTCGCGAACACGCACAGCGAGCAGTCAGACGTGAGCGGATAGGGAGGACGTGATGGCTAAAGTCATCGGCATTGATCTGGGGACCTCGAACTCGGCTTGCGCGGTCATGGACCAGGGCCGGCCGAGCATCATTCCGTCGGCGGAGGGCACGAGCGTCGGGGGCAAGGCGTTCCCGTCATACGTCGCCTTCACCAAGGACGGGCAGTTGCTGGTCGGCGAGCCGGCCCGCCGCCAAGCCGCCACCAATCCCGAGGGGACGGTCATCGCCGCCAAGCGGAAGATGGGGACGGACCACGTCTACCGCATCTACGGCAAGGAGTACACCCCGCAGCAGATTTCGGCGTTCATCCTCCAGAAGATCAAGCGGGATGCCGAGGCGTTCCTGGGCGAGCCGGTGAAGGAGGCCGTCGTCACGGTGCCGGCCTACTTCAACGACAACCAGCGCCAGGCGACGAAGGACGCGGGGATGATCGCCGGGCTGGAGGTGTTGCGCATCGTCAACGAGCCGACGGCCGCGTGTCTAGCCTACGGCCTGGACAAGGCCGGGAAGGAGCAGAAGATCCTCGTCTTCGACCTGGGCGGCGGCACCCTCGACGTGACGATCATGGACATGGCGCAGGGCGTCTTCGAAGTCCGCGCGACGAGCGGCGATACCCAGCTCGGCGGCACGGACATGGACGTGGCGCTCGTGGACCACCTCGCGGCCGAGTTCAAGAAGGAATCCGGCATCGACGTGCGCAGCGACAAGATGGCCTACCAGCGCCTGCGCGAGGCGGCGGAGAAGGCGAAGATCGAGCTGAGCAACGTGCTCGAGACCGATCTCAACCTGCCGTTCATCACGGCCGACGCCTCCGGGCCGAAACATCTGACGATGAAGCTCTCGCGCGCCACCCTGGAGCGCATCGTCGAGCCGATCGTGTCACGGTGCCGCGGGCCGGTCGAGCGGGCCCTGAGCGATGCCAAGCTGCGGCCGGCGGAGATCGACCGGATTATCCTCGTGGGCGGGCCGACGCGGATGCCGGTCATCCAGCGGTTCGTCGAGGAGACGGCCGGCAAGCAGGTCGAGCGCGGGGTGGATCCGATGGAGTGCGTCGCCATGGGCGCGGCGGTGCAAGCCGCGGTGCTCAAGGGCGAGGTGAAGGACGTGCTCCTCCTCGACGTCACCCCCCTCTCCCTGGGCCTCGAGACGCTCGGCGGGGTGTGCACTAAACTGATCGAGCGCAACACGACGATCCCGACGCGCAAGGCCCAGGTGTTCTCCACCGCGGACGACAATCAGCAAGCCGTGACGATCCGGGTCTTGCAGGGCGAGCGGCCGATGGCAGCGGACAACGTCGAGCTGGGCCGGTTCGACCTGGTGGGCATCCCGCTCGCGCCCCGCGGTGTGCCGCAGATCGAGGTGGCCTTCGACATCGATGCGAACGGCATCGTCCATGTCTCGGCCAAGGACCTGGGCACCGGCAAGGAGCAGTCCATCCGCATCACCGCGCCGGAGAAGTTGTCCAAGGACGAGATCGAGAAGATGGTCAAGCAGGCCGAGCAGTTCGCGGACCAGGATCAGCAGCGCAAGGAACTGGCCGAGGCGAAGAACCAGGCCGACCAACTGGCCTATGCCACCGAGAAGAGCCTGAAGGACCTCGGCGACAAGCTCCCGGCCGGCGAGCGCCAGGCGATTGAAGGGAAGCTCAAGGCGCTGCGCGAGGTGCTGACGTCCGGCGACGCCGGGAAGATCAAGGCGGCCGCCGATGAGCTCTCGCGCGCCGCGCACAAACTCGCGGAGGAAGTGTACAAGAGCAAGGGACCAGGGGCCGGAGGCGGGGGGCGCGGGAAGCCGGGACCCCAGGCCGAGGAACCGAGCCAGAAGCAGGCCGGCGACGAGAAGGTGGTGGACGCCGAGTACACGGTGGAAGACGGCCAGTGAGCCGACCAGGGCGGGGCAGCGCAACACGGGAGGGTGGATGGACGTTCGCATGAACGTGCGTCGCTGGGGCATGGCGGTGCTGGGCGCCTACAGCGCGCTGGCCGTCACCGACTGGCTGATCCATTCGGTCTGGTTGGGCCCGACCTACCAGTACACCGCCGCCTTCTGGCGTCCGGCCGAGCAAATGCGCGACCTGATCGGCTTCATGGTCGCGTCCCAGGCCGCGCTCGCGGTCCTGCTGACGTTCGTCTATGCGAAGGGCTACGAGGCGGGGAAAGGCACCGTGGCGCAGGGATTTCGGTTCGGGGTCCTCATGGGGCTACTGCTCTTCTTCCCGTCCAACCTGATGAAGTTTTTTGTCTATCCGTACCCGATTTCGCTCATCTTCAATTGGTTCCTCGGCGGAGTCGTGCAGACCACCATCACCGGCCTCGTCATCGGGTACCTGTATAAGCCGGAGTGGAAAGTGTGAGTGGGGGGCAAGGGTCGGGAGACGTGGGACGGGGGTCCCCATCCTGACGCGCCCATGCCCCGTGCCGCTCGCCCCATGCCCCTGAGTCGATGCCAGTAACGAGACGCGATTACTACGAAATCCTGGGCGTCCAGAAGGGCGCTTCGGTGGATGACATCAAGCGCGCCTACCGGGCGCTGGCGCTGAAGCACCACCCGGACCGGGTGCCGGCCACCCAGAAGGCCTCGGCCGAGGAGAAGTTCAAGGAGATCTCCGAGGCCTACGCGGTTCTCTCCGACTCCGAGAAGCGGCGGGTGTACGACCAGTTCGGCCATGCCGGCTTTGACCAGCGCTATTCCACCGAGGACATCTTCCGCAACGCCGACTTTTCGAGCATCTTCAGCGACCTGGGAATCGGCGGGTCGATCTTCGAGGACCTCTTCGGTGGATTCGGCTTCGGGAGCCCGCGCGGGCAGCGCACGGCACGCGGCGCGGACCTCTTGGCCGAGATGACCCTCTCGTTCGAGGAGGCCGCGCATGGGGTCACGAAGACGTTGAGGGTCCCCCGCCATGAGGTTTGCGAGGAGTGTCGGGGCGAGGGCGGAACACGGGCGACCTGTTCGACCTGCCAGGGCGCCGGGCAGATCCGCCAGGCGGCTGGATTCATGGTGATCGCTCGCACGTGCCAGCGGTGCGAGGGGCAGGGCAGCGTGGTGAAGAAGGCGTGCGGTGCGTGCCGCGGGGCCGGCCGCGTGGCGGTCGAGCGGAGCATTCAGGTCAAGGTGCCCGCCGGTATCGAGTCCGGGACGCGACTGCGGCTGGCCGGTGAGGGCGAAGGCGGTCCGGGGGGACGCGGCCACCTGTATGTCGTCGTGACGGTGCGGCCACACGAGGTGTTTCACCGCGACGGCCCGGACCTGCTCATCGAGTATCCGGTGACCATGGCGCAGGCCGCGCTGGGGGCCGAGGTGGAGGTGCCGACGATGAATGGGCGCCTCGCGGTCAAGGTGCCCCAGGGCACGCAGAGCGGCACGGTGCTGCGGGTGCGCGGCAAGGGATTGCCGGACCTCACCGGGCGCGGCACCGGGGACTTGCTGGTCCGGATTCAGGTGGAAACGCCCACCCGGCTGAGTGGATCCCAGAAGCGCTTGCTGCAAGCGTTCGACCAGGCGGCCGGCGACGAGGCGCATCCGACGCGCCGGTCGTTCCTCAGCAGACTCAAGGACCTCCTCAGATGAAGGGCAGGCGTCAGTGGTCGGTGGCTCGTGGTCTGTGGCGAGTGAACATCGACCGGCTCCTCACCGATTACCGATCACTGATCACTGGTCACTGACGCGATGCCCACCTACGAGTACCAGTGCGTCAAGTGCAAGAAGCGCCACGACGTGTTCCAGTCCATTACCGCCAAGCCGCTGAGCCGGTGCCCGGCGTGCAAAGGACCCATGAAGCGCCTCTTGGGCAGCGGGTCGGGCTTTCTCTTCAAGGGCGGGGGCTTCTACACCACCGACTACCGCAGCAAGAGCTACCACGACGCCAAGAAGAAGGACCAGCCTGCCAAACCTTCCGGCGACCAGAAGGCGTCGTAGCCTCTGGTGGACGGCCGCCGCCGTCTACGCGCTGCTCATCTTGATCGGATCGCTGGTGCCGGTCGATCTGCCGACGGAGGAGGTCCCGTACCTTGACAAGGTGCTGCACCTCTGCGAGTATCTTGGATTCGCGTGGATCCTCATGCAGGCCGTCCGCGCGACGCGCCAGCCCGAGCCGGAGTACCGCTGCTGGGTGTGGATGTACGCGACGAGCTATGGCCTGTTGGTGGAGGTCCTGCAGATGGTCGTCCCCTGGCGCGGTGCTGACTGGATGGACGCCCTCATGAACGCGCTGGGTGCGGCCGGCGGCGCCTGGGTGGGCGACCGCCTGACGCTCGGGGTCAGGCCCCCCCAATTGGCCGAACCGGACTCTGGGCCCAGACCCCGCGATGTCTGACCGCTGGCGCCTGGTCCTGGTCGAGTTCACGCACCACCTGCCGTACACGATCGTGAGCACGCTGGTCGCCATGGGTGCGGTGTGGTGGTCCGGCACGCAGCTGCTCCACGCCGGCCGCACCGACGACCTGCTGGCGCAGGCCCGGGGATCCTTCCACTTGTTCCATCCGCTCCACATCTGCCTCAGCGCGATCGCCACCACCTCGCTCTTCTGGCGGTATGACCGTCGGGCGGCGCACGCCGTGGTCGTGGGTGCGCTGGGCACGATGATCCCGTGCGGGCTGAGCGACTATGTCTTTCCCTATGTCGGCGGCCGGCTGGTGGGGCAGGCCATGGAGTTGCACGTGTGCATCAGCGCGGAGCCGCAGTTGTTCTTCGGCTTCTTGGCGCTGGGCATCCTGGGCGGCTTCTGGGCTGAGAGCCGTCTGCGGGGCAGCCATTTGTTTTCGCATGGGGCGCATG